>DASWVO010000001.1:0-4856 GCA_036406235.1 Opitutaceae bacterium
CGACCGTCTCGCGCCAGCACTGGCGCAAAGCCGGTTCGATCCCGTGAAAGTCGGCGCCATCGCCGATTCCGCGCAGCCAGCGGGCCAAAGAGGTGGATCGCGCCGCGCCGAGATAGCCGTCGAGACTGGTCTGCCCGCCCAGCCTCAACCACAGCGCCTCGTCGGCCCGTGCGCCGTATCGGCTCTGCATCCGCGCCTGCGCATATTCCACGTCGCCCCCTATCCGGGCACCTTCCCGGCCCGCTAGCGGCCTTTCGCCGCCGCGCCAAGGAGTTCGTCGGCCAGCCGCTCGACCGCGCTCGCCAGCCGCGCCCGTGCCTGAGCGTCGAGCGCGACCGGCTCCTCCGCTTCCGCGGTCTGCCGCTGCACCTCGGCGATCTTCCGCGCAACTGCCGCGGCATGCCGCTCGCGCCACAACCGGCGCCGCGTCGCGGCCCGCGCGGCCAAGCCTTCCACGGCCGCCTCCGCTTCGGCCAGACGCCGTTCGGCCTCGGCACCGCAGGCCGCCACCGCCTCCTCCGCCGCACGCTCGGCCGCCAGGACTTCGTCAAAGGCCGCATCGAGCGCGCTGCGCCGATCGTCTGCTGCGCCGCCCCCCGGCGCGTTTTCCGCCATGGGCGCCCCCCTTCGCTATAACAATGCCATGTCCCTCTTGTTGCAATGTAGAACACGCGTCACGCGAACTAAACCGGAACGCCGCCTCGTCGGACGGGGCGATGCGTCGAGCCTTCGGCACGAACCGACCGCGTCCGCCCAGCGCCCCCGCCCCGGATAGACGCCCGAGCGCACAAGCGCTAGACTCCGGACCTTCAAACAGAGTTCAGGCCGACCGTTTCCGTGCCCACCCGCGCCTTCACCATCCGCAAACTCGGCGACGCTTCCGGGGTCGGAGTGGAGGCCGTGCATTACTACCAGCCTTGATCCGACGCGCCAACCGATCGCTCTGCCGGCTGCTGATCGGCATTCTGTTGTTCGCGCAGTTGGCGATCGCCGCTTACGCGTGCCCGCAGCTGTCATTGGCAGCGGTCGGCGCAGGGGCGGCGATGCCGGTGATGGAAAGCGCCGGGGTCGGGACGCCGATCGGGGACATGGCGCCCGGCTGCCCCGAGATGGGCCAGCCCGACCCGGAGCAGCCCAACCTCTGCATCGAACACTTCCATTTCGGCCAGCAGAGCGATCAGACGCAGACCCCGACGCTGCCCGCGGTACTGCTGACGCCTCTTTATGTCCTGCCCTTGTCGGCGGGACCGGCGGGTCCGCCCCGCTCCGCAGCCGCCTCGACCCGTATCCTCGCAGCCTCGCCGCCGCACGCGATCCTGCACTGCTGTTTCCGCATTTGATCCTCCAGACCCCGCGGCGCTGACGACCCGAGCGTTCGATCCGGCGCCGCGGTTCCGCTCGTCCGTGCCTGCGCGTTGCGACGCGCCGGCACAGGGATGCTTCCCGAGCCGATTCGTCTTCCTGTCTGGAGTCCCGATGTTTTCCGACTCGTTTCACTGCGCGCCGCTGCCGGCGATGCTCGTGATCCCCGCCGCCTATCTGCTGATGCGGCGGTGCGAGCTCGACCGGAGAGCGCGCGACCAAGTGGCCCCGACGTGAACGATCTCCCCACGGACCTGCGATCCTCAACCCGAAGCTCCAGCAAGACCGGGGCCGAATCGATCGGCCCCTCCTTCCAGCCAAACCTTCAAAAGGACAGCAACTCATGAAGAAAGCGATTTTCGTCCCTCTGGCCGCCACGCTGATGCTCGCCGGCAGCGCCTTCGCGCAGCAGAAAATGGATGACATGAAAGGCATGGACATGAAAAACATGGACATGGGCAAGCCGTCCACCGCTGCGACGACGACCCACAAGACCGTCGGCGTCGTCAAGACGCTGGACCCCGCCGCCGGCACGGTGACGTTCGCCCACGAAGCGGTCAAGAGCCTCGACTGGCCGGCAATGAGCATGCGCTTCCGCATCAAGGACAAGATGCTGTTCGACAAACTCGCCGACGGCAATAAAGTGGAATTCGAGTTCGTGAAGGACGGCAAGGACTATGTCGTGACGGCCGTGAAATGACCGGCGGACCGGTGAGCGCCGCCGGCCCGGAGGAAGATGGCGATGTTTCCGTGACCGCCTCCGGTGGTCGCTTCGGAAAGGAGAAACACACATGAAGAAATTCGTTGCAGCACTCGCGATCGTCGGCATGGCGCTGACGGCGCCCGCGCCCGGGGCAGCGGAAACCGTCGTCCTGCACCACGTGCACGGACTCGCCTTCAGCGCGGACGGGGCCGCAATCTACGTGCCTAGCCATGACGGGCTGGCGGTGTATCGGGACGGCAAGTGGTCGAAGGCGCCCGGTCCGCTGCACGACTACATGGGTTTCGGGACAACCAGGCGCCACTTCTACACCAGCGGCCACCCGGCACGGGGATCCGGCCTGACCAATCCGTTCGGCCTCATGAAGAGCGCGGACGGCGGCAAGACGTGGCAGCGGCTCGGCATGGAAGGCGAGGCGGACTTCCACCTGCTTGCGACCGGCTTCGACACCGATGCCGTGTTTGTGTACAACGCAGCCCCCAACTCGCGCATGCCCGCGCCCGGCTATTACCACACGACCAACGACGGACTTGCCTGGGCCCGCGCTGCCGCAACGGGCCTGCGGGGCGAGCCCGCTGCCATCGCCGCGCATCCGCGCGAACCCGATACCGTGGCCGTCGCCACCGGTGCCGGCGCGTTCCTTTCGCGGGACGCCGGCGGACGCTTCGCACCCGTAACGGAGGGCCAGAGCCTGTCCGTGTTCTTCGATCTCGATGGCGCACACCTGTGGGTCGGCGGCTATGCCGGACGGGCCACGCTGACGCGCATTGCGCTGGCCGGCGGGCAAGCCGAGGCGATCGCCCTTCCGGCCATGTCGCAGGATGCGGTGGCCTACATCGCGCAGAATCCGATCCGGCCGAGCGAGCTGGCGTTCGCGACTTTCAAGCGTGACGTCTATCTCTCCGGCGATGGCGGTCGGACCTGGAGGCCGATCGCGCAACAAGGCGTCGCACGCTGAAGAGGCGCCTCATCGATCACACGATGCCGTGACGCCGGCCAACAACGCCGCGCGGCAAACCGGTCGTCGCCACCTCGGCCGTGAACAGCGCCCACAAGCGCTGCTTCATCGCCAATTCGCTCGCCGCGAAGGTCGAGCTGGACCTCGGTATCGCCCGAAACGCACCGCAGCCGCGGCACCGCTGTGCTATACGTGACCCATGAGCGGTCACGGGGGCCGGCCGATGGAATGGCCCGATCGCTGCATCGGCCGCACCCTCTCCGCATGAACCCGGCGGAGGAATTGCGATGCGATGGAAGGTCTGGATCCTTGCGCTGACCTGCGTCGTATCGACATCGGCCAGCGCCGGAGTGACGGTCGAGCGTTTCCGCGTGCCGGAAGGCGCCCACCCGCACGACGTCGCGCCCGCCCCCGAACCCGGCGGGCCGGTGTGGTACACGGCGCAGCGTCATGGGGCGCTCGGGGTGCTCGACCCGGCCACCGGCAAGACGCGCCACATCCCGCTCGGCCGCGGCTCCGCGCCGCACGGCGTGATCGTCGGCCCGGACGGCGCGCCGTGGATCACCGACAGCGGGCTGAATGCGATCGTCCGCGTCGATCCCAAGTCCTTCGAGGTCGCGCGCTATCCGCTGCCGGAGGGCGGTTACGCGAATCTCAACACCGCCGCCTTCGACGGCAGGGGCGTCCTGTGGTTCACCGGCCAGTCCGGCATCTACGGGCGGCTCGATCCCAAGACCGGCGCAGTGCAGGTGTTCGACGCCCCGCGCGGCCGCGGCCCCTACGGCATCACCGCCACGCCGGGCGGCGAGATCTACTACGCCTCGCTCGCCGGCAGCCACATCGCGCGCATAGACACCGCGAGCGGCAAGGCCGAAATCATCGAGCCGCCGACGCCGGGCCAGGGCGCGCGGCGCGTGTGGTCCGACTCGAAGGGCCGGATCTGGGTCAGCGAGTGGCAGTCGGGGCAGCTCTCGCGCTTCGACCCGAAGGCGAAGGAATGGCGCGCGTGGCGAGTGCCCGGCGAAGGCCCCAAGCCCTACGCGGTATACGTCGACGAGCGCGACCACGTGTGGGTCAGCGACTTCGGCGCGAACGCGATGCACCGCTTCGACCCCGCAAGCGAGCACTTCGAGTCCTTCCCCTCGCCCGAATCGAACGCCGCGGTCCGCCAGATCCTCGGCCGGAAAGGCGAGGTGTGGGCGCCGGAGTCCGGCACCGATCACCTCACCGTGTATCGCATCGATTAATCACCGGGCATTTGGATACCTGAAATCTGCTCGGGCACCGTGTTCCTCCCCCTTCAAGGGGGGGCGGAACAGGGGTTTCGGCGAGCACTGCTCGCCGCCTGTGGAGCGGCGAGGCTCAGCCGAGACTCCTGGTTTGGAGGGGGATGGGTTTCCGGTTACGTTTGCCTAACCCATCCCCACCCCAACCCTCCCCTTGAAGGGGAGGGAGCGAAACTGCACACTCAGAACGGCAGCACCAGCTTGAACAACGCCTTGTCGCCGCGGAAGCGGTTCTCGGCCTCGATCTCGTGCTGCCACTGCGCGATGAACATCGTGCCGTTCTTGTTCGTGTAGCTCACGCTCGGGCCGATCGCGAACACCTGGCCCTTGCGTCCGCGCGACCACACGCCCGGCACCTCCGGCAGCGTCTCGCCTTCCAGCTTGTCGTTCTCGGTCTGCGTCAGGTAGTAGCCGGCCAGGCCCACCGCCCACGGCCCGAAGTGCTTTCCGACGACGTAGTCCATGTGAAAGTCGTCGCCCGACTCGTAATCCATCTTCGGCATGCCCGGCGCAAGGCGGAAGTCCTTGT
>DASWVO010000002.1:0-27687 GCA_036406235.1 Opitutaceae bacterium
GCGCCGGCGCCAGCGCGGGGCGGTCGACCCGCAGCGCGGCCAGGCGCGTCGCGAGCGGCGGATGCGAATCGATGGGGTGCGCGATCTCGTTCTGACAAAGCCAGGGGAACGCCTCCGCGGACAACGCTGCGGCCTGCTGCGCGAAAGGCACCGCGAGGTTGTCCGCCGCGCACAGCTCCGCGACGCGGAAGCGCACGCCTTTGACGAGGTCGCCCCACAGCGGGGCACACGCGTGGACCTTGACGAGCGCGGTGGCGAGGGCGAGCGGGCCCGCGACCGTCGCGCCGACGGCGTCGGCCTCCATCTCGCGCCCGCGCGACAGGTTTTTCTCCGAGGTCGCAAAGGCTTCCAGGAAAAAGCCGAGGAGCGAAAGCGCGGGCATGCGCGCGAACGCCACGCCGACGTTGCCCGCATCCCCGCCGAGCTTCACGAGGGCGGCGTGCGTGGCGCGATAGACCGGAAAAAAGCGCTGCGAAAACGCCGTGTCCGCGCCGATGAAATGCGCCATCTCGTGGCCGACGATCGCCAGCAACTCCGGGAGCGAGAGAAGCCGGCACAGGCTGAGCGACACGTGGAGCGTCCGCCCCGCGATCCGTTCGGCCCCCGCGCCCGTCCCCACCGTCACCTCGCTCTCCGTCACGTAGAACGTCGGCTCGAGGCCGAGGACGATGTGATCGGGCGGCCGGGTCGCGAGTTGCCGGCAGACGTCGTTCACCACCGCCCACAGATGTGGGTGTTCCCCCGGGCGCGCTCGCCGGCCGGGCACGCGAAACTCGACGGGACGCAGCATCGAGAACATCGCTCCGACGACCGCGCAGAAGGCCAGTGCGCCGCCGAGCGCCAGCCCGAGGGCAAAGACAACGTGCACGCGTCCGAAGAAGATCGCCTCGAAAAAGGAGAGCGCGCAGGCGAGTTCGACCGCCTGCGCGGCAGTGAGGAGCGCCACGAAACCGAGCGTGAGGTAGAGGCCGGGGCGGAAAAGGCGCAGCAGGAGATCGCGGCGGTTGCGGGTGATGCGGCCCGCAAGAAAGATCCCGCCCACGAGAGCGAGCCCAAGCGCACAGGTGGCGAGCGTCGCGTGATGCACGAACCGGATGCGCGCGTAGAGCGTTGGCAGCTCGCGCGAAACGAAGGCGCCGCGCCGGTCGAGCGAAGCCACCGTGATCGCGGCGAGTTCGGCCGGGGCCAGGGCGGGATCCTGGCGCCGCACCGCTTCGCGAACGGAGACTTCGGCTTTCCAAAGGCTCGCCGAGGTCAGGAGAATCGCGACCAGCGGCAACGCCAGGATGATCAGACACGCGCGGAGATTCGGATGCACGGCGAAGCGGAACGCGGGCACTAGACGCCGAAGCGCGCGTCGGGACAACTGCTAATTCCGGCGGGGGCCGCCGGTGGCTCAGCGGCGCGTCAGCTCCTCGAGCGCTTCGGGGGTGGCGGGCCAGTCGCTCTTCAGGAGACGCGACAGGCTGCGGTCGGCGAGGAGCTTGCCGCCCGTCTGGCAGCCGGGACAGTAGTTGGTTTCGTTATCCGCATAACGGATACGCTGCACCCGTGCGCCACACACCGGGCACGGCTGGCCGAACTTGCCATGCACCGCCATCTCGGGGCGAAACGCGGTCACATTCTCCGGAAAATCCGCGCCGGTCTCGCGCCGCAACAGGCCGGTCCAGCGGAGCAGCGTGTCGCGCGCGGCGGCGTGCAGGCGCGCGATTTCCTCGCGAGTGAGCTTCTGCGTGAGCTTCACCGGCGAGAGTTTCGCCGCGTGAAGAATCTCGTCGGAGTAGGCGTTGCCGATGCCGCTGAAAAGCCGCGGATCGGTGAGCGCGCGCTTCAACGTGTGGTTATCGCGCGTGAGCGCGGCGGCGAAGGCGTCGGTCGTGCCCGCGAGCACGTCGATGCCGCCGGGATCGTGCGCCGCAAGCGCAGCCTCGCCCTGCAGGAGGTGCAACGAGGCGCGTTTCTTCGTGCCGGCCTCGGTGAGCACGAGCGTGCCGTTGGAAAAATCGAAGGCGGCCAGCCCGATGCGCCCGGCGGGTTTCGCGCCCGGCTCGCGCCAGTGCAGGCGGCCCGCGATCATGAGGTGCAGGACGAGCCAGAGATCGCCCTCGAGGCCGAGGGCGATCCGCTTTCCGAGGCGCCGCAACGCGACGACTTTTTTGCCGTGCACCGTGGAGAGCGGCGGCATCGCCGTGCGCAGCAGGAACGGACTCGTCACGCGCACGCGCTCAAGCACCTGACCCGACACGCGCCGCTCCAGCGACTCGAGATAGACCGTGATGTCGGGCAGTTCGGGCATGCGTCAGGCCTTCCCGATGCCTCACCGCGGGGCGGTGAGCAACACGGTTTGCGCGCGCCGCGTGGGTGCCACCATCTCCTGCACGAGAAAACGCGCCACATCCGCCCGGGAGATCTTGCCTGCCTTCACGCCGGTCATGTCCGTCAGGACGTCGAAGCGGCCGGTCTCGGGTCCATTGGTGAGAAATCCCGGCCGGACCACGAGCCAGTCGCCGCCCCAACCGCGCAACCGGTCTTCCATGCGCTCCTTGTCGGCGTAGTTGCTCGACAACAACAGCGGCTGCACGATGCGGTCGTAGAAAAAACCGCCGTGGCCGCGGGAGTCGCCGGCGCCGATGCCGCTGACCGCCAGCACGCGACGCGGGCCCGTGCGCCACAGCACCGCGAGCAGATGCCGGGTGAACTCCGAAAACAGCGTGATGGGTTTTCGGCTGGGTGGCACGCCGAGGGTGATCGCGACGGCTTCGCACGCCGCCACTGCCGGCTCGAGGTGCGACTCGTCGAGGATGTCGCCGCGCCAGACCGCGAGTCGCGGACTGACGAGGGTCATTTTCGACGACGGCCGGACAAACGCGGTCACCACGTGACCCTCCGCGAGGGCCTTGCGCGTGGTGGCGAGGCCGATGCCGTGGGACGCGCCGATCACCAGAATTCGCATGCCACCACGCTACACGGCACTCCCGGCGTTGGCGACCTCTTCGGCGGGTCCGCCTCGCGCTTGCGGGGAATCTTTCACGGTCGAGCGACCGGCGCCCCCGCGCGCTTGCGTTCGCCGACGGCGACGCGTTCAACTGCCCGCGCAAGATGAAAGCCATCGTGATCCCCCAACCCGGCGCCGCCGACGTGCTCGCGCTGGCCGAGCGGCCGACGCCAGCCATCGACACAACGCAGGTGCTCATCCGTGTGAAGGCCGCCGGTGTGAACCGCGCCGACGTGTTGCAGCGCCAGGGACATTATCCCGCCCCGTCGAACGTGCCGCCGGACATCCCCGGACTGGAGGTGGCGGGCGTCGTCGAGGCGTGCGGAGCAGCGGTGCAGCGCTGGAAACCCGGCGACGCCGTCTGCGCACTGCTGGCCGGCGGCGGCTACGCCGCGCAGGTGGCAGTCGAGGCGGGGCACTGCCTGCCGGTGCCGGCGGGGTGGAGCTTCACCGAGGCCGCGTCGCTGCCAGAGGCTGTATTCACCGTGTGGAGCAACGTGTTTCAACGCGGACGCCTGCAGGCGGGCGAACGTCTCCTCGTGCACGGCGGCACCAGCGGCATCGGCCTGGCGGCGATCCAGCTGGCGCATGCGCTCGGCGCGCGCGTGGTGGCGACCGCCGGCAGTGACGACAAGTGCCGGGCTTGCGAGGCGGCGGGCGCGGAGCGCGCGATCAATTATCGGCGCGAGGACTTCGAAACCGTGCTCAAGGCCGACGGGGTGGACGTGATCCTCGACATGGTGGGCGGCGACTACGTGGCGAAAAACCTCCGCGTGCTGCGTCCGGACGGACGGCTCGTGTTCATCGCGGCGATGAAAGGGGCGAAGACCGAGTTCAACGCGCTGCAAGTGATGACGCGCCGGCTCACGATCACGGGCAGCACGCTGCGCAGCCGTGAGAGCGCGTTCAAGACGGCGCTCGCGGGCGAGGTGGAGCGCCACATTTGGCCGCTCATCGCCGCCGGCAAGTACCGCCCGACGGTGTTTCGCACGTTCCCGCTCGAGGCCGCGGCCGAGGCCCACCGGCTCATGGAAAGCAGCGAACACATCGGCAAGCTCGTCCTCACGACGGACTGAGTCCGGGCGGAAGCGTAGTCGGCATCCGGCCCGGAGGGCTCGGAAATCCGCTGGCCGGACGGCGTGGAGGCGTCTTTGTTGGCGGGCGATGCCGCACACCACCCCGAGCGCCCGTTCCTCCAATGTCGAATCGCTGCGCCTCGCCGCGCTCGCGATGTCGTTGCGCAACTGCCAGCTCTTCGCCGGCTTGTCGGAAGCCGACCTGCAGGAGATCGCCGCGCTCGTGCAAACCCGCTCCGTCGCGAAGGACGAATACCTGTTTCGCGAAAGCGAGCCGGCGATCGGCTTCTACGTCGTGCAGCGCGGCGCGATCAACGTGCATCGCGTCAATGCCGCCGGCAAGGAGCAGGTGATCCATGTCTTCCGCATGGGCGAGTCGCTCGCCGAGGCCGCGCTCGCCTCCCCCACCGGTTACCCGGCCAACGCGCGCGCCGTCGAGCCGAGCACGGTGCTGCTGTTGCCCAAAGCCGAGGTCCTCGCGCTCGTCGCCAAGCGCCCCGATCTCGCGCTGCGGATGCTCGGCTCGATGAGCCAGCACCTGCGCGTGCTGGTGGGTCTGCTCGACGACCTCACGCTCAAGGATGTCGAAACACGTCTGGCGAACTGGCTCGCGAAACGCTGCCCGGCCGGCGCGGCGGTGCCGATCGAGGTGCCGCTCGGACGCACGAAGCGCGTGCTCGCGGCCGAGCTCGGCACGACCGCGGAAACGCTCTCACGCACGCTCGCGCGTTTTCGTGAGCAGGGCTTCATCGGTGTGCACGGCTCCACGGTCGCGGTGCGCGACCCCGAAGCGCTGCGCTCGCTGCTGCGGCACCATCTGGGCGAAGCCTGACCGCCTGCGGCGGAAGTCCTAAATCCGAAGTCCGAACATTCGGGCTTCGCTCATTTGGCTTTGTTTCGGATTGGCGGACTGTCGGCCAGCGGCCTCGGTATGGAATTCGCGCTTCGGACTTTCCGCCGCGGCGCGGCGGTCAGACCTTCCAGCTCTGCAGGATGCGGATGTAGTTGGCGCGCTCGTGCGCCGCGGCGTCGGGGCAGCGGCTGAGGTTCATCGCGCCGCGGAATTCGTCGACGCTGGCGTAGTCGTGCTCGACCATCCAGGCATACAGGCCCTCGAGCAGGGTCGCCACATACGCGGGGCCTTGCTTGAGCAGCACGGAGACGAGCTGCACCGAGTGCGCGCCGGCCAGGATCGCCTTGATCACATCCTCCGCGCGGTGCACGCCGCCGCTGCACGAGAGCGAACCCTCGAAGTGCGGCGAGAGAATCGACAGCCAGCGCAGGCGCGGCAGCAGCTCGGACGGATCGGAGAGCTTCAACTGCGGGACGACCTCGAGGTCATCGATATTGAAATCCGGCTGGTAAAACCGGTTGAAGAGGACGAGGCCCGCCACGCCGGCGTTTTCGAGCGTCCGGGCGAACTGCGCGAGGGCGGTGTGATACGGCGAGAGCTTCACCGCCACGGGTATTTTCACCGAGGATACGACGGAACGCACGATGCGCAGCATGTCGGCCTCGACCTGGTCGCCTGCGACGACCGGGCTCGTCACGAGCTGATACATGTTCAGCTCGATCGCCGAGGCGCCGGCATCCTCCATCTGCTGCGCGTAGCTCACCCACGTGCCGAGATTGCGCCCGTTGAGGGAGGCGATGATCGGGATCTCCACGAGCTTCCGCAGGCGGGTGAGCCGGCGGATGTATTGGATGGGGCCGAGGTGGTATTCCTCGTAGCGGGGAAAGAACGACGCGGCCTCGGAGAAGCTCTCGGCCGCGCCCTCCGTATTCGCCACGAAAGCACGCGATTCGGCATCCAGCTGCTCCTCGAAGAGCGAATGCATCACAATCGCCGATGCGCCCGCGGCCTCGAGTTCGCGGCAGATCGTGAGGTTGTCGCAGAACGGCGAAGCTCCGACGATGAGCGGATTCTTGAGCTTCAGGCCGAGATAGGTGGTCGTGAGTTTCATGGGGATGAAGGGGAACGCGGAGTGCGGAATTCGGATTGCGGAATGGGAGTCAGTGCCCGGTCGTGTTCATTCCGCAGTCCGCAATCCGCACTCCGCAATTCGTGACGGCTCGCTATGATTTCACGCCGGGGGTTGCGGGAGCAGCGGCCGCCGGCGCGGCGGCGGGCGCGGGCGTGGCGGGCTTGGCCTTGTCTGCCGCCGCATGCCCGTTGCTCGCGAGTTTCTCATAGAACGCGTAGTGACGCCGGACCTCGGCCTGGGCCTGCGATGCCAGTTCGTCGGCGCGCTCCGGGGCGATGTTTTTCAACATGCCGAAGCGGGTCTCGTTCGCCATGAACTTGGCGACCTCGGTCTTCGGCGCCGCGGAATCGAGCTTGAAGGCCGGCGCGCCCGCCTGCGCCAGGCGCGGATCGTAGCGGAAGAGCGGCCAGTAACCGGAGTCGACGGCGAGCTTCTGCTGCTCCGTGCCGAGGTGCAGCGGGAAGCCGTGCGCGATGCAGTGGCTGTAGGCGATGATCAGCGCCGGGCCGGGATACGCCTCGGCTTCGCGGATCGCCTGCACGGTCTGCGAATCCTTCGCGCCCATGGCGACCTTCGCGACGTAGATGTGGCCATACTGGGCGGCGATAAGCGCGAGATCCTTCTTCGCCGTTGCCTTGCCGCCGGCGGCGAATTTCGCGACCGCAGCGAGCGGCGTGGCTTTCGACGCCTGGCCGCCGGTGTTCGAGTAAACCTCGGTGTCGAGGACGAGCACCTTCACGTTGGCGCCGCTGGCGAGCACGTGGTCGAGGCCGCCGTAGCCGATGTCGTAGGCCCAGCCGTCGCCGCCGACAATCCAGAGGGTCTTGCGCACAAGGTGGTCGGCGAGCGCGGCGAGTTTCGCGGCCGCGGGTTCGCCGCGGAGCGTATCAAGCTTCGCCTGCAGCGCGAGCACGCGCGCCCGCTGGTCGGCGATACCCGCTTCCGTGGACTGGTCGGCAAGGAGGATCTCCTGCACGAACTCGTCGCCGAGCTGCGGCGCGAGGAGCTTCACCAGGTCGTTCGCCGCCTGCGCGTGGCGATCAAGCGCGCAACGCAGGCCGAGGCCGAACTCGGCATTGTCCTCGAAGAGCGAGTTGGCCCACGCCGGCCCGCGGCCGTCGCGGTTATGGCAATACGGCGTGGTCGGCAGGTTGCCGCCATAGATCGAGGAGCAGCCCGTGGCGTTGGCGATCACGAGGCGGTCGCCGAACATCTGGGTGAGCAGCTTCAGGTAGGGCGTCTCGCCGCAGCCGGCGCACGCACCGGAGAACTCGATGAGCGGCTGCATGAACTGCGTGCCCTTCACCGTGACCTCCAGACGCGAGCGGTCGGGGTCCGGCAGATCGAGGAAGAAGTCCCAGTTGGCGCGCTCGGCGGCGAGCAGCGGCGGCTGCGGCACCATGTCGATCGCCTTGTGCTTCGGATTGGTCTTGTCCTTCGCCGGGCACACCTGCACGCACAGCGAGCAGCCCGTGCAATCCTCGGGTGCAACCTGGATCGTGTAGCGCTGGCCGGGAAACTCGTTGGAGCGGAACGGCGCGGACTTGAACGTCTCGGGCGCGTTCTTGAGTTCGTCGGGCGAGAAGAACTTCGCGCGGATCGCGGCGTGCGGGCAGATGAGCGCGCACTTGTTGCACTGGATGCAGATCGACGAATCCCACACCGGGATCTCGAGCGCGATGTTGCGCTTCTCGTATTGGCTCGTGGCGGTCGGCCAGCAGCCGTCCAGCGGAATGGCGCTCACCGGCAGCAGATCGCCCTCCTCGGCGAGGAGGCGCGCGGTGATTTTTTGGACGAACTCGGGCGCCTTCTCGTAGCGCGGCGGGACGGTGACGATCGCGTCGGCATCGGGCGCGGCGGGGATCGCGACTTCGAAGAGGCCGGCGAGCGCGGCGTCGACCGCGGCGTAGTTCATTTTAACGACCGCGTCGCCCTTGCGACCGTAGGTCTTCTTGATCGTGTATTTGATCTGGGCGATCGCTTCGTCGCGCGGCAGGACGCCGGAGAGGGCAAAGAAGCAGGTCTGCAGCACCGTGTTGGTGCGGCGGCCCATGCCGGCCTCCTGGGCGACCTTGGTGGCATCGATGACGAAGAGCCGGAGTTTCTTCGCGATGAGTGTCTCCTGCCAGTCGCGGGGAAGCTTCTTCCAGGTCTCCTCCGGCGAATGGGGCGAATTAAGCAGCACGGTCGCGCCCGTGCTGGCGTAGCCGAGCACGTTGGTGCGGCCGACAAAGTTGAACTGGCTGCAGGCGACGAAATTTGCTGAACGGATCAGATAGGGTGCCTTGATCGGACGCGGGCCGAAGCGCAGGTGCGAGGTCGTGACCGAGCCCGATTTCTTCGAGTCGTAGACGAAGTAGCCCTGGGCGTAGTTCGGCGTCTGCTCGCCGATGATCTTGATCGAATTCTTGTTCGCCCCGACCGTGCCGTCGGCGCCGAGACCCACGAACACGCAGCGGCGCACGTCGGCCGGCTCGATATCGAAATCGGCGTCATAGGCGAGCGAGGTGCCGGTAACGTCGTCGTTGATGCCGATGGTGAAGTGATTGCGCGGCTCCCATCCGGCGAGGTTTTCGTAAACGGCGCGCACCATGCCGGGCGTGAATTCCTTCGAGCCCAGGCCGTAGCGGCCGCCGACGACGCGGGGCGAGCCCGCGATCGGAGACCGGCCCTCGACAAGCGCGGCGATCACGTTGAGATAAAGCGGCTCGCCGATGCTGCCCGGCTCCTTCGTGCGATCGAGGACGGCGATGGCCTTGACGCTCTTCGGCAGCGCGGAGACGAACGACTTGACGTGGAACGGCAGGAAAAGCCGCACCGAGAGCACGCCGACCTTCTCGCCCTTCGCCACGAGCCAGTCGACCGTCTCGCTCACCGTCTCGACGCCGCTGCCCATGAGCACCACCACGCGCTCCGCCTCGGGATGGCCGTGGTAGTCGTAAAGGTGATACTTGCGGCCGGTGACACTGGCGAACTTGTCCATCGTCGCCTGCACGATGCCCGGCAGCGCGTCATAAAACCGGTTCACCGATTCACGACCCTGGAAATAGACGTCGGGATTCTGCGCGGTGCCGCGCAGGGTGGGCTTGTCGGGCGTGAGGGCGCGCGCCCGGAACGCCGCGATGTCCGCCTCGTCAATCACAGCGCGCAGGTCGTCGTCGGACAGCGTGGAGATCTTGGACACCTCGTGCGAGGTGCGGAAGCCGTCGAAGTAGTGGATGAACGGCAGGCGGGACTTGTAGCTCGCCGCGTGGGCGATGAGCGCGAGATCGTGGGCTTCCTGCACGGAGTTGGAGGCAAGAAGCGCGCAACCCGTGCCGCGGCAGGCCATCACGTCGGCCTGGTCGCCGAAGATCGACAGGCCCTGCGCCGCCAGCGCGCGCGCGCTCACGTGCATCGTGAACGGCATGAGCTCGCCGGCGATCTTGTACAAATTGGGAATCATCAGCAGGAGGCCTTGCGACGCCGTGAAGGTCGTCGTCAGCGCGCCGCCAAGCAGGCCGCCATGCACGGCGCCGGCCACGCCGCCCTCGGACTGGAGCTGCACCACGCGCGGCACCGCGCCCCACAGATTGGGTTTCCCGGCCGCCGCCCACTCGTCGCACGACTCCGCCATCGGCGACGACGGGGTGATCGGGTAGATCGCAACCAGCTCATTGAGCCGATAAGCGACGGATGCAACGGCCTCATTGGCATCGCAGGTTTGAAAGGCGGGGGATTGGGAATGCGCACTCATTGAAGAAAAGGTCAGCCCAGGTCAGCGGGCGTATGGGCCACTGTGCCAAAATATGCGCAGTGCGGCTGCGCACCCCTTGCCTTTCCGCGTGCACATTTTGCCGGAGCCGTTTGCCGACCCAAATGGGCCGGCGCAGCCGTTGGCGGCCGGGATTGCGGCTCTCGTCCGCATGCCTCAGTCCAAGTCCTCCCCGCCCAAGGTGAAGGCGAGCCGCCGCCGGCTGCCGGTTGATCAGTGCCGGGTGGGCTTCCGGACTGCTGCAAACCGCCGCGACTGGCATGCTTGAAGCAATGCGCGAGGCCTCGAAATCACACCGCCGTCCGTCGTCACACCCGTCATGCGCTGCCTTCGCCTCGCCTTTCTCGCTTTCTTCGCCGGTCCGCTCCTCGCCTCCGCCGCGCCCCGCGGCGTCGAAATCCTCTGGGACAAGTTCGGTGTGGCCCACGTCTACGCCCGCGATTTCGAGGGCGTGATGTTCGGCTACGGCTACGCGCAGATGCAGAGCCATGGGAACCTCGTGCTCAAACTCTACGGCGAATCCCGCGGCCGCGCCGCCGAGTTTTTTGGCGAAAAGGATCCCGAGCCCACCTTCGCCGGCGGCACCGACAACATTGCCAACGACCGCTGGGTGCAGCTCAACGACGCGCCGGAACGCGCCCGGGAGTGGTTCGCCGCGCAATCGCCCGAGTTCCAGCGCGGGCTCGCGGCCTTTGCCGACGGCATGAACGCCTACGCGGAACGCCACCCCGACGCGCTCGATCCCGCCCGCCGGCGCGTCCTGCCCGTCACGCCCGTCGACCCGCTTCTCCACGTGCACCGCATCGTCCACTTCGCCTACCTCAGCTCGATGAGCCGCGTCGAAGCGGCCGCGAAGTCGCAACGGGCGGGCGAGATCAACGACACGCGCGAATCCAACGCCTGGGCGATCGCCCCGGCCCGCAGCGCCAGCGGCAAGTCCCTGCTGCTCATGAACCCGCACCTGCCCTTCGGCGACTGGTATACTTACTACGAGACGCACCTCGTCGCGCCCGCGGCGGGGATCCACCTCTACGGCTCCAGCCAGATCGGGTTTCCCATGCTGCGCTTCGTCTTCAGCGACTTCCTCGGCTTCACCCAGACCGTCAACAGCATCGACGCGAGCGACCTCTATCGTCTCACGCTGAAGGACGGCGGCTACGTCTTCGACGGCGCGGTGAAGCCCTTCGAAACCACGACGAAAACCCTCAGGATCCGCCAGCCCGACGGCAGCGTTCGCGAGGAGCCGCTCGTCGTGCGCAAGAGCATCCACGGCCCGGTCGTGTGGGACCGCGACGGCATCACGCTGGCGATCCGCACCGCGGCCCTCGACCGGCCGTATTTGATCGAACAATACTGGAAGATGGCGCTTGCCCGCTCGTTCGCCGACTACGAGGCGCAGCTGCGGCGCCTGCAGGTGCCGACCTTCAACATCACCTACGCCGACCGCGACGGACACATCATGTATTTCTACAACGGCACGCTGCCGAAGCGTCCCTCGGGCGACCTGAAGACCTGGGCCGGCATCGTACCCGGCGACACCTCCGCCACGCTGTGGACCGACATCCACCCCTACGAGGACCTGCCCAAGGTCACCGATCCCGCCACCGGCTGGGTGCAGAACACCAACAATCCGCCCTGGCTCGGCACGTATCCAGCCACGCTCGACCCGAAAGCGTTCCCGCCCTACGTCGCCGACACCTCGCTCTCGTTCCGCACCCTGAGCTCCCTGCGCATGCTGCACGAAAACACGAGCGTCACGTGGGACGAGTTCGTCGCCGCCAAGCACTCGACGCACCTCGAGTTCGCCGACCGCGTGCTCGACGACGTGATCGCCGCCGCCGCGCAGCACGGTACGCCGCGCGCCCGCGAGGCGGCGGCTGTCCTGCGCACGTGGGATCGCCGCACGGAGAACGACAGCCGCGGCGCGCTGCTCTTCGAAGCGTTCGCCAAAAAGTTTCTCGGGCCGGCGTTGAGCAACCGCGCCGGCTTCGCGGTCGCCGCGGACTGGACGCAGCCGTTCACCACCCCGCGCGGGCTGAAGGATCCCGCCAGAGCCGCCGCGCAACTCGATGAAGCCGCCGCGGAAACCTTGCAGAAATACGGCGCGCTCGACGCGCCGTGGGGCGCGTTCCGACGCTTCGCGATCGGCGACGCCGACTTCCCCGGCAACGGCGCCGACGGCAATCTCGGCGCGTTCCGCGTCATGCGCTACGCGCCGGTGTCGCAAGGCGCCGCGCCGCAGAAGGCGGTGTTCGGCGACACGTTCGTCGCGCTCGTCGAGTTTGCCGACCCCGTGCGCGCGCAGGTGCTCACGAGCTACGGCAACTCCTCGCAACCCGGTTCGCCGCACGCGACCGACCAGCTGCCGCTGCTCAGCGGGAAACAGTTGCGCCCCGCCCTCCTCGACCGCGCCGCGATCGAGGCCGCGCTCGAGCATCGCGACGCGTTTTGAGCCGTAAGGCAGCGCGCGTTTTCCCTGGAGGCGGTCATGCACGCCGCCCGGCGTCCGCCCAAGGTGGCGCCGCGCCTGGCCCGTGCTACGGACAGCCTGCGGTCGGCGACATAAGCGGGGAACGGCCCCCTCGAGCCCGATTAAATTGTCGCGGCGGAGTGAGTCCGGGAAACCCCGGAACTTCGCGGCGCTGGCGACAGGGAGGCCAAAAGCCCCGCGGTCGGGCTTGCCGACCGCCTCGCATGGCATGCTTGCTGCACCCGATGCGGCGACGTCCACCGGCGCCTCCGTGCAGGAAGGCTCCGATGCAGGGCCGCCCTCGCGGCCGGGCTCCGCGCGCGCCGCGCGGCCTTTCGGTCCGGCCCGGCCACAAGGGCCGGCCCCGCCGTCCAACCCGCCCTTTTCTTCTCTTCACCATGCCACGCTCGCGCACCCTCACCCGCCTCCTCGCCACGGCGCTCGGCCTCGCCGCCGGCGTATTCACGCTGTCCGCACAGACCACCAAGGACGATGTCCTCCGGCACATCGATGCCAGCAAAGCGCCCTACGAGGAGATCGCCCTGCAAATCTGGAACTTCGCCGAGGTCGGCTACCAGGAGACGAAGAGCTCGGCCCTGTTGCAGGAGCAGCTGAAAAAGGAAGGCTTCACCGTCGAGGCCGGCGTGGCGGAGATCCCCACCGCGTTTGTCGCGAGCTACGGCAGCGGCCATCCGATCATCGGCATCCTCGGCGAATTCGACGCCCTGCCCGGCGTGTCGCAGACCGCCGATCCGGAGAAGAAGGCGCGGCCCGAGGTCGCTGCCGGTCACGCGTGCGGCCACCATCTCTTCGGCGCCGGCTCGGCCGCGGCCGCCGTCGCCATCAAGGACTGGATGAAAGCCACCGGCCAGCAGGGCACGATCCGTTTCTACGGCTGCCCCGCGGAGGAGGGCGGCGCGGGCAAGGTCTATCTCGTGCGCGCCGGCCTCTTCAACGACGTCGACACCGTCCTGCACTGGCATGCCGGCGACCGCAACGCCGTCACCGTGCAGAGCTCGCTTTCGAACAAGTCGGCCAAGTTCCGCTTCCACGGCCAGGCCGCGCACGCCGCGGCCGCCCCCGAGCGCGGGCGCTCGGCCCTCGACGGGGTCGAGGCGATGAACATGATGGCGAACCTCATGCGCGAACACGTCCCCGCTTCGACGCGTATGCACTACGTCATTACACGCGGCGGCGAGGCGCCGAATGTCGTGCCCGCGTTCGCCGAGGTGTTTTATTACGTGCGCAGCCCGAGTCGCGAGATCCTCCAGGGCATCTGGGCGCGCCTGGAGCAGGCGGCGCGGGGCGCGGCGATGGGCACCGACACGAAGGTCGAGTGGGAGATCATCCACGGCGCCTACGAACTGCTGCCCAACGAACCGCTCGCCCGCGCGATGCAGGCGAACCTGGAGACGGTGGGCGGCATCACCTACACCGACGAGGAAAAGGCCTTCGCCGAAAAAATCGGCCGCACCCTCTACGGGCGGCCCCCGGCGGTCGAGACCGCCGGTCTCGTCCAGCCCCTCAATCTCACGCCGGCCACCGGTTCGGCGTCGACCGACGTCGGTGACGTGAGTTGGGTCGTGCCGACCATGGGCCTGGCCGCGGCGACCTGGGTGCCCGGCACGCCCGGCCACAGCTGGCAGGCGGTCGCCTGCGGCGGCACCACGATCGGCCTGAAGGGCATGACCGTCGCCTCCAAGACGATCGCGCTCACCGCCATCGATCTGTTCACGCAGCCCGGGTTGATCGCGAAGGCGAAGGCCGACTTCGACGCGCGCCGCGGCGCCGATTTCCACTACGTGTCGCTCGTCGGTGATCGCAAGCCGCCGCTCGATTACCGCAATTGAGCCGCCGCCGCGCCGGGCGCCGGGCGCCGCCGCGCCGGCACCGCTTCTGCCTTGAGACAGCGGGGCGGTTGTGCGGCAATACCGCCCGAGGTTTACCCCCCTCATGAAATGGTTCGTCCTGGCCAGCCTCCGGGCTCGCTTGATGGCCTTGGTGCTGCTGTCGGTCTTCCCAGCCCTCGGGCTCATCTTCCACACGGCCTCGCAACAGCGCGGCGCAGCGGTCGCCGCCGCCCAACTCGACGCCGTGCGCATCGCGCGCCTCGCGTCCTCCGGACAGGAACGGCTGATCGAGGGCGCTCGACAGCTGCTGGTGATGATGGCCCATCTGCCCGACATCACGACGGACGACCGGGCGGCGGCCACGCAGCTCCTCGCCTCCATTCACCAGGAGTATCCGCTCTACACGATCTTCAGCGTCGTCGACGCGGACGGCACGATGTTCGCGAGCAGCCTGCCGCCGCCGGATGGACTGAACCTCAGCGACCGCACGTATTTCCGGCGCGCGCTGGAAACGCGCCAGTTCACCATGGGCGACTACACCGTCGGGCGCACGACCAGGAAGCCTTCCGTTCATTTTTCACTGCCCGTGTTTGATGCCGGCGGCGCCGTGCGCCGCGTCGTGGTGGTCGGCCTCGATCTGGAGTGGCTCGAGCATCTCGCCGCGGAAGCGGAGCTGCCGCCGGGCGCGACTCTGCAGGTCGTGGACGGGACGGGGATGATTCTCGCCGGCTGGCCGGAACCGGAGCGGTGGCGCGGCGCCTCGATTCGAGATTCATCGATTTCGCGGCGGATGAGCACGCTGACCCAGGGTGCAGTCGAGGAAATCGGGCCCGACGGCATGCGCCGGCTCTACGCCTTCGCGCCGCTGCGGGGCGCGCTGGGCGCCGAGATGGTCCGCGTGTGCATCGGCATCCCGACCCAGGTGGCTCTGGCCGACGCCAACCGGTTTCTCCGCCGCAACCTGCTCCTGCTGGGCGTGGTCACCGCCTTCGCGCTGGCGGCGGCGTGGATCGGGGGCGACAAGCTCGTGCTCCGCCACGTGCGCAAGCTCCTCAACGCCACCCGCCGCGTTGAAGCCGGCGACTTCAGCGCGCGCACGGACACGCGTTACGGCCGCCACGAGATCGGCGAACTTTCCCGGGCGTTCGATCAGATGGCGGCGACGCTGCAGACGCGCAGTGCGGAGCGCGATCGCGCGCTCGCCGAGCTCCACCTGCTCAACGAGCAGCTCGAACACCGCGTGGCCGAGCGCACCGCCGAGCTGCGCGAGAAACACCAAATCCTGAAGGCCGATCTCGAACTCGCCCGCGAGTTTCAACTCGGACTGCTGCCGGCCGAATATCCCGCGTTCGGCACGGCACCCGGCAGCGACGACACGTCGCTCCGCTTCAGCCACCGCTACGTGCCTTCCGGAGCGGTCGGGGGCGATTTCTTCGACATCCTGCCTCTCTCCAATCAGCAGGCCGGCATCTTCGTATGCGACGTGATGGGGCACGGCATTCGCGCCGCCCTGGTCACCGCCATCCTGCGCGGCCTGCTCGCGGAGCTGCGCGGCGAGGCGCACGATCCGGCGGGCTTCGTGGGCGCGATCAACCGCTCGCTGACCGGCGTGCTCCGCGGCGAACAACTGCTCTTCGCGTCGGCCTTCTACATGGTCGCCGACGTCGGCCGCGGACGACTCACCTCCACCAGCGCCGGCCACCCCCTTCCCCTTCACATCCGGCGCGCCAAGCACATCGTCGAGCCGGTGTTCATGGAACGAACGCTCGCCGGGCCCGCGCTCGGCATCTTCCCCGATCACGTGTTCGCGTCCGCCGAATGTCCGCTCGCCCCCGGCGACGCTCTCCTCGCCTTCACGGACGGCGTGTCCGAGGTCGCGGCGCCCAGCGGCGAACAATATGGTGAAGCGCGCCTCCAGGAGGCCGTTCGCCGGAATATCGATCTGCCCGTCGAAGGCATACTCGACCGCGTCCTCGATGAAGTCCGCGCGTTCTCACAGGCCGACGCATTCGAGGACGACCTGTGCCTCGTGGGCATCGAGGTGACCCCTTCGCCGTCGTCCTCCCCGGCCGGCCTTCCCTTCGATCTTCCCACCCGGTGCGGAGACTAGCGCGCGCAATGCACTTTTCCGAACGCACTCCCGTGGCGCGGTGCTTCAGCCCGCGTTCATTGCTCTCTTGAGCGCGGGCGGAAGCACCGCGCCCCCCTCAGGCAATCGCAGCCCACCGTCCATCACCCGCTCCCGCGCCGCGCCCGGGGATTCGGGCTTGGCAACCGGCGATTATGTCGTAACCCGACATATCTTCATGTCCGCCACCAAGCCCGTCCGCAGACCCATCAGCAAGTCCGACTACGAACGCCTCGCCGCCTTTCGCGCGACGCTGCGGCGTTTCCTGCACTTCAGCGAAGAGGCGGCGGGCGCCGCCGGCCTCACGCCCCGACAGCACCAGGCGCTGCTCGCCGTGCAAGGCATGCCGGGCCGCGACCATGCCACGATGGGCGAGCTGGCCGAGCGCCTGCAGATCAAGCATCACAGTGCCGTCGAGCTGGTGAACCGGCTCGAGTCCGCCGGCTTGATGCAGCGCGAGCAATCCCCCGACGACGGCCGGCTCGTCTGGCTGCGGCTCACCGCGAAGGGCCTGACGGTTCTCTCCGGTCTTTCCGCCTTGCACCGCACCGAATTGCGCTGGCTGGGCCCCGACCTGCACGCGGCCCTCGCCCGCATCCTCGAGGAGCGTAACGCTTGGCAGGAGGAGCATCAGCCGGAACCTGGCTGGCTCGCCCGCCGTCGCGGCCAGGACGCGTGAGCGCAAGTTTCCGGACTCCGCCTCTTTCATTTCCGATGCACTCGAAACCCACTCCGTTCCGTTACACGCCCTTCGTCGGGCAACTCGGCCTCGCGATGCTCGCGGGCGCGCTGATTTTTGCGTTGTTGTGAAGCGCTTCCGCTACGGCCTCGATCCGCTCTGTCTCGCGGCGTGCGCACTCTACGCCGCAAACCGCCTCCTCTGGAAACCGCACGCCGGCCCCGGATTTTTCCACGGCCATTTCAACGACCTGCTGCTGATTCCTGCCGCCCTGCCGTGGGTGTTGGGGCTGAGTCGCCGCCTGGGCTGGCGCACGCACGATGCCGCCCCGACGGCGCCGGAGATCGCGTTCCACACGGTGGTTTGGTCGGTCATCTGCGAAGGCCTCGGACCGGCGCTGACGCACCACGGCACCGCCGACTGGCGCGACGTGGTGTGCTATGCTGCGGGCGGCATCGCCGCGTGGCTGGCGTGGAATGGAAAACCCGCGCGCCGCACGGCGGTGGCATAGTATAGGAACGGCGGTGCCGGAGCGCGTTTGCGCGCGATTGCTTGGGAGCGCGGGCCGCTGGCCCGCAATCTGAAGAATGCGGGCAGGCCGCCCGCGCTCCCAGGAGATCGCGCCAAGCCGCTCTTCCCCGGGCCACCCCGCCGAGCTCCGAACCGCAACCGCGAAGCTTTTTGCTTCGCGCGCGAAGCAAAAAGCTTCGCGTTCCGAGCTCCGAACGAGCCCGGCCGGGCTCCGAGCTTCGCGTTTCGAGCTCGGAGCTTCGCGCGCGAAGCCCGGAGCTTCGCAAAACCGGAGCTCGGAGCTTCGTCGACCTCGTTCCGAGCTTCGCCGACCTCGTTCGGAGCTTCGCGGCTGCGGCTTTTTGCTTCGTCCGCGAAGCTCGGAGCTTCGTGAACGGGCTCCGTGCTCGCTCCCGACGGGCAAATTCCTGCCGAAATCCGGAAAAACGCGTCTCTGAGGCAGCAAAAAGCCCCGGGAGAACCGTCCCGGGGCTCGCAGAGCCGGCGCGCGTCGCGCCTTCAGCCAGCCGCTTGCGATGACGCCAGGGCGCCGTCGGGCGTCTTGGCCTTCCGGAAGCGGGCCGACATCGCGGCGCGCAATTCATCCAAACCAGCACCCGCGCCAGACAGTTTTAGGTAGCCGTAGCCAACGAGCGAAGCGGCATAGAGGTCGCTGCCCACCGCGATCAACGTGTCCTCCAGCAGCTCCTGAAGCTGGGTCACCTGGGCGACAACGGGGGCGAGCGCCAGCCAGAGGGCCAGGTCGCGCTCGAACTCGGCCACGTCGAAGGTGGGCGGCAGCACCGCGCCGTTAGCCTGGCAGGCCTGCAAGGTGCGTTCGACGAAGGCCCGGGATTTGTCGCCCATCTTCGGGAGATGGCGTCGTTGCTCCGGCGTGAGGTCGATCAGGAAAGGGAGCTTTTCCCGCAGGGTGGCGATGGCTTGCAAAGCGGCGGCCTGATCGGCGGCCGCGAGACTGGCGGACACATGATTTTGCATAGTGGATTCAGTTTGGTTGAAGGCGAGGAGCTGTACACAGCGCCTCACATGTATAGAAACGCGCGGCGCCGTGCGTTTCTTTCAACGTTCGCTCATCAGGATATGAAATGCGCAGCCTATGACAAAAAACGCGCAAAAGTACGGCGATCGTCAGCTCGTTTTCGATGCTCAACCATCCACGCTCACGGAATTCAAAGGTTCACCGGTGGCTTGAAGACCAAACCAACCGCAGATAACTCAGATGAACACAGATAATAAATACCTCCTGCCACCGGTGCCCTTGATGTGAGATCCGAATCATCTGCGTCATCTGCCGTTAATTCTCCACGCCATCATCAAAATGAGAACGCTCGTCACCCTTCTTGTCTTTTGCACCCATGCGCTGGCAGCGAACGGACTGAAATACGAGTTTCGGATCACTGAAGCGATCGTGACGCCGGCGACTCAGGAGAAGTGTGCGCCGCCCTTCGAGTTTCACATGACCGAAGAAGACTTCGGTCTGGTGTCTGTAAACATTACGATCGAAATGCCCGAACCAAAGAGAGGCGTTCCCGATCGCGCGTCACTGATCGTCGGGACGCAGCCTTTGCCCGTCGATCCAGCGCGTGATTTCGTTTGGGTGCACGACGCGACCCATGAAAAGAATCAAAAGTCAGCGCGTAAGATCGATCTGCCATCCGGGAAGAAGCGAACCGTTCATCGGTTATTCACATTGCCGGCAGCCGACGCGCGAAGCGCCGCGATCCACATTCACTACCAGCAGCCCACGTATGGAGGCGACGACTACTGGGTATTGATTGGCCGATACATGAAGACGGCCAACCCCGAGAGTTGAGTAGGCGCAAAGCCGACAACTCAACCCGTGTCGAACGAGCCCGTCGAAATACTTCTCCAACCAAGCTCACACATCCGCGAGCGCCTCATCGAGTACCCCGAGCAGGAAGTCGGCGTCGGCCGCGGTGAGGCACAGCGGCGGTTTGATGCGCAGCGTGTTGCCCCACAGGCCGCCCTTGCCGATCAACAGGCCGAGTTCGCGGCATTTTTCAAAGACCGCCGCGCACTCCTCCTTCGCCGGCTCCTTCGTTTTCCGGTCCTTCACCAACTCCACGCCGAGCATCAGCCCGAGGCCGCGCACGTCGCCGATGAGCGCGTGCTTCGACGCGAGTTTCTCGAAGCCGGCCTTGAGCTGCCCGCCGATGCGCAGCGAGTTCTCCTGCAGCTTTTCGCGCTCGATCACCTGCAGCACGGCGCGACCCTGCGCGCAGCAGACCGGGTTGCCGCCAAAGGTGTTGAAATGGATGCGCGTCGTCAGGGCCTGCGCGATCCGCGGCGTCGTCACGACCGCCGCCAGCGGACAGCCGTTGCCGATGCCCTTGGCCATCGTGACGATGTCGGGCACCACGCCCTGCGTCTCGAAGCCCCAGTAGTGCGTGCCCGTGCGGCCGAAGCCGGCCTGCACCTCGTCGGCGATGCACAGTCCGCCGGCAGCGCGGACGTGCTCGTAGGCGTTTTTCAAATACCCGTCGGGAAACACCACCGCCCCGCCCACCCCCTGGATCGATTCGGCGATGAAGGCCGCCACGCGGCCCGAGGTGCCGAACTGGATCAGAGCCTGGACATCCGCGGCGTATTTCCTTCCCGCATCGGCGTCGTCGCGCCCGTAGGGGCCGCGATACGGATCGGGCGCCTGCGCGTGCTGCACGCCGAAGCTGTGCGGGACGTTGAATTTCCAGGTGTGGTGCGACGTGAGCGCCATCGTGCCCGGGCTGCCGCCGTGGTAGGCGTTGCGCAGCGCGATCACGTCGTAATTGCCGGTGCAGGCGAGGGCCATGAGGAGCGCGAGGTCGTTGGCCTCGGAGCCGGAGTTGACGAAATAGACGACCTTCAGCTCGCCCGGCATCTTCGCCGCGAGGTCGCGGGCGTAGAGCGCGATGTTCGGGTGCAGGTAGATCGTCGTCGTGTGCTGGATCGTCTCGTTCTGCGCGTTTGCCGCCGCGACGACGTCGGGATGGCAGTGGCCGACGCTCACCGTGACGATGCCACCGAAGCCGTCGAGATAGCGGCGCCCCGTCTCATCGAAGAGATATTGTCCGCGCCCTTCGACGATCATGAGCGGCTTCTTGTAGTAGTGAAAGATCGCCGGGTTCACGAACTCGCGGCGGAGCGCCAGCACCTCTTCGGCGGATGGGCCAGTGTAAGGTTTTGGTTGATACGGGAAGGACGGGAGTGTGGGCATGGGATTTTTTGGCCACGGAGACAGGAGACAGGGCCGGCGCGGTTCCCTGTCGCCTGTCTTATCCGTGTGATCCGTGGTTCAAAGGTTTGGATGCGGCAGGCGGTTTTGACCACGGATTACACGGATGAACACGGATAAAACCCAGGCTACCCGCGCCTTTATCCATCATCCGCGGTCTAGAGGTTTGGGAAAAGTTTTCGGAGGAGAAGGTACACGCCGAACGCCAGCCCGAAGCCGACGAACCAGGCATAATGGTAGAGATCGATGAAAAGCGTCGGCACCGCGGCGGCATCGATCCACTTCACCGTGGCGAGAAAGCCCGGCAGGCTTGGCAGCGCGCCGGCGGCGAGCGCGATGATCGCCGCCCAGCTAAAGCCGCCGGAGTAGGCATATTCGCCGTCGGCCCGGTAGAGCGCGGTGAGGTTGAGCGAACGCCGTCGGTACACGAAATAGTCGGCGATCATGATGCCGCCGATCGGGCCCAGCAACGCGCTGTAGCCGATCAGCCAGGTGATGATGTAGGTATCCGGATCGGCCAGAAGCTTCCACGGCATCATGAGGATTCCAATCATGCCGGTGATGAAACCACCGATGCGGAACGTGATCTTCTTCGGCGCGAGGTGCGCGAAATCGTTGGCGGGAGAGACAACGTTGGCCGCGATGTTGGTCGCCAGCGTGGCGATGCAGAGGGCGAGCATCGCCACGACGAGGAGCACCGGATTGCGGAAGCGCGTGAGCACATCAACCGGATCCCAGATCGTCTCCCCGTAGATGATCGTCGTCGCCGAGGTGACCGCGACTCCGATAAATGAATACAGTGCCATCGTCAGCGGCAGCCCCAACACCTGCCCCAGAGCCTGGTCGCGCTGCGTCTTCGCGTAGCGGGAGAAGTCGGGGATGTTGAGCGAGAGCGTGGCCCAGAAGCCGATCATGCCGGTGAGCGCGGGAAAGAAGTATGGCCAGAACTGTCCAGCTTTCGGCTGACCGGGATCGAAGGCGGACGGTTGCGAAAGAATCGGGCCAAAGCCGCCGGCATTGCGATACGCCCACCAGAGCAATAGCAGCCCCAGCGCGATAAGCAGCGGGGCTTTGATGTTCAGGAGGAGCCGGATCGAATCGATGCCCTTGTAGACGACCCACATGTTGATGCCCCAGAAAAACAGGAAGCACGCAAACTGGGGAAACGTGATGCCGAAGGCGGTCGCGGCGCCGGGTGCGGCAAGCGCGGGCCAGAAGACGGCGAGGATCTTGTAGATCGCGTTGCCGCCGATCCACGTCTGGATGCCAAACCAACCGCAGGCGACGAGGGCGCGCAGGAGCGCGGGAATGTTGGCGCCGACGGTGCCGAACGAGGCGCGGCAGAAGACGGGAAACGGTATGCCGTATTTCGTGCCGGCGTGGGCGTTGAGGATCATCGGAATCACGACGATCACGTTGCCCAAAAAAATCGTGAGGATCGCCTCCCACCAGTTCATGCCGCCGCCGATGAGCGACGAGGCCAGCATGTAGGTGGGGATGCACGCCGACATGGAGATCCAGAGCGCCGCGATGCTCGCGAGCCCCCACTTGCGCCGGGCCAGCGACACCGGCGCGAGGTCTTCGTTGTAGAGATGCGATTGCCGGAGCTGCTCGAGGTCAGCCTCGACGTCGGGCGCGTTGGCGGAGGTGAAGGGCGTGGACATTGGAACCGGCGGTTGCCTAGAAGCTCACGTTGCGCGGCAGCCGCCCAAGGTGGCGCGGCGCTCTAGCCCGCGCTGGGGAGCGCAACGGGCGCGGGCGGAAGCACCGCGCTACGGGAAGGCGTTCGAAAAAGTGCATCACACGCGCTAGAAATGGCTCGGCGTGCGTTTCAGGAATTTTCCGCGGCCGAGGGTGCCGGTGAACTTTCCGTCGCGGGCGGCGATCTCGCCGCGGACGGTGACAACGCCCGGGCGGCCCTTGATCTCCCAGCCCTCAAACGCGCTGTAGTCGACGGCCATATGCTGGGTCTTCGCCGAGATCGTGCCGCGATAACCCGGGTCGTAGACGACGAGGTCGGCGTCGGCGCCGGGCTGAATCGCGCCCTTTTTCGGGAACAGATCGAAGAGCTTCGCGGCGCGCGTGCTCGCGACGTCGACGAAGGTGTGCAGGTCGATGCGGCCGGCGGCGACGCCATGTGTATAGAGCAGGTTGATACGCGCTTCGAGCGAAGGGATGCCGTTGGGAATTTTGGTGAAGTCGTCCTTGCCCATCGGCTTTTGCGTCGCGAAGTCGAACGGGGCGTGGTCGGTGGCGACGGTCTGCACGAGTCCGTCGCGCAAGGCCGCCCAGAACACCGGCTGGTTGCGGGCGTCGCGCAGCGGGGGCGACATGACGTATTTCGCGCCCTCGAAGCCGGGGCGCTCCGCGTAGGTTTTGTCGAGGAGGAGATATTGGATGAGCGTCTCGACGCTGACGCGCACGCCGCGCTGGCGGGCGGCGAGCGCCTCGGCGAGCGCCTCCTGGCAGCTCGTGTGTACGAGGTAGGTCTCCGCCCCGGTGAGCTCGGCGAACGTCATCAGGTGATGCACGCCCTCAGCCTCGACGCGCGGCGGACGGCTCTCGTGATGCTGGCCGGGATCGGTCTTGCCGGCGGCGAGGAGCTCGCGGCAGCGCTCGGCCACGAGCGTCTCGTTTTCGCAGTGGGCGGTGACGATCACGCCGAGCTCCTTCGCGAGCTTGAGCGTGCGGTAGAGCTCGGTGTCGTCGACGCCGAAGGCGCCCTTGTAGGCGAGGAAGATTTTGAAGGAACTGATCCCCCGGCGGACGATTTCGCGCAGCTGCGCCTCCATCGCCTCGTCGAAACGCGTGACGCCCATGTGAAACGTGAAGTCGCACGCCGATCTTCCCTCGGCTTTCGAGAGCCACAGCTCGAAACCGGCGAGCGCGTCGTCCTTGCGTGCCGGGCAGCACATCTCGATGAGCGTAGTCGTGCCGCCGACGAGCGCGGCGCGCGAGGCCGTTTCGTAGGTATCCTTCGAATACGTGCCCATAAACGGCAGGTAGATGTGCACGTGGGGATCGATGAACCCGGGGAAAACGTATTTCCCGGTCGCGTCGATCACCTCCGCACCGGGCGGCGCGTCGAGGTTGCGGCCGATCTGCGTGATCGTTTCGCCCTCGCAATAGATGTCGGCCATGGTGCGGGAGTCGGCGGTGATGATCTCGCCGTTTTTGATCAGGAGCGGCATGGGAGGCGGAACGGTGTTTTTGACACAGAGAACACGGAGGTGACACAGAGGCCGCGGAGAGCGACAAACGCATGGGACCGCTGGTCTCGGAGAACGCGGTAGGGCCCGACCTCCGGGCGGGCCGCTTGGACTCGCGCACACCGAACCGGCCCGCCCGGAGGTCGGGCCCTACCCGCATCCCGAAAAGACGTAACACGCTCTCGCGTTCCCTTCATCGCCGAGGCTTTCACCCGCGCGCGAGGGCGTCGGACTGCTTCACGAAATCGTCGCCGCTCCACTCGGCGTCGCTGGCGACGGTTTTCTTCACCCCAGCGCTCGCCGCCGCCGCGGCGGCCGCTTTTTGCGCCGCCTTGCGTTCGCCCTGGCGGCGGACGAGGTCGGCGTGGGTCGTGAAGTAGTCGAGGCTCTTGCCCTTGAAGTCGGCGAGCGTCTCGAACTTGTGCTTCGCCATGAACGCCAGGAGCTGTTCGCACATCGGCTTCACGCATTCGTATCCAAATTTCATGACACCGGTGCACACCTGCACGGTGTCGGCGCCAAGGAGGATGAACTGCGCGGCGTCCTCCCCGCTTTCGATGCCGCCGAGGCCCGAGAGCGAGCGGTCCGGAAACTCCTTCCGGATCACCTGCGCGATCTCCATCACCATCCGCAGCGCGATCGGTTTCACCGCCCTCGACGAATAGCCGCCCGGTGTCGTGTAGCCCTCGACACTCGGCTCGGGCCGGAGCGTGTCGAGGTTCACACCCATGACGGAACGGATGGTGTTGATCGCGCTGATGCCGGTGGCACCGCCGCGCAGGGCCGCGCGGGACGGCTCCTCGATGCGCGTGACGTTGGGCGTCATCTTCGCCCACACGGGTTTCTTCGTGGCGGCTTTCACCCAGCCGCACACCTCCTCGAGGATTTCGGGATTCTCGCCCATCGCGGCGCCCATTTTGCGTTCGGGCAGGCCATGCGGGCAGGAGAAGTTGAGCTCGAAGGCATCGACGCCGGCCTCCTGGCAGCGCTCGACGATCTCGATCCACGCGTCCTGGCGATACTCCTCCATGATCGAGGCGATGAGCACGCGGTCGGGAAACTGGTCTTTGCACTTCTTGAACTCGTCGATCCAGATCGCGAACGTCCGGTCGCTGATCAGCTCGATGTTTTCCCAGCCGATCACTTCGCCGGCCGTGCTGTGGAGCTTGGCGTAGCGCGGGGAGACATTGATCACCTTCGAGGCGTCGAGGCTGACGGTCTTTGCGATCACCGCGCCCCAGCCGTCGCGGAACGCGCGCGTGATCACGCTCAAGTTGGTGCCCGGCGGACCGGAACCGATCACGAAAGGGTTGGGCAATTTCAGTCCGTCGACAGTCGTGGCGAGTGTGGGCATGGATGAGTTCCTCTCTCCGTGGGCGCGGCGGACGGGCGACAACCGGCGCCGGAGCGGTGTGGGACGGCGGGCGAGTCTGCGCGGGACGGTTGACGGCCGGAGTATCGCGCCCGGCCGCGCCGGTGGCGAGTGGGAATTCCGTTCGCGCCGCGCCGGAATGCGGACGGGCGCGGGATGGAGATGTGCACAGTGCTGGGCGTTGAACCAGCCGCGACATCCCATCCGGCAAGTCGACGAGCGCGTCTTGTTGAAGGACCGGGGCGTCGAAAAGGGAACAAAGCGATGTCGCGGGCTGGTTCGAGAGCCTAAAAGGTGATGCCCGGGATAAAGCATACATTGTGCCGGGACTCCGATCTGGCCAAACTGGGCTTCATGACGCTGGACCCGCGACGAACGGTGGCCGAACTCAAGGACCTGCGCCGTCTGACCGGCGACGACAACGGCGCCCAGCGCGTGGCGTTCACCCCGACGTGGGTCACGGCGCGCGCGTGGCTCCGCGAAAAACTCGCGGCCCTGCCGGTCGAGCATCACACCGACGCCGCCGGCAACCTCTGGGCCACGGTGCCCGGCGAGTCGGAGCGCGCGCTGCTCATCGGCGGGCACATCGATTCCGTGCCCAACGGCGGCTGGCTCGACGGATGCCTCAATCTGCTCGCCGGCCTGGAGGTGCTCCGGCGCCTCCACGCGCAGTATCGCGGCCGCCCCCCAGTCACGCTGCGCCTCGTCGACTGGGCCGACGAGGAAGGCGCGCGTTTCGGCAAAAGCCTGTTCGGCTCCTCCGCCTGCTCGGGCTCGCTTGCGATGGACGAGGCCCGCGGACTCAGGGACAAGGACGGTATCCGTTTACCGGATGCACTCTGGGAGGTCGGGATCGATTTCGAACGCGTCAAAGACAGCGGGCGTGAGCTCGCGAACGCCGCCGCCTATCTCGAGCTGCACATCGAACAAGGCCCGGTGCTGCTCGATCTCGATCTGCCGCTCGGCGCGGTGCTCGGGACGTTCGGCGTGGAGCGGCACGCGATCACGTTTCGCGGTCAGGCGGCGCACTCCGGCAGCACACCGATGAACCGGCGGAAGGATGCGTTTCTCGCTGCCGCGAAGATGAGCCCGGAAATCTACCGTATCGCCCAAGCGCATGACGGCGTGTGCACGATCGGCTCGTGCACGACGCAGCCGGGCATCGTCACGAGTGTCGTCGAGGAATGCCGGATCACGCTCGACCAGCGGCACCTCGACGCCGCCGCGCTCGCGCGGATGCTGCAGGACGCGCGGGACGCGAGCGAACGCTTCGCCCGCGAAGGCAACGTCACCGTCGCCTGGGAGCGGTTGTGGCAGATCCAGCCGATTCTGTTTCACAACGAGCTGATCGCCGCCTGCGACGAGGCCATTCGCGAGACCTGCGGCAAGAGCCATCGCCTGCCCTCGGGTCCGCTGCACGACGCCGCGGAGGTCGCGCGCGCCGGCGTGCCGACGGTGATGCTGTTCGTGCAAAGCCTGCACGGCATCAGCCACAACAAGATCGAGGACACGAAGGAGGAGCACCTCGAGCTGTGTGTGAAAGCCCTCGACCGCCTCGCGGACAAGGCGATGGCGTGGGTGGCGGAGCAAAGGTGAGGCAGGAGCGCGCTCGCGCGCGATTTTCTGGGAGCGCGGGCCTCCAGCCCGCATTCCCATCGAGTGCAAGCACGCTCCTACTTACCCTCTCTCATGCGCACATGAGGAAATCCCGGCCTTCGACGTAGCCGCGCGCCTGCAGGGCGGCGCGGTTGAGTTCGCGGGCCCCGCGATTTGCCACGTAGCCGAGCACCAGGGCGTGTGTCGGGGGAGGAATTTGCTCCGGCGCAAACACCGGCACGCCGCCGACCGCACGTCCGGTTTTCTTCGGGTCGATGTCGATATAGCCGGCGATCGTCACACCGTGCGCGCGCAGGTGCGTCGCCCGTTTGCGCGTCGGGCGGCCCGCGCCCCAGACCAGGACATCGCGCTCGTTCCGGATGCGGGCGACTTCGCGCGCGAGATAAAACGCCTTGATCCGGAAAAACGCCTCGGGGTCGTAACGTGGGTCCGTGCGCGACAACCGGTCCGGCGGATCATGCCACGTGAGGAGCACGCGCGGGACCTTCGTCATGCGCACGCCGGCGTCGAGCCAGCGCAGCCAGAGTTCGTAGTCCTCGGGAAAATCGCCGTCGCGGTACCCGCCATGGCGCGCCACGAGCTCGCGCCGGAAGCACACACTCGGATGCGCGAAGGGCGACTCGACGAAGCGGTTGAGCGCGATCTGCTCCGGGGTGACGAGCGTATTCAACCAATCGATATGGAGCGCGTAGCCGGCCTGCCGCTCCCGGTCCCCGCCGAAGTCGACCCGGCAGCCGACCAGGCCCAGCGACGCTTCCGCCGCCAGCACCGCGGCCTGCGCGGCCAGGC
>DASWVO010000003.1:0-6522 GCA_036406235.1 Opitutaceae bacterium
AGGGCCATGGGGCGCAGGCGCTCGCGTTGATCCCATTTCCGCTCGAGTTCCTGTACGTGCCGCGGCCGCATCTCCTCGACCCGGAAAGGCGTCATCTCCACGACGGGACCGGTGGTGACCACGCTCGACTCCGCGCCTTGCGTTGTGGCGTCTGCCGCGGCGTAGGTGAATTCCAGAGGCAACGCCTTGTGCGCGCCCGAAACGGGAGCTGGTTTATCGCCGCCAGCCAGCAGGGCGATTGCTCCGGTGAGGTAACCCGCAAGGACGAGCAAGCGGTTCATGGGGTGCAGGCTGGCAGGTTTGTCCGGGCGGGCAAGAGCACAGCCCGGAGCGCCGGTATCCTTACGTTTGTTTTAAAACGCGGCGGGAGGGCAGTAGGCGCTGTATCAGGAAAGCTGTTTCACCAGAACCTTCGGATTACGGCCGCTCTCCTCGTAAAGCCTCAGGCGATCCTTCGGCAGGATCGATTTGTCCGCCTCCTCGAAACCGCAGACGCTGATGAAAAACGTGGCGCTCTGCGTCGAAAGCGCGACGACGGTGGTGACGCCGCGCTCCTTCGCGCGCAGGCACGCGAAATCGACCATTTTCCGCCCAATGCCGCGGTTGTGGTAGAACGGCATCACGTAGACGGAGCCGATTTCGGCGAGTTGCGGCTTGTCGGGATAAAAGTAGAGGGTGACGCAGGCGATGATGTTCTCGTCGATTTCGAAGACGTAGAACTGGTCGATATTCTTTTCGATCGCTTGTTGCGTGCGGTGGATGAGCTCCTCGCGCTTTACGGCTCCGCGGGTGAGGCTGTGAATGAAGCGCACGTCGCGCCGCGTGGCCTTGCGGATCTGCTGATAGTCGTTGCCGTAGATCAGAGTGCCGACGCCCTCATTGGAGAATATCTCATTGAGGAGACCATCGATCACGCGCCCGTCCACAATGTGCACGCGCGGCGTACCCGTCTCGATGGCCTTGACTGCGTGTACCGCTTTTGAGCGGCTGTTTTCGGCGATTTGTTCCGGGTGCTCGCGGATGACGCTTCGCAACGCCTCCACGGAGATTTCCCGGCGCAGCTCGCCGTGAAGCATGAGGCCTGGCTGGTCGGTGACATAGAGGACCTTCGTGGCGTTGAGCGCCTCCGCGATCTCGGCGGCGAGCAGGTCGGAATTGATGCGCAGCGCCCGGCCCTCAGGGCCGAAGCCGATCGGTTGAATGATCGGGGTGACGTCCTCCTTGATGAGATGGGTGAGGAAATCCTTGTCGACGCGGTCAACCTTGCCGGTGAGCTGCTGGTCCACCCCGCGGATGATGCCGATCGGGAGCGCGCGCACGGCATTCGTGATGGCGCATTTCAGGCCGTTTTGCGTCAGGCCCTCGAGGATCAAGTGCGAGACGCGAGCCGAGGCGCGCACGGCGAGGTCGAGTGTTGCGGCGTCGGTCATCCCGGTGCCGTCCCCGTTGGTGATCGGCACGCCGCGAAGTTCCGAAAGCTCGCGCAACTGCCGCGAAATGCCGTGCACGAGGACGACGCGGATCGTCAGGCTGCGGAGTACCGCGATGTCGACGAGCAGATTGCTGAAGTTCTCATCGGCGACGATGGAGCCGTCGACCGCGATGACGAAGATCTGGTCGCGAAAACGCGGAATATAAGTGAGAATGCCGCGGAGATCCGTGGGCTTGATCGTCGTGGTGGTGGCCAGAGTGGCCGACGTGGCGGGGCCGTTGCCGTTGCTCATCGATAGGTTGCGAAGCGCAGTTCTCGGCGATGCGACGCGGCGCGTCAATGACGCGGGTGGGGGCCGGAGCGTTTGGCGCGGAGTCGTGTGCCGATCAGCGGACGTCGAGCGTCCAACCCTGCGAACTCCGGGCGCCGACCAGCGTGACAGCGTACCGGCCGGGTTTCAGCTTTCCGGCGGGGACGGTGATGCGGATGACTCCATCGCGCGCGGCGGTGGAACGCTGGCCGCTGCTTTCCTCGAATCGGGGCACGATCGTGATTTCGCCGCTGTGGACGTAGAGCTCGGCCTCGGCGAGATTCCCGCGATTGTCGGGCACCTCGCACGCGAACTGGATCGAGTAGGCTTCGGTGCTGACCGCGGTTCCGGCGGCGATGACGGCGAGGATGGAGTCGGGCACGAGCGGTTGCTCGACCAGTGTTTCGCGGAGGGGCTGCGCCAGGCCACCCGGGCGCTCCGTGATGACTGCGCGCGTGTCTGGTGCAGGCGGCGAGGGCGGTTCGGCGGCGTATTCAGCGCTGGCGCGGATGCGTTGAAAACCGGCATCGCGCAGGCGGTAGACGGTGGCGAGATTCTTGTTGTCCTCGTAGGGCTGGTAAGCCGGACCGGGCTTGCGGTAGCGCAACGTGATCCACGTGTAGGGAATGATACAGACGAAGATCGCGAGGACGACCCACTTCATCGGCCAGGGTTTACGTTCGGAGGAGCGAGCAGGCATGCGAGGAAAGGAGCAGGCGGCCAGGAGCACGGCGCAAGATCGTTCTCCCGCCCCTTGCTCCTTGCTCCCCGCCTCGGCGGCTGTTTGCCTGCCCTTTTTCATGAAGCTCTGGTCCCAGTTTTTCATCCCGACCCTCAAGGAAAGTCCCGCCGACGCCGAGATCGCCTCGCACAAGCTCCTCGTGCGCGCAGGGCTCGTCCGCAAGCTTGGCGGCGGACTCTACACCTACATGCCGCTCGGCCTTCGCGTCATGCAGAAGATCACGCAGATTTGTCGCGAAGAGCTAGATGCGGCGGGCGGAATCGAGCTTTGGATGCCGCACGTGCATCCGGCGGAGCTCTGGCAGGAAGGGCCGCGCTGGGCCGCGGCGCGCGAGATTATGTTTCGGGCAGACAGCGCGGGTGACGGCAAGCGCGCGCCACGCGAGCCGGAGTTCGTCCTCGGCCCGACGCACGAAGAGGTCATCACGCCGCTGGTGAAGACCGAAATCACGAGCTATCGCGACCTGCCGAAGAACTTTTACCAGATCGCCACCAAGTTCCGTAACGAGATCCGCCCGCGCTATGGTCTCATGCGCGCCCGCGAATTCGTGATGATGGACGCGTATTCGTTCGACGCGACGGACGACGGGGCGGTGAAAAGTTACTTCGCAATGAAGGCCGCCTACGAGAGCTTCTTCAAGCGGCTTGGCGTGCTCGCCATCGCGGTCGAGGCCGACACGGGCGTCATGGGCGGCAGTTATTCGCACGAGTTCATGGTGCCCGCCGAGGTCGGCGACGACGACATCATCTATTGCGAGGAGAGTGGCTACGCGGCCAATCGTGAAAAGGCGACCAGCGGTCTCGTGCCCAAGGATCTGGCCGACGCCGCGCCCGAGGGCGCGATCGAGGAGTTCGCGACGCCCGGCGTCGTGACGATCGCCGCGCTGGAGGCGGCGCCGTACGGCGTGCCCGCGGACCAGCAATTCAAGACGCTCGTCTATATCGGCGACGGCAAACCCTTCCTCGTCATCCTGCGCGGCAGCGACGAACTCGAGGAGGCGAAACTCGGCTCGCTCGGCTTCGGGCTTCTTCGGCCGGCGACGGCCGAGGAAATCGAGCCCGTCCTCGGCGCGAAGCCTGGCAGCCTCGGCGCGGTCAAGGGCACGATCAAGAACCCGGCGGCGCTCGCCGGCATTTTTGCCGATCACGCCATCCGTCTCATCGGCAACGGCACGACCGGCGCCAACAAGGACGGTTTTCACCTGCGCCACGTCAACGTGACGCGCGATCTTGCCATCACGAAGTTCGGCGATTTCCGCCGTGTGCGCGCCGGCGAGCCCTGCCCCAAATCGGGCCACCCGCTCAAGAGCCGCCGCGGCATCGAGGTCGGTCACATCTTCAAGCTCGGCACGAAATACTCGGAGAAGTTCGGCGCGGTCTACACCGACGACCAGAAGCAGAGCCACCACATGGTGATGGGCTGCTACGGTATTGGCATCAGCCGTACGCTGCAGGCCGTGATTGAGCAGAGCCACGATGCCGACGGCATCGTGTGGCCATGGAACGTGGCACCGTTCCAGGTTCTCATCACGCTGCTCGATCCCCAAGTGACCGAGGCCGCGGAGCTCGCCCGTAAACTCGCTGCGGCCGCGGAGCAGGCGGGAGCGGATGTCCTCATCGATGATCGCAGCGAACGCCCGGGAGTGAAGTTCAAGGACGCCGACCTTATCGGCATTCCTTTGCGCCTGACCATTGGTGGCAAGGGGCTGAAGGAGGGCGTCGTCGAGTTAAAGCACCGCACGGAAAAGGCGGCCGCAAAAGTGCCGCTGGCCGAGGCCGAGACGCGACTGGCCGACGCCGTACGCGCCGCCGCCGCACGTTGAACTGACTCTTCCCGGTACGAGACCGCGCCGGCTGGTGTGCGCGTGTTGCGCGGCGGCCGGCGCCCTCGTGTGTCGTAGTTTTGCCCGGCGGCGGACGGTTGACGCGTCGGCCATTTCGCACGACTTTATGCGCATGGCACTACGCCGGTGCGATCTCTGGAGGAGAGTCGCCCTTGGGGCGCACGAAGCAATTCCCGTGTTCGATGGCCTACAGCCTTGGAGGATTGCGGAAGGAATGCATGCCGGCGTTCGGGGTTCAGCGCTGGCGCTGAGCGCCCGCAGCGTGTCGCGCGCTCCTGCATTATTTTTTTCGCACGCCCCGGAGTTGCGTCCGCTGCAGTCTCACACATCGTCGCGCCTCGCCTTGACACCGCTTCAGTCAAAGTTTCTTCCGCAACCGTCGAGCCAGCCCGTGGCCACACTTGCGCGGGCCTGGCGGGTTGTATTTCTCAACGATTCGGTGAATCGCATGAGTTACGCCGTGATGGTGCTGCGTCGCGTCTTCGGCTTCAACGAGGAGCAGGCCCGCCATCACATGATGGAGGCGCACGAACATGGTCGCTCGATCGTGTGGGCGGGGGCCCGCGAGAACGCCGAAGCGTATGCTTACAGCCTGCAGTCATGGCATCTGCGTGCCATGCTTGAACCCGATGAAACGAGTTGATGTACGGCTCAATCTGACCGCGGTCGCACCCGTGCTCGATTTTATCAAGCGCGTGGCGGACGGTTTGCGCTCGGAACTCGTCACGCCGTTTGAACCTGCGCCCGACGATCCGGAGCTCACACGCATCTGGCGCGAAGAGCTGATCGCGTCTCAGGCTCGGGATTGCGAGGAGTTTCTCGGTTTGTTCGGCAGCGAGTTTTTCGCAACCAACGTCATCCAGCTGTCCGATGAAAACATCGAGCCTGTGCTGCGGGCGAGCAATCTGCTGCGCATGCGCATCCGCGTGCAGTTCCTGGAGCGTATCAGCGACGACGATATGGAATCGGAGACGGTCGATCTCGAGGAGCTGGAGCAAACCGAGGCCGATGCCTATGTGGCGTTCCTTTTTCTCGATCAGGTGCAGAAGATCATCCTCGAGCATTTCGACCTCGTGAACGGATCTGCGGTCGGCGCCGAGTCGACGACCGAGGGCGAGAGCGAGGGCGGCGGAGACGACGAGGATTAGCGGCCGCGCGGTGCGCCGCCGATCGAAGTGCTTTTTCCACTACAAAAAAGCCCCGGATTTCTCCGGGGCTTTTTGGTTCGGAAAAGACGGGCGGCGGGATCAGGTCGTCGGCTTGATCAGGACGAGCTCGACGCGGCGGTCCTTCGTCGCCTGGTCTTCGCTCGCATTCTCGACGGCGTCGAGATCGCCCTTGGAGAGCGTCTCGATGTCGGCTGGGTTCACGCCCAGGGTCTGCAGATACTGCTTGGACGCTCCGGCGCGCCGGTCACCGAGGCCGAGGTTGTACTCGGCGGTGCCGCGCCAGTCGCAGTGGCCCTCGAGGAGGAGGCGATATCCCGGGTGCTCGGAAAGCCACTGCTGCGCGGCCTGCAGCTTCGGGCGCTCGGAGGCCTTGATCGCCGATTTGTCGAAATCGAAATAGACCGGATCGAGCTGGCCGCGGATCTGGTTGCCGACATCCATGGCGCCATCGCGCAGCGCGAGGCCGCTGTTGGCTTCGGTCAGGCCGGCGCCGCCGATGTCATTGGGGTTGATCATATCGCCACTGCCGGCGAGATCGCGTCCGAGCATCGTCTGATCAGGCGTGGGGCGCTTCGGCTTCTTGGTGCACCCGGTGAGCACGACCGCGGCGCTGAAAACGACGAACAGCAGCTTCTTGGAAAGGAGATTCATGAGAGGGAAAAAGGGCAGTGGGTTGACCTTATTGGGCAATCGATTTGGGTCGGCAAGTTATTTAACGACCGTGTGACGACCCTCGACCGCCCGCTCTGTTTTTTGTTCGACAACGGCTCGTTGCGGGCAGCTTCCACGTTGAGTCTGCGGGGCGTGGCGGCGGCTTTGTCGACACGCATCGACGCGCCGGTGCGTGCAGTTTCGCTGCTGCACTCGAGCGCGATCGACCCAGCGGAACTGGACGGTGAGCCCGCGGAATTGCTCGAGCCCGCGCTCGACGCGTATTTTGCCAGCGGCGGCCGGAGTGCGGTGCTGCTGCCCTTGTTTTTCGGTCCGAGCGCGGCCTTGACCGACTACGTGCCTGCGCGCGTGGAA
>DASWVO010000004.1:0-2829 GCA_036406235.1 Opitutaceae bacterium
ACCGCGCGATCTCGACCGACGAGATGCGGGCGGCGGCATTGAGCAAAGCCGGATTGGCGCGGTCGGCGCTCAGGTCGAACTGCTCGATGCTCATGTAGGGCGCGCGTTTTCCGATCTCTTCATTGAAGCGCAACAACGCCGCCAGATCGACGCGGCGGATCGCCACCTGCATCGTGTTGACGGAAAACTGTCCGGCATTCTCCGTGCGAGGCGGTTCCGACGAGGTCGCCGGCCCAAGGCCGCTCGTGTCGGCGATGCGGCGGACCTCCGCGGAAAGCCGCACCGCGCTGTAGGTCTTCGCGGGGTCGAGATTCTCGATGGCGGCTTTCGCCTTCGCCTGGATCGCGTCGCGCTGCTCGAGCCACAATTTCTGGTCGGTAAGATCGGCGCTCGTACGACGAAACTCCCGCAGATTGCGCGTCGCGCGATCACTGACACTCGACGCCCAGATCACCGCGCCCAGTCCGACGAAGACGACGAGGAGCAGTTTCTCGCGCAACACGCGGCTGAAGAAATAGGCTTTCATGACGAGCGTCCCTCCACGGCCGCCTGGTTGAAGGCTTCGGGCTTGAACGTGACGACGAGCTTGAAGGTCGTGAGGCCGCCGCGATCCCGCAGGTCCTGGACCTCGACCGTCTGGCAGGCGGGCAACGCGTTGAGCGCGACCCGATAGGGCTCAACCTCGTTCTGCGCGTTCGTCTGAGCCTGCACCTCGAGCGTATAAAGTCCCCGGGTTGACGTGCTCAGGAACTGGATCGATTCCGGGCGTGGTTCGTTGACGATGGCGATCATCTCGAACGGGCGCAGGCGCTTCGTCGAAAGATCCTCGATGCGGGTCGCGAGCGTTTGCGCGGTCGAGAGCTGGGTCACGATTGGCGTCTGCACCGCGACTTGCGCGAGCCGCGTCTGCTGCCACATCGCTCCGCCGATCAACGCGGCCTCGCTGAGGACGCACAGACCGATCACCGCCACGCTCGTCATGAGCGCGCGCCAGAGCCAGCGATCCCGCGTGCGGGCGCGCTGGCGCGCCGCAACGTCGGCCTTGTCCCGCACGTCGAGCATATCGCCGAGCGAGAGATCCACCGTCGAAACAAACAGGCCGCTCGTGAAAACGAATTCGCGTTCGCCGGTCGCATCCGCGTCGAGCCGCGGCGGAGCCAGGTCGATCACGCTGCGGGTGCCGCCGAGCTGGCGCAGCAGCGCCTCGCGCGCCGCCAGACGGTCCGCTTCCGTCGCGTCGGCGGCCAGAGTCTGCACACGCACGTCGGTCGGCACGCCGCTGGCGTCGCCGAAGTGTATCGCCGTCAGCCCTACATCGCTGTTCACGACCCACGTCGTCGCCGGAGGCGGAGGAGGAGCCCCGAGGAGGGCGGCGAAAGCCGGCGCGACCCATTCGGCGTCGGCCCAGGCCTCGGTTTCCTCCGTGGTGAAGCGCTTCCGATAGGCGGCGAAGACCAGCGCCCGCCCCGCGCCCGGACGCGTGAAGGTGCCGTAGTAGAGCTGGGCCACCGGAAACGGCGCGAGCGTCTCGAGCGCGAGCTCGACCTGCGACGCAACATCGGCCTCGCCTTCCACCAGCGTCACATTGCGCACGAAAAAGCGTTCGTCAGGCAACAGGGCCAGAACGCGCGCAGGTGCGGTGAAGGCGGACATTTTCAATTTGGGGAGCGGCATGCTCAGGGTTTCACGACGGCCACGACCGGTTGGGTGGGAATCGCATCATTTTCGCGAATTTCCAAGAGTGTAAATGGATAGTTCAGTTTTTTCGCCTGCGCCTCGGAGCCGTCCAGCGCGCTCGATGACGTCGCGCCGGCATTGCCCGCCGTCGGCACCTTGGCCGGTGACGCGGCAGTGGCGTTGGTGTCCTCTTTCGTCTCGGCCTCGGTCTTGCGCGGCTTCACCGCGTTCGCGCCGCCCGGCGGGGCCACGATCGCCGTCAACCGATAGGACGTGCGGCCTTCGTGTACGGTCACCATGATGCGCAGCGCACGGATCTCCGCCCCAAAGCCCCCGACTTCGCCCGACACCCCGAGCACCGTCGCCACCTCGCCGGCGTCGCGGAAATAGCCCGGCCCTTTCTGCTGATAGGCGCCTTTTCCCTGCAGATAATCGCTCAACTGGCGCTGCTGCATGTCATCGTAACCGGCGAGCGCGTTGAGCAGCTCCGGAGACGCAGCGTTGATGTTCGGGCGCTGGAAATCGAACAACGAAACCGCATTCGTGAAATGCGTCCACAGTTCGTTCGGATTGCCATTCTCGTCGAAAAAGCGTTCGCGCACGAGGTCGATCGCGGCGAGTTCGGAGAAGGAGCGCAACGACCGGCCCGGCGGCCGGAACGGCAGTGGGGCCCGTTCGTAATCCTCCGGCCGCGGCGCCGCGGCCGAGGTCGGTTCGTAGTCCTCGCGCATCCAGCTGAGCAAGGCGTCCGCGAGCTGCTCGGCGTCGCTTTGCGGCAGGTTCCAGCTCTTGAAGAGCTCCACGAAGGTCGCGAACTGCGTGCGGGGCAGCGAGAGCTTGCCGCTTTCATCGGCAAACGCGACCTCGACGATGCGCCCCTCGCCCGGTTCGTAGCCGCACCAGCCAAGCGGATCGCCCCACCCCTCGGCCGGGCTGCGCAGGCCGCCGCCGACCACGCGAAAATCCTCGAGCACCGCGAGCGTCGTTTCCAGCGCCGAGTAAGCCTCGCGCCGCAGCCGCTGGCCCTGGATGTCCCGGGACGCGACCAGGAGGTCGTTGCTGGCTTTCTCGATGAACAGGAGAAGCGCCGCCGTGGCAACGAGCAGCGTGACCATCACGATGACGAGCACGGTGCCGCGCGGGCGGCTTTCC
>DASWVO010000005.1:0-14926 GCA_036406235.1 Opitutaceae bacterium
GGGCACGCCACTAGGATGGCGCGCACACCACCCACGCCAATGAAGACCATCGAGGTCCTCCTCCACACCGAGGGCTTTGCTGCCCGTGCCGAGCTGTCGACGCTCGCCGAGCGCAAGGCCGCCAAGCTCTTCCGCCACGCCGGGTGGCTGGAGCGTCTCCGCGTGAATATCGTGCGCGAAACCCTGCGCGGCAGCGAACCGCGTTTTGCCGTGATCGCCGTCCTCGAGCGCGCCGGCGCGGACGCGGTGATCCATGCGACCGCCGCGCATCCGGAAATCGCGCTTGGCGAAGCGTTCGACAAGCTGGAACGCATCGTCGCAGCCCGCACCGACGCCCGCCTCCATGCTCGGCGTCACCCTGTTTCGCCGGAACCGTCCGGCGCGCTGCCGAAGGCCTGCGTGTCCTGAATTTTCCTCATCCCCAGCAACGCTTAACGCGCATCCAACGCGCAACTACGATGGCCGTCATTCCTCTCACCCTCACGATCAGTCTCTGCCTGGTCTTCACCTTCGTCGTCTTCTTCTGGCGCGAACATTCCCGCCGGCGCTTCAGCAGTGCCGAGAGCGAGGCGCTCCTGCCGCTGGCTGAGGAAACGCCGCGCGTCGTCACCGCCCAGCCCATGACACTCGAGCTTCGCGGCCGGCGTTCTCATCGCCACGCCGGCGGCTGTTCCGGCGCTTCGGACGGCTCCGCCACGCGCTGCTCCGACTGCCCAAACCAGCCGAACTCCTAAAGCCCCTTCCGTTTTCGTCTCCATCTGTCCATGTCCGCCCGCACACACACCATCGACTACAACGACAGGGTTGTCCGCCAGTTCATGCTTGCCGCCGTCTTCTGGGGCGCCGTGGGCATGCTGGCCGGGGTCTTGATCGCCTCGCAGCTGAATTTCTTTCAGCTCAACTTCAGCACCTCCTGGCTGAGTTTCGGCCGGCTGCGCCCGCTGCACACCAACGCGGTGATCTTCGCGCTGGTCGGCAACATGATGTTTGCCGGCATCTACTACTCCACGCAGCGACTGGTGAAAGCGCGTCTCGCCAGTGATCTCCTGTCGACGTTCCATTTCTGGGGGTGGCAGGCGATCATCGTGTGCGCGGCCATCACCCTGCCGCTCGGCCTCACGCGCGGCAAGGAATACGCCGAGCTCATCTGGCCTATCAACGTGATGGTCGTGATCGTATGGGTCGTCTTCGCGGTGAACTTTTTCTGGACCCTCGCGCGACGCAACGAGCCGAGCCTCTATGTCGCGATCTGGTTCTACATCGCGACGATCGTGACCGTGGCGATGCTCTACATCGTCAACCACCTCTCGCTTCCGACGAGCCTGCTGCACAGCTACCCGGTGTTCGCCGGCGTGCAGGATGGCCTCGTGCAATGGTGGTACGGCCACAACGCCGTGGCGTTCTTCCTCACCACGCCGATCCTCGGCATCATGTATTACTTCCTGCCGAAGGCGGCGGAACGCCCCGTCTACAGCTACCGCCTTTCGGTGATCCACTTCTGGTCACTGGTCTTCGTCTACATCTGGGCCGGCCCGCACCACCTGCTGAACACCGCGCTGCCCGGCTGGCTGCAAAACCTCGGCATGACCTTCTCGCTGATGCTCTGGGCGCCGTCGTGGGGCGGCATGCTCAACGGCCTGCTCACGTTGCGCGGCGCGTGGAACAAGCTCCGCACCGATCCCGTGCTCAAGTTCTTCGCCGCGGGCGTGACGTTCTACGGCATGGCGACGTTCGAGGGACCGCTCCTCTCGATCAAATCGGTCAATGCTCTCGGCCATTATACTGACTGGATCATCGGTCACGTGCACGCCGGAGCCCTCGGCTGGAACGGCTTCATGGCCGCTGGCATGTTCTACTGGCTCGCCCCCCGCCTCTGGAGCAAGCCGCTGCATTCGCAATCGCTCGCCAACCTGCACTTCTGGCTCGGGACGGTCGGAATCCTCCTCTACGTGGCGGCCATGTGGACCTCGGGCATCACGCAGGGCCTCATGCTCAATGCCACGGCCGAAAACGGCACGGTGCTCGCGTATCCAAACTTCATAGACACGCTCAACACCATCCGTCCGATGATGCTGTTCCGTGTGGTCGGCGGCGGCCTCTATCTCGCCGGCTGGCTGTTGATGGCCTACAATCTCTTCCGGACGATCCGCGGTGCGCAGCCCGTCAACGGAAGCGTGCAGGTCTTCGTCGAGGACGCGGCGGAGTCTCATCCTGTCGAGAAGCCGCTCGGTGCTTTCAGCACGCTCTTCAACCCGCCCGTCATCTTCTCCGCGCTCGGCACGATTGCGGTGTGCCTCTGGCTCTTCGGCAATGCGTTCTTCCAGATCGTCGGCATCTTCTTCGCCACGCTCTTCGTCATCATGGCGTGGGTGCACTTCGAGTCGCGCGGCAAGAGCTGGGCGACGTGGTATGATCGACTGCTGGTCAGCGCGGGACCGTTCACGATCCTGACTTTCATTGCCGTCGCGCTGGGGGGCATGATCCAGATCATCCCCACGGTGATCGTGAACAAGGCGCAGAACGTGGAGGACCGCCTGCAGCTGCCTTACACGCCGCTCGAACTCGCCGGCCGCGACATCTATGTGCGCGAGGGCTGCTACAACTGTCATTCGCAGATGATCCGCACGCTGGTCCCCGACGTGCTGCGCTACGGCGACTATTCCCGCCTCGGCGAATCGATCTACGATCACCCGTATCAGTGGGGCTCGCGCCGAACCGGCCCGGACCTCGCGCGCGTCGGCGGCAAGTATCCGAATATCTGGCACTATCGCCACATGGAGGATCCGCGGTCCGTGTCGGCCGGCTCCAACATGCCGAATTATCCGTGGCTGCTGGCAAATGCGACCGACGTCGCGGCGCTTCCCTCGAAGCTTTCGGTGCAGCGAACTCTCGGCGTGCCTTACCCCGAGTGGACGGAAGCCGAGATCGACGCCTCCGTCGCCGCGCAGGCGAAGACCGTCGCCGACGACCTCCGCGCTTCCGGTGCGTATGTCGCCCCCGACAAGGAGATCGTGGCGCTCATCGCCTACCTGCAGAAGCTCGGAAAATACGAAGCCGTGAAGCCGCAGATGGCATCCGCCGCCCAGTAATCGGACGGTCGGTAGAATCGAATATCCAAAACCTAGAATCGAAAATTCGCGTCATGTTCCGCCGACTCCTTCTCGATGACTGGATGAGCATTTTCACGCTCGTCGCCTTCGTCACGGCACTCTCCGTGTATTTGACCATCACCTACCGGGCGCTGCGTATGCGCCGCGCCCAGATCGAGCGCTTTGCCAGCCTGCCGTTCCAGGACGAATCCGCCCTCCGCCGCCATGAGTGAGCCGCACAAAGACTCCCCGCCCGTCGAGGGCTCCCTTCGCGCCCATGTGTTCGACGGCATCGCCGAATACAACCGCCGGCTCCCCAACTGGTGGCTGCTCACGTTCTACGGAGCCATCGTGTTCTCCGTGTGCTACTGGTTCTACTACGCGCAGTCCGGCATCGCCCCGTCCGACGGCGCCCGCGTGGAAGAGGAGCTTGCGCGGATCGAGGCAGCCAAGATGGCCAGCAGCGTTGCGATTGACGACGGCAACCTGTGGAAGATGAGCCGCAACGCCATCTTCGTCGAGGCGGGCAAGTCGACTTTCAAGTCCACTTGCGCGAGCTGCCACAACGAGAAACTTACCGGCGGCATCGGACCCAGTCTCGTAGACAACACATGGATACACGGTGGCAAGCCGGTCGAGGTTTACCACACCGTTGAGCAGGGCGTGCTCGCGAAAGGCATGCCCGCCTGGGGGCCGGTCCTGGGCAACAAAAAGATCACGGAGGTCGTCGCCTACATCCTCAGTTATCACGAGGAAGGCGAACCGGCGCAGGCCGCGAGCGCGGCCGCGGCGGGAGCGCCGTAATCGTCCGGATGCGCCGCCTGGCGGCGGCCCCGGCGGTGTCTGCGCCGCCCAGCTGGAAAAATGTCACACACCACACACACGCCCAAACCCAATCTCGATGCCGTCACCACGATCCGTGAGGACGGGTCCAGGCTCTTCCTCCACCCGGCGGACGCGCGTGGCCGCTTCACGCGGCTGCGGCGGCTCTCGGGCTGGGCGCTCGTCGCGATCTATCTTGCGCTTCCCTGGATCAAGATCGGCGACTACCCCGCCGTCTTTCTCGATATCGCCCAAGGCCGCTTTCACCTCTTTGGGCTGACGCTGGCGTTTCAGGACTCGTGGCTCTTGTTTTTTCTGATCACGGGCCTGGGGTTTTCGCTTTTTTTCGTCACCGCGCTGCTCGGCCGCGTCTGGTGCGGCTGGGCTTGTCCGCAGACCGTATTTCTTGAGCACGTTTTTCGCTGGATCGAGCGCCGCATCGAGGGTGAGGCGCTCCGCCGTCGGGCGCTCGATGCCGCGCCTTGGACGGCCGAGAAGGTCGGCCGCCGGGTGGTCAAGCAGGGCCTCTTTATCCTTGTATCTGCGGCGATCGCACATCTGTTCCTGGCCTACTTCGTCTCAATCCCTGAACTCTGGGCGATGATGCGCGCAGCACCGGGCGAACACTGGGGGGCGTTCCTGTTCATGGCGGTCTTCACCGGCATACTGTACTTCAATTTTGCCTGGTTTCGCGAGCAGCTCTGCATCGTCATCTGCCCCTACGGGCGGCTGCAGTCCGCGCTCATCGACGACCATTCCCTCGTCATCGGTTACGATGCGAAACGCGGGGAGCCGAGAGGCAGGCTTGGCACGCCCGATGCCGGCGCGTGCATCGATTGTCAGCGCTGCGTACAGGTCTGCCCGACCGGCATCGACATCCGCCAGGGTCTCCAAATCGAGTGCATCGGCTGCGCCGCCTGCATCGACGCCTGTGACGAAGTGATGACGAAGGTGAAGCGCCCGACCGGACTGATTCGCTATGACTCGCTGAAGGGCTTTGCCGGCGAGCGCACCCGCTGGCTCCGCTCGCGCACGCTCGTTTACGCGGTGCTGCTTGGCATCGGCGGGGCGGTGGCGTGCTGGGCGTTCTCGACGGTGAAGCCGGCGAGTTTTGGCGTCACCCGCCTCCAGGGAGCCCCGTATTTTGTCGATCAATACACGGTGCGGAACCAGTTCCTCATTCGACTCGTCAACAAGAGCGAGGCGCCCGCGCGACTGGTGGTTCGCCTGGCCGGAGCGCCCGACGATCTCGTGCAGACAGGTTTCGAGGCGCCCGTCGAGGTGGCGCCGATGGCCGAGGTCGTCAGCCCGCTGGTGCTGCAGATGCCGCGACGCGAATACGAGGGGACGTTCAAGCTGCGGGTCGAGACGAGCGATGTGGCGGGAACGTTTGTCCTGGCGCGTGAGATCGAGTTCGTGGGGCCCGACGCCTCCCTGCTGCGCGCCGAGGAGCACGAACGCGCGGAGCACGAGCGCGCAGAGAAGCAACGCACGGAACACGACGGCCATGAAAAATAGAGGTGATTTAAAACTCTGGGCCTTTGTCGCGGGGGGCTTCGCGCTGCTGGCGCTTGCCTGGACCGCGATGTTCATGGCGGCGTCAAAAACACCGGTGCAGACGGTCCCGCTCGTGACCACGGGAAGCCGCTGAGACGACGCAACCGGAACGCGCGTCCGCGCCGCGACCGCCGCAACACCACATGGAACTCGCCGCTGTTAACACTCCCGCCGCCGCCTTCGTGGCCGGTCTGGTCACCAGCCTGCATTGCGCTGGCATGTGCGGTCCGCTGGCCTGCATGCTCGCCCCCACTCGGGGCGAACAGGCGGATCCGACGACAGTCAACTCCGTCTACCACCTTTCGCGACTCGGCGGCTATGCGATGTTCGGAGCGATTGCCGGCGCGATCGGAGGGGTGCCGGCCGGATTCTTCCGTGCCGATCTCGTGCGCCTATTTCCCTGGGTGATCGTCGCCTACTTTGTATTCGTGGCGCTGCGACTTGGACACCGCCTGCCGCGGCTGGCGTTCCTGTCGCGTGTGCAACTGCGCCTTCACGGCTGGCTGCGCGGGCGCTCACACGTGCAGATTGCGGCTGTGATGGGCGCGGCGACTCCGCTTCTGCCGTGTGGTCCGCTGTATTTTCTCATTGCGCTCGCGGCGCTGTCGGGCTCCGCGCTCCGCGGCGTCGAGTTCATGCTCGCGTTCGGGCTGGGGACGGTGCCGCTGCTCTGGCTCGTGCAAGCCAACTTTGGCTGGGTGCGGACGCGGCTCTCTCCCATTGGCATCGCCCGCGTGCAGACCGTCGTGGCCGTTATCGCGGCCGTGGTGCTCACGTGGCGCCTGCGCGGCACGCTCGGCTTTGCCGGACCGGAGATCGGGAATTTCCTATGTCACTGAGCCGCACGGAGCGAGGATATGGATCCCGCAGTTCCCATCGGACCAGGAAGTCCCATCCTGCCGCGACACCTGTCTGCAAGCACTGCGGCGCTCCATCGGCGGCCGGCGAATTCTGCTGCGCGGGTTGTGCGTATGTCTATCGGCTCATTCATGAGCAGGGCCTCGATTCCTACTACAGGATCAAGGACGAGGTGACGAATCCTGCGGATCCGTCGCTGCTGCAGCCGCGCGACTACGGCTGGCTTGCGACCGCACAGGCCGAGGCGGAAAAAGCGGCGGGTGAACGCACGCCCCTGCTCACGTTGTCGATCCAGGGAATTTCCTGCGCAGCCTGTGTATGGCTCGTCGAAAAGCTTTTCAACAAAGAGCCAGGGGCGGGCCGCATCGAGGTCAACGCTCAGACGGGACAGCTGCGGTTGAGCTGGGTGCGCGGCGTCTTCGAAGCCGCGCACTTCGCGCGCACCCTGCAATCGTTCAACTATCTGATCGGTCCTGCTGGCGCCGCCGTGCCTGAAGCGTCGGAGAGTCGCGCGCTCGCAAAACGCATCGGCCTGTGCACCGCCTTTGCGATGAATGTGATGCTTTTCGCGCTGCCCACGTATTTCGGCATGGAGCGCACATTTGCCTACGCGCCGCTGTTTGCGACCCTCCAGCTCGTCTTTGGCACGCTCAGCTTACTCGCGGGCGGCGGCTATTTCCTGAAGCGCGCACTGCGGGCCCTGCGCGAGCGCGCGCTGCACATCGATCTCCCGATCGGACTCGGTATCCTCGGAGCTTATACGGGATCGTTCTACGGATGGATGAGCGGCCGCGAGGAGTTTGTGTATTTCGACTTCGTGAGCGGCTTCATCCTGCTGATGCTGGTGGGACGATGGGCGCAGGTCGTGGCGGTGGAGCGCAACCAGCGCCGGCTGCTGCGTGCGCAGCCCACACCGCCGCTCGTTCGCGTGCTGGCTGCCGATGGCACGGTGCGCGATCTCGCCCCCGAAAGCCTGGCATCTGGCGACGTGTTCGAGGTCCCGATGGGGCAGACGGTGCCGGTCGAAGCGCGGCTGGAGAACGATGAGGCCGCCCTGAGTCTCGCATGGATCAATGGCGAAGCGGAGCCCCGGGTGTTTCATCAGCGGCAGCGCGTGCCGGCCGGGGCGCAGAACGTCGGTCGCAAGGAGATCAGGTTAGTGGCCACCCAGGGCTGGGACCGGTCGTTGCTCGCCGAATTGCTGCGGCCCGTCGAGCGCTCCGATTACCGGCACCGGCTGCTGGAGCGTGTTATCCAGTTTTACCTCATCGCGATCATCGGCGTGGCGTTGCTTGCCGGAGTGGTGTGGGCCTCGCGCACCGGCGATGCTCTCGAGACGGGCGCGATTGTCACCGCGATCCTCGTCGTCTCATGTCCATGTGCCCTTGGTCTGGCTTTTCCGCTCGCCGACGAAATCGCGACCGTCGCGCTGCGGCGGCGCGGTGTGTTCGTTCGCGCGGGCGATCTGTGGCCGCGGCTGCAGCGGGTGAAGAAACTCGTCTTCGACAAGACTGGCACGCTGACCCTCGAAACGCCCGCGCTGCTCAATCCCGAGCAGGTTTCCAATCTCGATGTGCGCGCGCGGGCTGCCTTGCGCGCCCTTGTACAGGACAACCCGCATCCAATGAGCCGGGCGCTGCTCGAAGCCCTGCTCGTGCGCGGCGCGCCCGAGCCGCTCGACGGCGAGCCCACCGAAGTGGTGGGGCAGGGCCTTGGGCTTGCCGGTTGGACGCTCGGCCGCGCCGGCTGGGCGGATAACGGTCTCGCGGATGGCAGCACGGTGCTGGCCGAGGGAGGCCGCGTGTGCGCGCGTTTTCGCTTTGCGGATCACGCACGTACCGATGCTTGCGTGGAAGTGCGCGCGCTGCAAAGCCGGGGCCTGATCGCGTTTATTCTCAGCGGCGATCGTCGTGAAAAAGTGGAGACGCTTGCACGCGAACTGGCGATCCCGTCGGACCACGCCTACGGCGAACTGACGCCGCACGCAAAGGCCGCGTGGCTGGACGAGAACGGCGCCGACGACGCTCTCATGCTTGGCGATGGTGCCAATGACAGCCTCGCGTTTGATCGGGCGCTTTGTCGCGGCACGCCTGTCGTGCATCGCGGCATGCTCGAGCAGAAGGCCGATTTTTACTACCTCGGACGCGGCATTGCGGGCATCCGGGCGCTCTTTGAGGTCAATGACGCCCGCCGGCAGACGCAGCTGGTGCTGCTCGTCTTCATGATTGCGTACAACCTGACTGCGGTCGGCTTGGCGGTGAGCGGACTGATGAGCCCCCTCTTCGCGGCCGTACTGATGCCATTGAGCTCGCTGGCGACGCTGGCGATCGTGGGGATCGGCATGCGCGCCGCCTGGAAAACCGTCGCATCGACGTGACGTGTTTCCCAGGCTGGAAGAAACCGGAACATGTCACCTAATCAGTGTCATGTCGCTCGGAATGAGCGCGGGGGGGCCTTATCGGGTGGCAGGTCGCCTCGGACGGCGCGCGCTGCGGTCAGAGTTCCTTCGGAATCGCCGCGGTCAGCACTTCGGGGGCGTCCTCGGTTACAAGCACGTTGTCCTCGATGCGCACTCCGCCGAGGTCGAGGTGTTGATCGACGAGCGGCCAGTTGACCACGTCGCGGTATTTGGCGCGGCGCGACGGATCGTTGAGTAGGGGCGGGATAAAATACAGACCGGGCTCGACCGTGATGACGTAACCGGGCGCGAGCGGCAGATCGCAACGAAGCGTGCGCAGGCTCGGGCTGGGATCTTTCGGCCGGTTGAGCAGCGTGCCGCTCGCGTCGCGCACGCCGAGGCCGACGAGATGGCCGAGTCCATGCGGGAAGAACAGCGTGTGCGCGTCCTGCGCGACGAGCGATTGTCCCGATCCGCGGACGACGCCCATGCTGGCGAGTCCGTCCATCATCTCCGTGGCGCAGCGCAGGTGGAGCTCCTTCCATTCGACGCCAGGCCGGCAGGCCGCCACCGCGTTCTTTTCGGCCGCGAGTACGATTTGATAGAGATCTCGCTGAAATGCGGTTGGTCTTCCACCGACCACGTATGTCCGCGTCACGTCGCAGACGTAACGGTCGATTTCCGCGCCGGCGTCGATCAGAACGAACTCCCCTTCGCGGGTGACCCGTGAGGACGGATCGAAATGGAGCACGGCGGAATTGGGGCCGCTGCCGACGATCGTGCCGTATCCCGTGCGCGTCGCGCCGGCCCGGAAGAAGGCCGCTTCGAGCTCGATCTGCAGCGCACGCTCGCTGACCCCGGCGCGCAGCCCCAAGCGCACGGCCGCGTAGCCGGCGGCCGTGGCAGTCGCGGTGCGACGCAGCAGGGCGAGCTCGGCCGGGTCCTTGGGCCTTCGTGCATGGTGGAAATGCGGTCGTATTGTCGCACTGAGCTCCGGATCACCTTTTACTCCGGGGATCGCGGCGCCCAGCGCCGCGATGGGGCGCCCCGCGCGCGCGGCCAGCCATGCATCGAAGGTTTCCAGGCTTTCGCCGGGCGGCTGCGACCGGCCTTCCCAGACCCGCTCGGCTTCCGTCACTTCCGGAACAAGAGAAACCCAACCATCGGTTGGTCCGCCGCGGGGATCATAGGCGACCACGCCTCGCGGGCATTCGAGTCCGGTCAGGTAAAAATATTCCGCGTGCGCACGGAATGGATACGTCTGGTCCGTCCCTTCGGGCAACGGGATGGGGTCGCCGGCGCCGACGAGCAGGATCTCGTTTGTCAGCGGAAGGGCGGTGGCGACGCGCGCACGCCGGGCGGCAAGGGTCTTGGCATCGAAAACCATGCCGGCACGCTGAAGTTGGGCGATGGGGACGGCAAGGGCTTCATCGCCGCAAACCCAAGGGAGAGAAAGTGGGTCGCCCGCGGCGGCGTCGTTAGTTCTTTCCCGCTTTCTTCTTGCCCGGCGGTACGATCAGCACCGGACAGGGGGCCTTCATCAGCACGCCGTGCGTGGTGCTGCCGACGAGAAGGTCGTAGAGCGCCGTGTGCCCGTGCGAGCCCATCACGATATAATCGGCGCCCTGTTTGGCGGCTTGATCGAGAATCGTGGCGACGGGCACGCCGTTGGCCTGTACGGTTTTGGCGGATATGCTTTTTTTTCCGAGTTGATCGGTCAGATGGGCGAGCTGGCGGGCGGCGGCTTTTTCGCTGACGGCAAGGATTTCCTGCACGTTTTCCATCGCGAGGCCGTAATCACTGGTGACCATCGGTGGTTGAACGACGTGGAGCAACACGAGCTGACCGCTGACGGCTTGGGCCAGTTCGGAGGCCGCCTCGATCACGCGGGTCGTAGCGGCGGAGAAATCGACCGGGGTGAGAATGATCTTCATGGTGCTAACAGACTAGCGCAGTTGCAGTTGGTTCGCCACGCAGGATTTGCGTACGACTGTGCAATTCTTGAGAGCGGAGAAAGGTTTGAAAAAACCGCTTGCTTCCCGGGGCGCCATCCGGCTTTTTGCTCCTTCTCTTGTTCGGGCCGTAGCGTAGCCTGGTAGCGCGCTTGCATGGGGTGCAAGAGGTCGCGAGTTCGAATCTCGCCGGCCCGACCATTTTTGCTTCCGTCTTCTATGGCGGAGTTGTCTCGGTGATGCCGTTTTTGACGGCGAGCCTGCGGTGGAAATACTGACGCCGACGCCACTCGGTGAAATCGTGGCTGTAGACCCTGCCGGCGAGTTCGATCAAACCGCGGCGCAACGCGTCAGGGCTCATCCGAGCCGGCCGATAATTCACGTCGAACAACGTGCATTTTTCCCACGCTCCCGCCTCGAGCAGACGGCCTTCGCGGCCCAACCGCTCGTAGAGTGGCGTGCCGGGAAACGGAGTCAGGACGGTGAGCTGCACTTCGTAGAGCCGGCTGCGTTGGATAAAATCCCACAAGTGCTCGAATGACTGCGGCGTGTGCGTGTCGAGGCCCAGCACGAAGCAGCCGTTGACCGTGATCCCATGGTCTTGGATTCGCTGGATGGCGTCGAGGTAACGGCCGCGCTGCCGCGCCTTCCAGTTGCCGCGCAACTCCAGTCCCTCCGTGCCGTCGTCGGGATCCTCGAGGCCGACGAGAATCTGCGCGCAGCCCGCCGCCTGCATTTTTTCGAGCAGGGCGGGATCGTCGGCGACGGAGATGTCGGTTTCGGTGAACCAGCGGACCGGTTCGTCGCGCAACGCGTCCATGAGTGCGTGGCCGTGGCGTTTGTCGGCGAACGTGTTGTCGTCGGCAAACTCGATGAACGGGGTGGGCCAGAGGGTTTTGATGCGACGCAGTTCGGCGATCACCCTGGCCGCGGGCTTGGTGCGGTAACGGGCGTTGAGGCGGATCGAGGCGGCGCAGAATTCGCAGTTCCATGGGCAGCCGCGGCTGGTTTGTACCGTCAGGCGATTGTAACGCGCCGGTTCGAGCAGCTCGAATCGCGGCATCGGAGCCTCGGCGAGATCAAATGCCCGCGTCGCGGCATAGCGCGGTTTCAGGGTGTTGCGCTCGAGGTCGGTGATCACCTCCAGCCAAACGGGCTCCGCCTCGCCGACGACGATCGCGTCGGCGTGCGCCTGCGCTTCGTTGGGGCAGAGAGCGACATGCAGGCCGCCGAGGATGACGCGCGTGCCTTCCCGCCGGTAGCGCGCGGCGAGCGCATAGGCGTCTTTGATCATCGCGGTGTAGCTGGAGATCGCGACGACGTCGAACGGGCCGGGCAGCGCCCGTTGGAGCTCGGGGGCGTGAATGTCGGGAATCTCCACATAGACGGCCTCGTGGCGGTCCGGCGTGAGACCGGCGAGCGTCAGGAGTCCGAGGCTCGGCAGGGAGGCGATGACTTTGCTGCGTTCGACGAAGCCCGGCAGGTTGAGGCCGAGGGCGTGTAGTTCGGAGTCGACTACGCGTACGCCGCTGAGAGCGAGAAAACCGATTTTCATGACTGGAGGAGGCTGACGAGGAGCCCGGCGATCCCGAGCGACGTGCAGCCGACGGGAATGAAGAACAGATGCCGGAAGGCCGCCCTCCAGGCCGCGAGGAAGCAGATGGTGGGCATCGTTGCCGCGCCGATGAGCAGGCAGTGCCCGCCGCCCTCGAGCCACGGTGTGGCCGGCAGACCCGCAACCGAGAGCGCATACAGAATGTTGATCAGGCCGAGGCCGAAGAACGCGATGTGGCCGAGTCGCAGCAGGCGTCGCGCAAAGGAGGCGTAGCCGCCGAGCCAGTCTTCGCGGTGGAAACAGAGCCCCATCACGGCTCCGGAAATTGCGCCGCCGAGGAAACAGGACCAGCCGGCGACGAGGTTGAGCGAGGCAGTCATGGCGAAATGGACGATACCGAAGTCGGCGCCGAGTCTGCCTCATAATGTTTAGATATCAACAATAATGTTTATATCTAAACAAAGTGGCCGCTCGGACAGGACCCGGGCTGAGCCGTCGGTGTCCGGGCGTCGGCGGAGGCATTCTCCCGGCTTGCCGCCGCGGATTTACCCGCTGTCATGGCCGGTTGACATGCACCGTGCGCGATCCCTTCCTGCTGCCGACACGCCATCCGCCGGGCTCGCCGGCGGGCGGGAGGCATGGTGCTGGGCGGCGGCCCTGGCGATCACGATCATGATCGCCTCCAGCCGGGAGCAGGTGGCCGCGCCGGAGATCAACCACTTCGACAAGCTTGCGCACTTTCTCGTCTACGGTCTGCTGGCGACGCTCGTGGTGCGCACGCCGGCCGGCCGGAGGCGCGCCTGGCTCGCGGTGACGATGACATCTCTTTTCGGCGTTAGTGATGAGATCCACCAGCTGTTCACCCCCGGCCGCTCCGTCGCGCTGGCCGACTGGGTGGCGGATACGTTGGGGGCGTGGCTCGCCGTCGTGCTCTACCTTCGCTGGCGCTGGTATCGCGGCGTGCTGGAGTGGTCGTTCTTTCGCTTGAATCGCCGCATTGAAACCAGACCCCCGTCCGTGCCAGAACAGGCGGCATGACATCCGCCGAGGCCGAGAAACGCATCGCCCAGCTGCGCGAGCAGGTGGCGCATCACGACGAGCGTTACTACCGGAAGGCTGCGCCCGAAATCAGCGATTTTGAGTACGATCGGCTGAAGCGCGAGCTTGCCGATCTCGAAGCCCAATGGCCCGAACTGGCCACGGGCGAGTCGCCGACGGCGCAGGTGGGGGACGACCGCACCGAGGGTTTCCAGCGTTACCGTCATCGCGAGCCGATGATGAGCCTCGACAACACCTACTCCGAGTCGGAGCTGCGCGAGTTTCATGACCGGCTCGTACGGCTGCTCGGTCGCAACGAGCTCGGCTACGTCGTCGAGCCGAAGATCGACGGCCTCGCCGTCAGCGTGACGTACGAAAAGGGCCGGTTAGTCCGGGCGGTGACCCGTGGCAACGGCGTGGAGGGCGACGACATCACGGCCAACGCCCGCACGATTCGATCCCTCCCGCGCGAGCTCAAACACGCGTCGCACGCGCCGCTCCCCGATATCATCGAGATTCGTGGCGAGATCTACATGACGCTCGCCGAGTTCAAGCGCATCAACCAGGAGCGCGAGGCCGCTGGTGAGCCGCTCTACGCCAACCCGCGCAACCTCGCCGCCGGCACGGTGAAGCAGCTCGATCCGCGGGAGGTGGCCGCGCGCAAGCTCGAGATCGTCCTCTACGGCATCGGCGCGTGCGAGCCGGCGTCGGCGCGGCCAAATACGCAGAGCGCTTACCATGAACTCGTGCGCGAATGGGGCCTGCCCACGGTTGAAAAATACTGGACCGCACGCGGCATCGACGAGGTCTGGACGCGCGTGCAGGAGCTGGACCAGCATCGCGAAGCTTTCGCCTACGCGACCGACGGCGCCGTGGTGAAGCTCGATTCGATCCCGCTCCAGCGCGAAGCCGGCGCCACGTCGAAAGCCCCGCGTTGGGCGATGGCCTACAAGTTTGCCGCCGAGCGCGCCGAGACGAAGCTCCTCGCCATCACGATTCAAGTCGGCCGCACCGGTGTACTCACGCCGGTCGCGGAACTCGAGCCCGTGCACCTCGCCGGCACGACCGTGAGCCGCGCCACGCTGCACAACCGTGACGAGATCGCGCGCAAGGACATCCGCGTCGGCGACTACGTCTACGTCGAAAAAGCCGGCGAGATCATCCCGGCGGTCATCGGCGTGCACACGGCCCGCCGCACGCCCGAGTGTACCCCCTACGCGTTTCCCAAAAAATGTCCCGAGTGCGGTACGCCGGTGGTGCAGATCGAGGGCGAGGTGGCGCTGCGCTGCCCCAATTACGACTGTCCGGTCCAGGTGCGCCGGCGCGTGCAGCATTTCGCCTCGAAGGCGTGCGTCGACATCGACGGACTCGGTATTGCCATGGTCGATACGCTCGTCGGGAAGGGATGGGTGAAGAGCATCCCTGACATTTACCGGCTGCGCCGTGAAGACCTGCTCACGCTCGGGAAGAATCGCGAAAAATCGACCGACAACCTCCTCGCGGCGGTCGAGGCGAGCAAGACGGCCGAGCTGTGGCGCTTCATCCACGGGCTCGGCGTCACCCACGTTGGTGCGGCCGCGGCCAAGGACCTCGCGCGCCGTTTCGGAAACCTGGAGGCCCTCGCGGAGGCGAAATATGAGGACTTCATTGGCGGGAA
>DASWVO010000006.1:0-10564 GCA_036406235.1 Opitutaceae bacterium
TGGAGATTGGGCTTGCCCGGGTCTCCAGCAAATAATTACTCAACTCAGCTCGCTGCCGCGCTTCCGGCGGGTTCCGTATGCCTTCAACTGACGACACCCGTGACGTCCCGGCCATCGCTGAGACCGTGAGAGCGGTTCAACGCCGCCTGTTTCCCGCCGCAAGCACGGACTTTCTCTCGCGCCTGTTCGTCGATGTCGCGGCCATGTTTGGCGGGCGCTCGGGCGACTTTCAGGCAGTCGATCTCGGGTATCACGATTTCGAGCACACGCTGCGGGCGTCGCGCTGCATGGCCGAGTTGTTCGAAGGCTATCACGCCGCGGATGCGGCTCCGACCATCGGGCCGCGCCACTTCGAACTGGGGCTCGCCGCAATCCTGCTTCACGACACCGGCTACCTGAAACAGCGGTCGGATCGCGAAGGCACGGGGGCCAAATACACCTACACTCATGTGCTGCGCAGTTGCGCCGTTGCGGCCTCTTACCTTCCCACCCTGCGCGTTTCGCTTCCTGAAATCGACGGTGTGCTCGGGGCGATCCGCTGCACCGGCCCCTCGGCCGACATTCGCCGCTTGCATTTCCGTGACGCCGCCGAGCGCCTGATCGCCTGTTTCGCCGCCACCGCCGATTACCTCGGACAGATGTCAGCCGACGACTATCCAGAGAAGCTGCCCGCGCTCTACCGCGAGTTCGAGGAGAGCGACGACTATCTGCATGTGCCCCGGGATAAACGCATTTTCCAATCGGCGGGGGAGCTCGTTGCGCGCACTCCGGCCTTCTGGCGCACTGTCGTGCAGCCGGCGCTGGAGAAGGAGTTTCAGGGCGTCTACCGCTATCTCGCCTTCCCGTTCCCCGCCGGGCCGAATCCCTATATTGTCGCGATCGAGCGAAACCTCGCACGGATCACCGCCGTGACCCGGCCGGTTGTATCCACCTCCGCCTGACACCATGCTCGCGACCCTTTTTTCGGCCGCCTTGCAAGGCATCGATGCCGAGTTGGTACATGTCGAAGTCAATTCGGGCGAAAGCGGCGATCCCAAGCTGATCCTCGTCGGCCTGCCCGACGCCGCCGTCAAGGAATCCGACGACCGCGTCTCTTCCGCCCTCGGCAACAGCGGCTTCCTCATGCCGCGCACCCGCACGACGATCAACCTCGCGCCGGGCCACCTGCGCAAGGAGGGGCCTTGCTACGACCTGCCCATCGCGCTCGGCATCCTCGTCGCCACCGCGCAACTACAGACGGACCGCCTCGACGACTTCTTGATCGCCGGCGAGCTCAGCCTCTCCGGAGCCACGCGGCCCGTACGCGGCGCGCTCGCCATCGCGCGCCTGGCGAAGTCGCTCGGCAAACGCGGCCTGCTCCTCCCGCCGGTGTCGGCGCGCGAAGCCGCCCTGGTCGAAGGGCTCGAGGTCTACGCGATCGACACCCTCGACCGGGCGTTTCGGTTTCTTTCTGGAGAGGCGGAACTTTCCCCTGTCTCGCGCGCAGAAGCCCTTGCGGTCACCCAGGAAGCCGATCCGGCCACGATCGACTTCGCGGAAATCAAGGGACAGCACGCCCTGCGCCGCGCAGTCGAAGTCGCCGTCGCCGGCGGTCACAATCTGCTCATGATCGGGCCTCCAGGTTCCGGCAAGTCGATGGTCGCGAAACGCATTCCGACCATCATGCCAGCACCCACGCTGGATGAATCGCTCGAGGTGTTGAGCATTCATTCCGCCGCCGGACAAACGCTCACCGGCGTCGCCGCCGGCCTCGGCCGGCGCCCCGTGCGCTCGCCGCACCACACGATTTCCGACGTCGGCCTGCTCGGTGGCGGCACGATTCCCGGGCCGGGGGAAATCTCGCTCGCGCACCACGGCGTGCTTTTTCTGGACGAGTTGCCCGAGTTCAAACGCAGTGCGCTCGAGGTGCTGCGTCAGCCACTGGAGGACGGTCAGGTCACGATCTCGCGCAGCGCCGGAAAAGTCACTCTCCCCTGCAGTTTCATGCTTGTGGCCGCGATGAACCCGTGCCCCTGCGGCTATCTGGGCGACCGCCGGCGTGAATGCCGCTGCACCCCGACTCAGATCCAGCGCTACCGGGCCCGCGTCAGCGGTCCCCTGCTCGACCGCATCGACCTGCACATTGAGGCCCCGGCCCTCGCAATCGCCGAGCTGCGCACCGAGCAGATGGGCGAATCCTCCTCATCGATGCGAAGCCGCGTGCAAGCCGCGCGCGACCGTCAGCACGCCCGCTTTGCCGGCACGCGGGTCACGGCCAACGCTCGCATGAGCCACGCGCACATCCGGCAGCACTGCGCCGTCGATTCCGCTTTGGGCGGCCTGCTGCAGCACGCGATGGAGCAACTCGCCCTCTCGGCGCGCGCGTATGACCGCATTCTGAAAGTCGCCCGCACGATCGCCGATCTGGCCGGCGCCGAGCGGATCGAGGAATCGCATCTTTTGGAAGCGATCCAGTACCGCAGTCTCGACCGCAATTTGTTCTATTGAGCGCAACGTCGCGGCGGGTGCGTCGGCCTGCCGGCGCGCCCGCCGTTGCCCGGGGTTCTTGGGGCGGTCCGGCACGTTTGTTCGCGACCTCGTAACCATCGGTTGGCTACGTTTCGCGTGAGCGGAGGCTTCGGGGCGCCGCCGGCGCAACCGGGATGCCCTCGGCTGCTGCGCGTGCGATCGCATGCAGGTAGCGCGCGAGAAAGTCGATCCGTTGCGGATCGTGCACCTTGCCGTCGAGATGGACGAACTCGGCATTGCATTGCAGTACCCGTTTTCCGAGAACACCAGAGGCAGGCTATTGCGCCCCGGTCTGCCAGCGTGCCGCGGGGATTGCCCGGGCCCCACCCCGCGGGCACCGACGGTGAAAGCGTTCACCGTGCTTCGCCCATTCGGCGCCGCGGCCTCCGACCGTGCGCGTCGTCGGCAACCTACCAAGGTATGCGCGTTGCGCATGGGCCTGCGCCGGACTGCGCAGTAGGCGGGCGGACAAAGGCCGGCTATCGTTGGCCCCATGAAGACCGACGCTCTTATGAGAAACCACATCACCGGACTACATCACCTCACGGCCATCGCGACGGACGCGCAGGAGAACATCGACTTCTACGCGGGCTTGCTCGGCCTGCGCCTCGTCAAGAAGACCGTCAATTTCGACGATCCCTCCGCCTATCATCTCTACTATGGCGACGAAGCCGGTTCGCCCGGCAGCATCATCACCTTCTTCTACTGGGCCGGCGCGGGTCGCGGTCGGGTCGGTGCCGGACAGACGACGGCGATCACGCTCTCCGCGCCTCCGTCCGCGCTCGATTACTGGCACGACCGCCTCGCCCGCTACGACGTCGCGGTGGAGCGACGCACGCGCTTCGGCGAGGCCGTGCTCGCGTTCTCCGATCCGGACGGGATTCCGGTCGAAATCGTGGCAGTGGAAAAGGACGACCGCCGCGGCTGGACCGGCGCCGGCATCCCGGTCGAACACGCGTTGCGCGGCATGCACACCGTGGAATTGACCGTCAGTGATTCCCAACCGACCGCCGACCTGCTGACCGACCTGATGGGCTACACGCTCGTCCGCCGCGAAGGCAACCGCGCCCGCTTCGAGGCTGCGCCTGGGGGATCCGGGCGTTACGTCGACGTGATCGGCGGCGCCAAGGCGCCTCGCGGCGTGCCCGGCGCCGGCACGGTTCACCATATCGCATTTCGCGTCGCCGACGATGCGGCGGAACTGGCGATGCAGGAACGGCTGCTGGAGGCCGGATATCACGTCTCCGACGTGCGCGACCGCGACTATTTCCGCTCGATCTATTACCGCGAACGCGGCGGCATTCTTTTCGAAATCGCAACCGACATTCCCGGCTTCGCGGTGGACGAACCGGCTGCGTCCCTCGGCACGGCGCTGAAGCTGCCGAAGCAGTTCGAAGCCGCCCGCGCGCAAATCGAACGCGCTCTCCCGCCGCTTCAGGACGCGCGCCAGTTCGCCTGAATCCACGATCCACGTCACCATACTACCACTACGATGCCCACGCTTGCTGATACGCTCCAACTCGGCGCTCCCCTGCCCAAGGCCCGCGGCGCCGTCATCCTGATCCACGGTCGCGGTTCGTCGGCCGCAGACGTCGCCGGACTCACCGAAACGCTCGACGGCCCCGACATCGCCTACCTCGCGCCCTCCGCCAAGGGCGGCGCCTGGTACCCTCAGCGCTTCTTCGTCCCGCTCGCGGACAATGAGCCCTGGCTTTCGCATGCCCTCGCCACGGTCGAAACCCTGGTCGCCGACATCACCGCGGCCGGTGTGCCGGCGGAGCGGATCGGGCTGGTTGGGTTTTCGCAAGGTGCGTGTCTCGCGCTCGAGCACACGGCGCGCGCGGGCCGGCGCTACGGTTTTACCGCGGCGCTGAGCGGGGCATTGATCGGTCCGCTCGCGACGGAGCGGGCCGCGCACGATCTCGGACGCACGCCCGTGCTGCTCGGTTGCGCCGAGCACGACGCCCACATTCCGCTGGAGTTTGTCGAGCGCAGCGCAGAGGTGCTTCGCGGGATGAAGGCCGACGTGACCAAGCAGATCTATCGCGGCAACGCCCACACGGTGTTTCCGCAGGAGATCGCCTGGATCAACGCGCAGCTCGCAAAGCTTCGGGCGTAGGAACCGGTTCGCGCCTTGCCATCCGCCAGCCTCTTCGCCTCGCCCTGGTCGCAACCGAAAGGAGGGCTCGCGCTCGACATGCAGCAGGCAGCGTGCGCTCCCCCGCCCCCGGTTGCCCATACATCAACCTACCACGCTTGGTCATGGTTAGGAGTGCGAGCCCGCGATGTTCACTAACGTCGTCTGCGCCGACGGCCGGCCATCCACCAACGATCTCCCCTTGCCGATGGGGCCAAATCAGGCGTCCGCAGCCTGGGTCTGAGGCGGGCTCGCCACCAGTCGGCATTCCAGGTTGCTGGCGGCGTGCGACTGCGGAGCCATGCAGCCAGCGGGCGCTCGAGTGCGAGGTGGACGGCGGTGGCCAGGGCCAGGGCCAGGGTGCAGGACACGATTACGAATACCCACGGCGCCTCGAGTTCATGCATTTCCCAACCCATCGCCACGAGGTTGAGCGCGAAGGGATGGGAGAGGTACAGCGCGTAGGACGCGTCACCCCCCAGACAAAGCAATCGCGAGAAGCGTCCCGTCGGAGCGTCCGCGGCGAGGATCCACGCGGCCGCCAACACGGCCGCCGGCAAGCCTGCGCGCAGCAGGCTGTTCTCCAGGTCGACCTGCACACAATAGGCGACCAGGGCCAGGGCCGCGGCGGCTCCGGCGACAGAGAGCGCCCGGGGAAGCCGGACGCCTTTTTGGTAAAGCTTCGCCAGACCGACGCCGACGAGGAACTCCAGCACGATCGGCTCCGTCCAGAAACGCAGAATCCACCAGCTCTCCGGAATGAAGCCGTGCAACGCGACCGCCGTGAGCAGACACGCCGCGAGCACAGCCGCGCCCCATCGTCGCGGCAGGAGCAGGCAGGCGCCGAACACGGCGTAAAAGAACATCTCGTAGTTGAGCGTCCAGCCGAGCGCGAGGAGCGGCCGCAACTCCGCATCGGCCCGCGGCCAGGGCAGGAAGAGATAGGAACTGGCGACGTACGCAGGCGTGCGTGCGGTGTGGCCCACCGCTTCGGGCATGCCGAGGATCACGCCGAGCATCAGTGTAGTGAAAATCCAATACAACGGTGCGACGCGCTCGAGGCGGCGACGAAAGAAGCCGGCGGCAAAGCGCCGGTCGCCAAAGCGTCCTTCGCAAGTGAAGGCCATGATGAAGCCGCTGATCACGAAGAAAATCTCGACCCCCATCCCCCACTCCAGAAGCACCGGCGGGTCGAAAAGGTAACCGTCATCGGTGAACCGGGTGGTGGCCTCGTGCAGCGTGTGTCCGTACAGAACGAATAATGCAGCCAGCAGACGCAGGTGCTGAATAAACGGCAACGGTTCCCTCATTCCGGCCCCCGGCTGTTCGTGGCTCCTTTCTTCGCCCGCGACCGGATCCGCCATCGAACCGCCACCGGAAACTCACGCCCATCGGGCGCGATCCAGCCTCCAACGTGATGCTTTTCTCCGAACCCTGGCTTCCAACAAATAGCGAGGCGCGAGTCCCGCCGCCGACCCATCTGCGCCGCGCCGCTCCGCACTACGGACGTGGACTCGAGCGCGCGATGCGGTGGCGCCGTTCCCGGCGGCTCGGGCCCGCCGGTCTGCAGAAATCCAGCCCTGAGTCGCGAAGCCGCTGCGGTCGTGTTCACATCCATGATCATTGCTCAGCGCGCGGCCTCACGAGCCTGCGGCGCCTCGCAGGAAAGACGCATCGAGCGCGGATCGGTTCAATGCGATCGCTCGCAGATTCAGGCGAGTCTTTCGTCTCTTTGCCTGAAGTGCATGGGCGCAATTTGCTTCGAGATCCTCACACCGCCCGGAAAAAAAACGCGCCCCCGCGCGCGGCCGGCCCGACATGCAGTCGGCCTGCAGTTCACGACCACCGGGGCGACCCTCATCCGCTGTAGTTGATTTTACACTACATCGCCCGGCGTATCATACCCGGGTGGCGGGACGGAGCATCGAAACCGGCGGGCGCTTCACCGGTCAGGACAGACCTGAACACCTGGGCGCGCCGCATGCCACGAACGGGAGCACCCGGTCGAACTCCCGGAAGGCGGAGAACACGCCCTCCCGGCCCGCAAGTCCGCGAGCGCATCCCCGCGCCGCCTCGTCGCCTGTCGCGGCCGCCGGCTGCAGTTGACGTTCACCGCCGTGCGGGCGGACCGAGCACTCTTTTGTGCTTCGTCCCGCGGCGATGGGCTGCTAAGCCGATAGCCCTTTCGCCGGTTTGCTCGTTCACTGACGCGGTCTACCCTCACACCTACAAACCCTCTTCATCCATGAGCTGGTCACGTTTCAAGCAGCACTACTACCAGAACTCCGAGCTCGGTCTCGCGCTCGACATCAGCCGCATCCCTTTTCCGGACGGGTTTCTCGCGTCGATGGAGAAGCCGATGCAGCAGGCCTTCGCCGCCATGGCCGAACTCGAGAAGGGCGCGATCGCCAATCCCGACGAGAACCGCATGGTCGGCCACTACTGGCTGCGCGCGCCGCAACTCGCCCCCACGAAGGAGTTGAGTGCTGAAGTTTCGAATACGCTTGTCGCGATCAAGGACTTCACCGCCAAGGTCCACGCCGGTGCGATCACCGCGCCCGGCGGCAAGAAGTTCACACACCTGCTTGTCGTCGGCATCGGCGGATCGGCGCTCGGCCCTCAATTTGTGAACCACGCCCTCGGCCAGCCCGGGGCCGACAAGATGGCGGTGACGTTCTTCGACAACACCGACCCCGACGGCATCGACTACGTGCTCGGTTCGCTCGCGGGCAAACTCGGCGAAACACTCGTCGTCGTGATCTCGAAGTCGGGCGGCACGGTCGAGACGCGCAACGGCCAGCTCGAGGCTGCCGCGGCGTTCAAGGCCGCCGGGCTCGACTACGCGAAACACTTCGTCGCGGTGACCGGCGTCGGCTCGAAGCTCGAGCAGACCGCGCTCAAGGACGGTTGGCTCGCCCGTTTCCCAATGTGGGATTGGGTCGGCGGTCGCACGAGCGAACTCTCCGCCGTCGGCCTGTTGCCCGCCGCGCTCCAGGGCATCGACATCCAGGAGATGCTCGACGGCGCCGCCGCGATGGACGCCGTCACCCGCAAGACCGTGATCAACGAAAACCCGGCGGCGGTGCTCGCGCTCATGTGGCATTTCGCGACCGACGGCCGCGGCGCGAAGGACATGGTGATCCTCCCGTATAAAGACCGTCTGCTCCTTTTCTCGCGCTACTTGCAGCAGCTCGTGATGGAGTCGCTCGGCAAGGAACTCGACCTCCAGGGCAAGGTCGTCAACCAAGGCATCGCGGTCTACGGCAACAAGGGCTCGACGGACCAGCACGCCTACGTGCAGCAGCTCCGTGAAGGCGTGAATAACTTCTTCGTGACCTTCATCGAAGTGCTGAAGGACCGTGCGGGCGCGTCGTTCGACGTGGAACCCGGCGTGACGACCGGCGACTACCTGCAGGGCTTTTATCTCGGCACGCGCGACGCGCTGAGCGAGAAGGACCGCGCTTCCATCTCGATCACGGTCAGCGACGTCTCACCGCGCACGCTCGGCATGCTGATCGCGCTCTACGAACGTGTGGTGGGCTTCTACGCGACGCTCATCGGCATCAACGCCTATCACCAGCCCGGCGTCGAGGCCGGCAAGAAGGCCGCCGGCGGGGTCATTGCGCTCAAGCTCAAGCTTACCGCCGCATTGCAGGCGGCGAAGGGCCAGGCGTTCACCGCCGAGGCGCTCGCGGGCAAAGTCGGCGGCGATCCCGAACTCGCGTTCAAGATCCTCGAACACCTCGCGGCCAACGGCGGCGTCAAAAAGACGGCGAAGACGCCGTGGTTCGAGAGCACGTATCAGGCGTAAGGCCCGGCCAGAAGCGAGGAGCGAGAAGGAGCGTAGCGTTGTGAACCAATCGCTGCGCGGGTCAGTCTCCTCGCTTCTCGCCTTAGGTTCGTCCTCGTAGTTTTTCCGCTTTTCATCAGGCGCGGGCGCGCTCACAACAAACGCCCTCCCCTATGAATAAGCTTACCCTTGCCTTGGGTGTGCTCGCCCTCTTGGGCGTGGCCGCATCCGCCACCCTGTTCGTTACCGGCGGCAACACGCGTCGGAAACTCGAGGAAAAAGTTTCCTCGGCCGATACCCGTTCCGCCCAACTGGAGACGAAACTCGAGGAGACGCTCGCTCGTGCCACTTCTCTCCAGCAACAACTTGCAACGCTCGATGCGGATCTCGGCGAGGCCAAGTCCCGCGCCACGGTCGCTGAGGCCCGCTCCGTACAAGCCGGCCGCGAGATCTCATCGCTGCGGGCGGAGCTCGGCACCCGGCAGCAGGCCGAAGAGGCGTTGAACAGCGAACTCGCCGAGCTCAAGCGCGAGCTGGTGGAAACGAAACTCGCCGCCACCGGTGCAAGCCCCGAAGACGTGGAGCGTTACCGAACGACGATCAGCGAATTGGAAGGCAAGGTCACGGAGCTACAACGCTTGGTCGAGGCGGCGACCCGGCCCGCCCCCGAAGCGACGCCGGCCCGCGCCGGGTTGGTATCCGCGCCATCTGCGACGGTCGCCGCGACGGCCGCCCCCCGGCCGGTCGCGGAGAACGTTTCGGCCCGGGTGGTCAGCGTCGGCCCGGCCAACGCTTTCGTCGTCATCAACTACGGGCTCAACGCCGGCGCCCAGGCTGGTCAAAACCTGGCCATCAATCGTGGAACCGAGACGCTCGCCACGGTTCAGATCAGTGACGTGCGGGAGAGTCTTTCAATCGCCCAAGTGTTGCCCGGTTCGCTGCGTGGGGCCTTGCGAAAAGGCGATTCTGCCTCCATTTCTAACTAACTCATCATGATCTCTTGCAAGCGACTGTTCCTCGCGGCCCTCACCGCCGCTATTACGCTGATCGTCACCGGCTGCACGTCCAAGACCGAGCGCGACACGTCCATTCCGTGGAGCCGCCCGGCTTCGTGGGAGGGCCAGGTCCCCGGCATGGGCACGACGCCCGGCATGGGTCGCTAAGCAAGAGGCTCCGCCTCGGTTTTCGGAATCCGGTCCGCACGCGGACCGGATTTTTTGTTGGATAATGCAGTAATCCGTTCGCCATGTGGGTCGGGCTTTATGCCGACATCTTCGCTTGCAGTGTCGGGCGTAAAGCCCGACCCACAAGCAGACCGCAACGCGGATATGTTGATAGAAACTCTCGCTTTCATGGCAGACATCGCCGCCAACGCCTCCCTCACGCCGCAGCCCGGCCACCTCTACGTGGTCGCGACGCCGATCGGCAATCTCGCCGACCTCACTGACCGGGCGCGGGCGATTCTCGGCAGCGTCGACCTCGTCGCCTGTGAGGATACGCGCACGACCGGCGCCATGCTCACGCGACTCGGCCTGCATCGTGAGCTGGTCGCGTATCATGAGCACAACGAAACCGAAGCCGCCGAACGGCTCGCCGAACAACTGGCCGCGGGCAAAAGCATCGCGCTCGTGAGCGACGCCGGCACGCCGGCGTTGAGCGATCCTGGCTTTCGTCTCGTGCGGGCGTGCCGCCGTCGCGCGCTACCCGTCGTTCCCGTGCCGGGTGCGAGCGCGCTCACCGCCGTCCTCAGCGCGGCGGGCCTGCCGACCAATGGCTTTCTTTTCGTCGGCTTTCTCCCCGCCAAGTCGTCCGCCCGGGTGACATTTTTGGAGAAATATCAGGACTTCGACTACACGCTCGCCCTCTACGAAAGCTGCCACCGCATCGACAAGTTTGCCGATGAGATCGTGGAGAAACTGGGTCCCGACCGCGTCGTGTGCATCGCGAAAGAGGTGACGAAGCTCCACGAAGCCTTCCTCGTCGGTCGCGCCAGTGAGGTGCGCGACCGCCTCGCGAAGACGAGCCTCAAGGGCGAGTTCGTGGTGCTGATCGCGCCGAGGGATTTTGTGCTCTAGCCGGGAGTATCGTCACGGCAGGCGGCCATGGGCAACGGCTCGAAGTGTTTCCCG
>DASWVO010000007.1:0-5569 GCA_036406235.1 Opitutaceae bacterium
GTCATGCTTCGCCCCACACCTGCCTCGCGCTCCTTGACATCATGAGAGACGATTATCTTCAGAATGCGCGCCAAGTCATCGAGGATCCGATGATCCTCATCAACGTGGTTTCCCGTCGCGTCAAGCAACTCAGGCGGGGCAGCCGGCCGCTGGTCGTCTCGCTGGAGAAGCTGGCGGCCGAGGACATCGCGCTGCGGGAGATTGCCGAGGGCAAGATCGGGTACGAGTTGAGCTGACGCCCGTCATGGCACCGGCCAGCCGTCGCCGCCGCGCGCGTCTTCATTACCGCCTGGGGGAGCGCGAGCCTGCCGGAGCGCTCCAGGCGCGCGCCATGGCCTGGCATCAGCGCGAGATCGAGCGGGCCATGCAGGCGTTGACCGCGGAGATCGGGCGGAGCGCAGCACACCCCCGCGCGGTCACGATGGCGGCCGGGGCCGGCGTCGCACGGGATTTCAGTGTCGAACCCTGCGTTGATTGCGAGGCGCTCTCGGCCTATCTGGCGACGCAGTCGGAGCGGCTGGCGGCGGTGCTCCGCCTGGCGTATCCGTTGATTCGCGACGGAAAATTGTCCCGCGAGCGCGTGCTGCAGCCATTGCTGCAGGCCATCGCGGGTGCCGGCGAGCCGTTGCTGGTCGCCGCGGCCGTACTGCGGACGGCAGAGGGCGGAAGGCGGAATCTGAGATCAGAGAACAGAGATCAGAGATCAGAGAACAGACGGCGGAGGGCGGAATCTGAGATCAGAGAACAGACGGCGGAGGGCTGAGACCTGAGACCTGAGTGGCGGGAGGTTTTTCACGCGGGCGTGGGCACGCGGGGGCTGCTTGAGGGAGCGCCGGCGTGGCGGAACAGGAGCGCCGAGGCGGCGAACAGCAGGACAAAGCCGGAGTTGAGTCCGAACACGGGCGCGACGCCCGGACTGAAGTCTTCCCGCCAGAGGAGCAGCGCGATCACCGGGACCAGGAATTGGGCGATGGCGGTCACGCCCAACGCCCAGGCCATTCCCGAGGGCCGCAGGCGCGCGAGCGCGGCGCCGACGAGGCCGACGAGGAGCACGCCGGCGTACATCCGATTGGCCGGGTTGTCTTCGCTGCCGATGAGCCCGACGGCCCCGTTGATCCACAGGAGCACGAGGGCGGTCGTCACGGCGAGGCCGGCGGCGGTCCGGTAGGCGCGATTCGGGGCCTTCCTCGCCGCGAATTGATACGCGGCCACGGCGCCCGCGATGAGGATCCCCATGATCACGAAATCGGCCGGGCTCCACGCCCAGCCTTCAGCTTTGAACAGCATCGCCGCCGCGGGAATCAGCAGGATGCAGGACGGCACGAGCAGGACGGGGAGAAGACTCTTCTTGTTCATCATGGCGGCATCCTCCTGACCGGACGTGAAGTCTTGATGAAGCCGCCGCGAAATCGCGATGAATTTCAGCGCTCACCTGCATTGCCGCGGAAATTCTGTTCAAGCACGTACCCTGACCCGGAAATTTCAAGGCCCCCCAGACTTTGCCACCGCAAGCGGGGGGATTCCCGGGCTAGACTCGGAGCGAACCGCGGAAGGCTCTGCCGCTATAGTAGGACTGCGCTCCGTTGTGATACACGAAGACGTGATCGAAACGGCGATCACCAAAGAGGGCGCCGCCGAGTTTTCGAATCGCCGCCGGCGTTTTCACCCAGCTCGACGACTTCGTGTCGAACTCACCGAGGTTCTGCAGCTCCCGGTATTGCTCTTCGTTCAAGAGCTCGATGCCCATGGCCGCGGCCATCTCCAGGGCGCTGTCCTTCGGCTTAAACTCCTTGCGGGAATCCAACGCTTCCCGGTCGTAGCAGACGCTCGTGCGTCCCTTGGGGCTTTCCGGGGAGCAATCGACGAAGATGACTTCGCCCGTCGCTTTATCCTGGCCCACCACGTCGGGTTCTCCGCCCGTGCGCTCCATTTCGTGAAGCGACCAGAGTTTTTTCGGACTGGCTTCGAGCTTCGCTTTCACCTCCGCCCACCCCAGCCCCGGGTGACGCTTCGGGTTTTTCTCAAAACGGGTTTTCAATACCCCGAGCAGCGTTTCCCGCTGCTCCGCCGATAACGTCTTGCTGCCGTTGGTGGTTTTCATGGGTGAGTCAGTCAAAGGGGCCCGAGGCGGCGCGGTGCTTTCGCCTCACAGGTGCTCCTCGTAGGTGATGTCGATCTTGGCCGCAAAGGCTTTCTTCCTGGCGGCGCCCTGGAAGCGGATGCTGTGCGAGCGTTCGTCGTAAACGTATCCATTTTCCGGATCGGGGCGCACCTCCCCGCCATCCACGAGCACGCGGAGGCTCTTCTTGTACAGGGTCGCCGTGCCCTGGAGCGGCTCGAGCGCGACGGCGACGGTGTCGGCGATGCGGTCGCCGAGCGCGGCCAGGGGCGCCGAGAAATCGCTCTCGATGTTGAGCACCGTGCCCCCGGTGAGTTCGGCCGCGCGCCGGTGCGAGATGTTGTTCGGCGACACCACGGCGTGCATCTCGAGCTTCCCGCGCTTGTTGCCCTTGGCGATGATGAAGGGACGCAGCACCCAGTAGTTGATATAGCCGTCGAGCGTCTGGCGTTTCCGGGGGTTGCGCTCGTTGTAGTCGTCCAGCAGCTCGGGGAGCTTGCCGTTCTCGATCCACTCGGCGGCGCGCGCGCCGTCCTTCTGCTCTTTCCAGGTGGCCATCCGCGTCTCCTCCTCATCCATGAAGAAGACGACGATCGTCATGGCGTCGGGCCGCAGGAACGCGTGCTGCTTGTTGTAATAACCCGCGACGAAATTATACACCGCGGTGAACGCCGTGCGGTTGCTGTCGCCGTTGGTACCGACTTTCACGAGCTCGGCAAAGATGCTGTCGGGCGTGCGCGGCGTGACCCACGGCTGGTCCATCACCGGCAGCGTCACGAGATTGCCGTTGCTGGCGACGCGCTTGGTGGTCTGCTTCGGGCGCTGGCGGCGGTCCAGCACCGGATTGCCGGCCTGATCGAGCTCGACGGAGCGGACTTTTTTGAAGAAGCGCTGGTCGTTGGGCGCGAGGCCCGGCTCCGCGTTGACGAAATCGGTGGTGAGCACGCCGATGCGGTAGTCGAGATCGCGCGTGTGGAAGAGCTGGCGGAAGCGGCTCAGGTTGGCCGCGATGCGGCTCTGATGCGCGGCCATCGAGGGGGAGTTGTTGATGACGAACACGAGATCGACCTCGCGGCTGCGGGAGCGATCGACCGCCATGTGCTTTCGCTGGCGAATCGGCTCGACGTTGATCGTGACGACGTTTTCCACGCCGAGGTGAGGATTGTTCTCGTCGACGGTGTAATACTTGAAGCGGTCCTCGCCGATGAAGTCGGGGTTGGGCGCATACGTGAGCTGGCCGGTGGCGCGGTCGAGCTTGGCCGTGCCGTTCCGGGCCTTGGCCTTGTCGTCGAGCACGTAGGCGATCTTCGGTTCGGCGATGCCGATGCGGTCGGCCGGGGCCATGAAATCTTCGTGGCTGGGGATCTTTTGCGCGACCGGCTTGTTCGGGCGCGTGGTGAGCGCGACGGGGCGGGGGGTGATGGCCCGCTCGCGGCTGGCCTCGACCTCGAACTTCTGCATCTCGAGGGGCGGGGGCGCCTTGATCGTGATCGCGACCGTGTTCCTGAAGACCAGGCCGGACGTCTCGTTGCGCACGGTGTAGGTGAAGGAGTCCTCGCCCGTGTAGTCGTCGTCGGGGCGGTAAGCGAAATAGCCGAGGCGCGACGTCTTGTTGTTGAAAATTTCCTCCGCGTCGTCGCCGCCAGCCAGCCCGACGCGGCCATGCAGCGGCTCCTTCGTGATCGTGAAGACCAGGTCGTTGCTGGCATCGGGGCTGAAAATCTCCCGGGCGACGACGAGCTGGCCGTGTGCGCCGGTGTCCCCGGCCTCGAGCTCGAGTTCCATCGGCCGCGTCGAGACGATCGTATCCTTGTCGCTGGCCGGGAGAGGGCTCCCGGCGGACGGCTCGCTTTGGGCGAAGGCGGGTAGAATCGCGATCGCGAGCAGCAAGAGGAGGCGCGTCCAGGCGCGGGCGGTGGCTTCGAGGTTCATAGGAGTGAAGGGTATGCGACGCATACGGCTGATACCGTCATGGCAGGCACGGCTTGGTTCCGCCGCGCGCGTCAGTTGCGCGCGGGCAGAAACGAGTAGTCGCGGCTGTAGTCGAGCATCTGGCCGAGGAAATCGGTCGGATATTCGAGCTTCACGTCGACGATCTCGCCCTCGCGCTCCACCGGCACGAGGCGCGGTTGGATGAAGCCCTGAAACGGGGCGATGTTCAGCGGGGCGTAGCGGCGGTGCACCTCGGTGAGGAGCGCCTGGTCGACTTTCACGCCGTAGGTCTCGACGAGGCTCTTGCCGGCCTCGTAGTCGCCCTCGGATTTGATCCGCTGAATCTCGCGCAGAAGCTGGCCGAAGAGCGTGCGCAGTCGGGCGTAGTCGTTGATCCGGAAGAACGTCTTGCCGTCGCGCGTGATGCGCTCGATCACCCGGTCGGCCTTGCCCTGCTCGAAGGCCCAGGCCGCGACGAGCTGACGATTGCGCATGTGCGCCTCCTCGAGGTTGTGACCCGGCTGGATTCGGTAGAGCTGCGTCATCAGGCCGCTCGTGATGTAGTTGTCGTACTCGGCCTGGCCGACCTCGAGCGTCGGCATGACGCCGATGTCGATCAGCTTGCGGTCGAAAACATAGTAGAGCGCGACGAGATCGGCCCGCGCCTCCTCCAGCGTGCTGGCGTAGTTCTTCAACGTCTGATCGGTCGGGCCGACGCCGGGATTGATCTGGCCGGAGGCGTGGCCGATGACCTCGTGCATATCGGTGTGAAGATCGGCGGCGAGCGGCCCCCATTTCTTCAGCCGCTGGACGACCTCCTGGTTGTATCCAAATTCTTCATTCGCGGGGCTCTTGGCCTTCACGTGATTGTAGGCGGCGACGATGTTGCCGAGCGAGACGGACTTCGAGCCGTGCTGTTCGCGGATCCACTCGGCATTGGGCAGGTTGATGCCGATCGGGGTGGAAGGGGCGGAGTCGCCGACCTCGCCGATGACGGTGATCACCTTGGCGGAGATGCCGGTGACCTTGGGTTTCTTGTGGGCGGGGACGAGCGGCGAGTTGTCCTCGAACCACTGCGCCTCCCGCGAGATCGCGGCGATGCGCTTGGTCGCCTCTTCATCGCGCATCGAGACCACCGATTCGAACGCACCGCGTTTGCCGGTGGCATCGGCGTAGACCTCGATGAAACCATTGATGAAATCGATCCGCGACCGCGTGTCCTGCACCCAGGCGATGCAATGCTGGTCGAAGTCGTCGATGTTGCCGGTGCGATAATAGCGGATCAGGTGCTCGATCGATCGGCGCTGGCCCTCGTGTTCGGCGACCGTCGCGGCCTTCTCGAGCCAGCCGACGATTTGCTCAATCGCCGGGCCATACATGCCGCCGATCTTCCAGACGCGCTCGACGATCTTTCCGTCGACTTTCGCGAGCTGCGAATTGAGGCCGTAGGACAACCGCGGATTTCCCTCCCGGGCTTTCTGCGCGTAGAACGCCTCGACCTCGGCCGCGGTCACGTCG
>DASWVO010000008.1:0-3347 GCA_036406235.1 Opitutaceae bacterium
GACGGCCAGCCCGACGCCGAGCGCGGCGCCCGCGGCGGCGAGCACGACGCTTTCCGCCAGCGCGAGCCGCACCAGGTCGCGGCGCCGGGCCCCGAGGGCGACGCGCACACCGAATTCGCCGTGCCGCCGCGCGCTGCGGGCGAGGAGCATGCTGGCGACGTTGCCGCACGCGACCAAAAGCACCAGCGCGACGGCTCCGAACAGCAACCACACGTGGGACCCGAGGTCCTTCGTCATCTCGTAGCGGAGCGGGCGCACGAGGAAGGCCTTGTGCGTATTGGAATCCGGATACAGCTCCGTCAGCCGGCGGCCGATGGCCTTGATCTCGGCGTCGGCGGTTGCGACCGAGGCGCCTTCGCGCAAGCGGGCGATGCCGAGCAGCCAGTGGCTGTCGCGCTTGGCTTTGTCCTTCTCGAGCGACATCGGGATCCACAGCTGGCTTTCCGACGTCCGCATCCACGGGCTGGCGAACTCGAACTCCGCGGGCATGACGCCGACGACCGTGAAATCGATCCCGTTGAGGCGAAGCGGCCGGCCGAGGACTGCCCGATCCCCGGCGAAGACCTGTTGCCACAGGCGGTGGCTGAGAATGACGACGGGCGCCGCGCCCGCCGCGTCGTCACCCGGCTCGAAGAGCCGGCCGAGCAGCGGCGGCACGCCGAAGGCGCGCAGCACGTCGGCCGTGCCGGAGACCGCGTGGACCGCCTGGGCGTTCTCCCGTCCGATGTTGATCGACTGCGGCTGGTACACGCCGAAGGCGCTGAAACTCGACGCCTCGGCTCGCAGATCCAGAAAATCGGCCGGCGACAAGGGCCAGCCGTCGCCGGACCACACATGCGCGAGACGATCGGCGTCCGGGTTGGGGAACGGCGAGATGACGAGCGCGCGAAGGGCGCTGAAGATCGTCGTGCTGGCGCCGATACCGACGCCGAGCGTGAGGATGGCGACGAACGCGAACCCGCGCGCCTTCGCCAAGGCACGCAGGGAGAGGCGAAGTTCCGGGAGCATGGCGGATACACGGAAAACCCGGCATCCGCAAAAAAGTTACAGGGAATCCGCCGACAGACGCGGCGAGGGCGCCGCGTCCCCATTGCACCGCACGTGTGCTGACCTTGGAGCTGCGGCGCCCCCGCCGCGGCCGAGCGAGCGACAGCTGTAGAGGCGACGCATGCGCGCCGGAATCCGAACGAAAAAACAGAGAACCGCAGATTGCGCGGATGTACGCAGATGAATACCGGTCAGCGCATCTGCCGCATCTGCGCGATCGGCGGTCAAATGGCGTCCCTCAAGCGCTCGCAAAGCCGGGCTACCCGGGACGGGCGCAGTTGGTTGAACTGAATTTCCTGTTTTTAGCGAGAGAGCACCGCTCGTGCGTCTTCGGGATCGAGCAGCGCGTGCGCCCTCCGGTCGCCTTGCCCTATTACTCCAGCACCTTCGCGATTTGCTTGTCGGTGAGGGAAAGCGGGTGGCCCTCCCAGACGATCTTGCCGGACTTGTCGACGAGGACGGCGTGGGGAATGCCGGTGACGCCGAAGTGTTTGTTCAGGGCGCCGCCTTTGTCGATCGCTGGAAAATAGGCCATCGGCATCTTCTTCAGGAAATCTTTGACGACCTTCTTCTCCTCCTTGGTCACGCCGACGATCACCAGGCCGCGGGACTGGTATTTTGAATGGAGCTCGTTGAGGTGGGGAATGCTCTTGCGGCAGGGCGGGCACCACGTGGCCCAGAACTCCAGGATCATGGGCTTGCCGGCGAGCTCGGGCTTGGCAGCGAGATATTCGACCTTGAGGGCCGGCAGTGCTTCGCCGAGCAGCGATTTGTCGGCCCGCGCGTGGGCGAGGGGCGCGAGACCGGCGAGAACAAGAATCAGGACGAGGAGGTTTTTGGTTTTCATGGGGGACGGTGAGGGAGGGTGAAGATTGAGAGCCGAGAGTCGAGAGCGGGAACGGAGAGCGGTAGGACTGCCCCTTGTAGGCAGGCCCCGCGCGTAGCGCGGAAGCGCCTCGGCAACAAACGCGGCGGGGGCGCCGCGTCTCCATTGAACCGCGCCGGCGCTCGCCCTGGAGCCGCGGCGCCCCGCCGCGGCCGAGCGAGCAACCGCTGCCGAGATCGCGCACGCACGCCGGAATACCTGCGCCGAGCGAAGCCGCTGAGGCGTGGGAAATGGGTTACGGCGTTCGGCTTCTTTCTTTATGGAGCCTTGCGATCATCCGTTTGCCGCTCAGCAGCCGGTAATGCTCGCCGCGTTCGGAGTGCGGTGAGCGGCCTGCCGACGGGCTTGCCGAAGCCTGATGGCTCCAAGCCCCAGCAGCGCCAGCATGGCGATCGCGGTCGTGGTGTGGGCCGGCTCGGGAATCGCCGTGTACACGCCGATTTCATCAACCGTGCCGGGATATCTCGTGTAGATCGCGATCTTGTCGAAGGCCGGGGCGAGCCCGGCATAGGTGGCATCGGCCGCTGAGGGGTTGAGATAGTCGAACGTCGAGAGGTTGGGATTCGTCCACAGGCGCGTTTCGTTGTTCGTGTAATCGATGCGCGCCACGACGAGGTTGAGGGCGGACAGGCTGGCCGAGCTGGACGACGAACCGTCGGAGGCAGGATTCAGGTTCGTATCCAGAATCGAAACCACTCCGCCGTAGTCTCCGCCATTGGCGCCAAAACCGCCCGTCAGAGCGTTGCCGGCGTAAAGCCGGATGTTGGGCGTGCCGCCTCCGCTGGAGGAGCCGAACTGCCCCAGGAACTGGAGATAGACTACGCCGCTGTCCACCAGCGCAAGCGAACGCGACGCCTGGCTGATCCCATTGCCGCCCGAGGCCCAGGTGACGCTGCCGTCGGTCGTATCCAGACCTGAATACGACAGCCCGCTCGCGCTGACCGTCAGGCTCGAGCCTGACGTATATTCCCAGTCCCAGGCGCCGGACCAGCCGCTGCCGCCGTTCTGTCCGTCCACGGCGCCGGTCGCGTAGTCGAAACCGTCGTAGGCGACCAGAACGAGTTGTGCGCGGCTGCAGGGCGCGATGAAAAAGCCGAGGAGGCCGATCAGCAGGGTGCGGAGCGGAAGCATGGCAGGGTGGTGGGTGCGCACGCGAAATCGCAAATGCGGTCACCGTGCGCAACAACCGATTGAATCCGGACGGCTGAGCCGACTGCGCAGCTGTAACCCCGATCCGCGAAATTTGGAAACGCAGAGAACGCGGAGGACGCGGAGTACCGAGCGCAGGCGACATTAGCCAAGCCGATAACTCCGCGCGCTCCGCGGTCTCCGCGTTTAGATCTGATCAGCGCATCGAGTGACCTCGCAAAACGCAGCGGTCGCGTATGAGAGCTTCAAGGAGGGGCTCATAACC
>DASWVO010000009.1:0-18174 GCA_036406235.1 Opitutaceae bacterium
CTCGAGAAAATCGCCCGCGCTCGCCAACGCCTCGAGCAGATCAGACCGGGCCGCAGTCTGCCCAAACGCCGCACCGCCAGCACCTGAACCGCGGTCCGATTTTCGCCCGCGCTTATGGGCACTTATTTGTGGGACACTACAGTAGCGACGCCTGAAACGTATGCGTCAGGCGTCACTACGCGACGCTTTGCCCCCCACTGAAAACCGTGGGCTGAAGAAGCCCACGGCTACGGTCGAATCGCCGCTACGCGGCGCCACTCGCGTCATGGCGCCACGTCAATCGGCGGAAGAATGACGTACCCGCCGTCGGGGTTCACCCGCCGCACGAGCTGCATCGCCGTCGCCCCGAGGATTGGAGTCGCGGCGACGTTCGTCGTGCTCGTCGTCGAACGCCAGCTCGTGCCGTCTCCACGAAGGTAATACAAAGCGTGCGGTGTCGAGTAGGTGTCGAAGAAGACCTGAAACCGATCCGCCATGCCGACGCTTTCGTTTCCGGTCCAGCGCTCGGCGGCCGGCACCGAAGTGTCCACGAACGCGCCGACGTCGAGCGGCGACAGATCGACCGGAAAACCCGTCGCAAACGCCTGCAGGCCCGCCCGGAGATTTTTGCGGAACGCGTTCGTGCGCACCCGCCCGGTGTGCGTCCAGCGTTTTCCGCCCGACCGCAGTTCGAGCAGCACGCCCACGTCGGGCGGAATGACGAGATTGCGCAGGTCGGCCGTGCCGCCACCGGCCTTCCGCCACGTCACGCCATCCCCGCGCAGATAGAAGAAATCAAAGCCGCCCGGCCCGTAGAGCTGCACGCCGTCGGCTTTCGAGGCGGTGTTGTCGCCCTTGAGGGCCGGCGTGAACATCGACTTCAGCGCCGCCAGTGTCATGTGCGGGCGCAGCGCGCAACGCGCGCCCGCGAGCGCACCGGCCGCGAGGGTTGAAAGCGTGCTGTGGGTGCCGGAACCGAAACTCAACGTCACCGCGGCGTCGCCCGCCGCGATCGTCGCCGCCGTGTCCACGTCGAGGCGCTCGCCCTCGAAGGGCCCCGAAAGCACCTCCACGTAATAACGGCCGGACGCCGTGAGCAGCGCGCCGAGGTTCGCGTGATCCGCGGGAAACGACAACACGCCGCCCGTGTTGCCCGTCGCCGTCGCGACCAGCACCTCGCGCGCAAGGAGCGGAAACGCGAGTCCGCTTTCCTCGCGTTTGATCGAAGTCGACAACACTCCCACCGGCGCGGACGCGACCGAGACCTGCGCGGGGAGCGGAACAGAGAGGCTGGTGCCGAGCAGCAGCAGCGACGAGCGGATGAGACGATTGGATTTCATGACGGGCGATTGAGGTTCAATTGACGGGAAAATGGGCGATCACGCGCAGGAACTGACGCGCCTCGTTGCTCAGTGGTGTGGTCGAACGCACGACAACGAGATCGGTGCCGTCGCCCTGCGGCGTCGCGGAGACCTCGGTCGTCGGCAGCAGGGCGCCAAACTCCAGGCTCGCAGAGGCCTGCACCGCGACCGTCACTCCGCCGATGTCCTGGCGGCGGACAAAACGGATCGCGGGGTATTCGACGCCCTCGACCAGAACCGTCAGCGCCGCGATCGACGCCGCCTCACCCGCGAGCGGATCCGTCGCGAGGACAAACTCGAGGAGGTTGGGCGCGCCGTCACCGTCGGGGTCGTCCTCCGGCGCACGCCGATCACCTGGCAGCCCCGCGAGGTACGCCCAGTGCGTGTAGTGCGCCGAGGCGCCTGCGCCGGTGATCCGGAAACGGAGCTCACCGGAGGCCTCCTCGAAGGCTCCGAGATAGCCGTCGAGACCCGTATAGGTGAACATGTTCAAAGGCAGGTTGCTCGTCGCGTACCTGACGACCGGATACACGGTGTCGACCGGAGCCGGGGCCGGCGTGCGGAAAACAAACTCGCGCGAGCCGCCCGCGGGCCCGGTTCCGCCGAGCGCGCCGTCGAGCACAAGCCGGCCGGATCCGAGCTCGAGCCGGACCCTCCCGCCGGCCGCCCAGTCGAGTGCGCCGGCGGTGAGGGTAGCCGCATCCGGCGCGACGGTCCCGCCGCTCGCCAGCGCCACCGGCCCGCCGAGCCCGCCCTGGCCCGTCAGGACGGCTCCCGAGCGCACAGCGATTCCGCCCGCCGCGGCAACCTGCCCGTCCACGCGCAGCGTGCCCGCCTCGACCGTCGTCGCGCCCGTGTAGGTGCTGGCGCCAGCCAGCGTCAGCGTGCCGCCGCCCGCTTTCGCAAACCCGCCCGCTCCGGCCAGCGGACCGTGCAGTGCGATGTCGTGCGGCATGCCAGTCGGATCCTCGGCGGCGATGACGAGCCCGTTGCCGGCCGGCAGGTTCAACGGCACGGCGCTCGTCCAATCCGTCCGCGCGCCGAGCGTCCCCCGCACCAGGTTCACCGTCGCGGCGAAGGCGCCCGTGCCCTTTTTGACGAGGCCGCCCGCCCCGAGGTAAAGCGCGCCGCCGTCAAGCGTCACCGTCGCCGAGCCGGCGTTCACGGTTTCGTCGTAACCGAGTGTAAGTTTTTCCAGGATACCGATGCCGCCGAGGAGATTGAGGTGGGCGACGTTGTTGGCGTTGCCGCCGGCGTGCCGGCGCGAAAGCACCACCCCGTCAACCGGATCGGTCGCGCGAAACACGCCGCCGGTCACGCGCACCTGTCCGCCACGGCCGGCGGTCGCCTGCCAGCCGACCCAGAGCGGGCCGGTGACCGTGAGGCTGCCGCCCTCGACCGACATCGCCCCCCACGAGTTGTTGGTGCCGAGCCCCACGGTGCCGATCGTCGCCTCGCCGCCCTGCACCACCAGACCGACGCCGTACATGTTCGCCGCGTCGGCGCTGCGCTGGAACATGAGGCTAGACGCCGTGAGCGAGCCGCCCGTGATCTTGACGACGGGGTTGCGGGCGTTGGACGGAACGATCGCGTTAAATTGCGCGGTGCCACCGCTGACGACGATGCCGGAGTTTCCGCCCGAGGTGATGGCGACGTCACCGGTGGTGCTGAACTCGCCACCCTGCACGTGCAGTTGCGAACTGACCGCAATCGCCGTCGTGGCGGGCGCCAGCGCGCCCCCGGCGCCGACCTTCAAAAACCCCTTCGCGACGGTGAGCGGGCCGCTGATGGCGTTCGCTTGCGTGAGCATGGCGGTGCCGAGGCCCGACTTCGTCAGGCCCGTGGTGCCCGTGAGACGCACGTCGACCGCCGCGGGCGTCGCGGAGGCCGCGAGCGAAATGTCATACTCGGCGCCCGTCCCCGTGGCGGTGACCTCGATGGTGGGCGCGCCGGCCGCCGCGCTGAGGGCAAGCGTGTTCGCCGGCGCTCCGCCGTTCGTAAGCGTCCAACTCGCCGGCGACGACGAATCGTTGTCGCCAAAGACGAGCCGTCCGAGCGTGCGCGGCCCGTCGAGCACGACGGTGACGTCGGTATCCAGATCGAGCGTACCGAAATCGGCGGTCGTGCCGGCGCCGCCCGCGATCGTGCCCGCCTCCCAGTTGGCCGCGTCGCTCCACACACCGCCGGTCTCAAACGAGGTCCACACGCCACTGCCCGGCAGCCGGATCGTATAAAGCTGGCCGGCCGTGTAGCCGCCAGAAACAGGGTTGCCCGCGATGTCGACGATGCCGGTGCCGCTGCTCCGCAAGTCGAGGCGCACCGTCCCGTCCCCAGCCACGCCGTTGAGGGAGACGTCGTACGTCGCCGCATTCACCGGCGCAACGGAGGCGATGACCGCGGTGACCCCGGAGAGCGTGAGAGCGAAATCGGCCGCATCCACACCCCCGACACTTTCACTGAACGTGACCCGATAGATGAGCGAGTTCGCGGTCGTGGCCGCAGTCGAAGGCGTCAACCGGCGGATCGAGCTGACCGACGGACGCACAGTGTCGATGGTAACGACAAACGGCTCGGAGGCGGGGCTTGAGTTTTCCCCCACCGCCGCCGTGGCGCTGAAGGTATGCGCCCCCACGCCCAGCGTCGTCGCCGTGTAGTCGAAGCTCCAGTTCCCCTCCCCATCGGCTGCCACCGTGCCCACGACACCGACGCCGGACCGGTTGATGGCGATCGCCGTGTCGGGCCCGCTCGTGCCGGCGAAGACTAGTGTAGTGTCAGTGGTGATACGATCGTTCGCAGAGGCACCGGTGTCGCTGGTGACTCCAGCGAAAACCGGCGCCGCCAGGCTGGTGTCGACGACATAGGACTCGGAGGGCGAGCCGGCGTTGCCGGCGAGATCGACCGCCGACGCCGTGAACGTGTGCACGCCGGAACCAAGGGGCGGTCCGGCGTAAGGCGCACTCCAGTTGCCCAACCCGTCAGCCACGGCCGTGCCCACCACGCCCGCCCCCGCGAGAGACACCGTGATCGCGTCGCCCGGCTTTGCCGAGCCGTTGACGGACACCGATGGCGTGAGGACGAGACTCGTGACCACCGGCGGTTCGGCCGGCGTCGTGTCGACGCGGACGACAAAGGCGCGGGTGGACGGCGAGGCTTGGCCCGTCGGCAATTCGGCCGTCGCCGTGAAGGCGTAGTAGCGCTCGGCGAGCGCCGCGCCGAGCGCGAAGCTCCACTGCCCGGCGCCATCGGCCGTCGTCGTGCCGATCGCGCCAAGATCGGCGCGCGCCAACGTGATCGTCGCCCCTGGCAGCGCCATGCCGCGCAGCGCGATCGTCGTGTCGGCAGTGATACCGTCGTCGGCAAATGCGCCCGTGTCCGAGTCGATGGTGTCGATGGTCACCGCCGGCACCCCGGCGATCGCCAGGGCGTTGAGGTAGTTTTCGAGGTTCGTATAGCCGTCGCCATTCGCGTCGCCATTGTGATCGGCGACGAGCAGGTCGTGGCCGGCGGCCTCTTCCCACCAGTCGGGCATGCCGTCGGCATCGCCGTCGGCCGGCGCAAGCCCGCCGGCGAGCGCGCCGATGCCTCCGACCTCAGCCTCGGTTGTGATGTGTGCGCCACGCGTGCCGAGCGAAGTCAGCTCGTCGATCATCGTCAGGTCGGCCGGGTCGCGGTGGAGCGAGGCACCCGCGTGAGCAACGACATGGGCGTAGGCCTGCGCCGGGCTGAGGAGCGTAGCAACGGGCGGATACGCATAAGCCGTGTCGACGAGCGTCAGCGTCGAGAACGACGAGACCGGCACCGACACGCCGTCGAGGGCGCCGTCGCGATCGGTGTCCTGGAGATTGCCGGCGGCGTAGAGATGAAAGTTGGCATTGCCGGTCTTGAAGGGGCCGTCGACGGTGTTGGGCCCGGCGATGAAGTAATTGCCCACGACGTTCGCGTAGGAGAGCCCGGCCGAGTCGCCCGCCGGGATGTAGCCGCCGCCCCCGCCCCAGTTGTAAACGACGTTGTTGGCGTAGTCGTTCACGCCCTTGACCTTGGGGTTGCGCATCCAGTTGTCGGTGTAAAGGCAGCGAAAGATGCTCACGCCGCCGTCCGTCTGCATCAGCCCGCCCGCGGAATGCAGGAGCAGCCCCTGGCCGATGATGCAGTCCTGCAGCGTGATGTTACTGATCGCCGAGCCGCTGATCGAGAACGTCTCGTCGCGTCCCCAGGATGCGGATACGTGGTCGAAGATCATGTCGTGGCCCGAGGCGATGCCGACCGCGTCGGAGCCGCTGTCTCCGTTGATGCCCTGGCGGAACCGCAGGTAGCGCACGATCGTGTTGCTCGCGTCGGAAAACGAGACGCGGTTGCCGTAGATCGTCACGCCCTCCCCCGGCGCCGTCTGGCCGGCGATCGTGAGATTGCTGCGGACCACGACGGGACTGTTGATGCGAATGATCCCGCCGACGGCAAAGACGACCGTGCGGTTGGGCTGGCTGACGGCGTCGCGAAAGGACCCCGCGCCGCTGTCGTTGAGATTCGTCACGACATACACGCTACCTCCTCGTCCGCCGGTCGCATTGGCACCGAAGCCCTCGGCGCCGGGAAAGGCCGGCAGCGCGTCGGACCGGCTGGCGAACAGCAGCAACGCTGACGAAATCACATAACCACGGAGCCTCGCGCGGGAGGCGGAAAACGCGTTCATGCAGGCAGCAGGGGTTGAGGTAAACGAAAACGCAGCAACGCGGGTCGATTGCCGCGCTTCGACTGATTCAAGCCGACCGCCACAAGACAACGATCTGCAATTCGGCCCGTCAGATTCGGTTCCCGCTCCCGAAGGAAGATGCGAAGGCCAGCTTCCGCTTTATCTTACAAAATCGACAGTTGGCATTTATCCCATACTCGCGGATTGCAGTATGGCACGCGTGCCATACCGATTGAGTGGACCATGAAGATGACGATGCACATCGACGAAGACGTGCTCGCGCAGGTGATGGAGATCACGGGGGCGAAGTCCAAGACACAGGCGGTCGAGATCGCCCTGAAGGAGATGGCGCGTCGGCACAAGCAACGGAAGCTGTTCGCGCAGCCGCTGGAGCTCACGCCGGAGCAGTGGGACGCGGAAGCGGCCTCCAAGCCTTCGGATCAGTTTGATCCACCCGACATCGATCCCGACTCGATCAAGCGCTGGGATGCAGCGATGGCCGAGTGGCACAAGCGCCGGCAGGCGTCGTGGCAGTTGAATGAGCCTCCTGCGCCACCCCCATCGGAAAACCCCGAGCCGCCGCCCGCCGATGAGCAATCTGGTGCTCGTTGACAGCAGCTTCTACATCACACACCTGACGCAGCGCCGGCAGCCGTTCGAAACGCTGGACAAGCTCGTCGAGCGCTACGATTTCGCCGTCTGTGGCATCGTGTGGATGGAAGTGTTGCGCGGGCGCAGCAATCCGGCCGTGCGTGCGTTTTTCGACGAACGCTTCGCGACGATGCACTTTCTCAACCTCACACCGGCGGGGTGGCGGCGCGCCGCCGGGCTCGCGTGGGAAATGGATCGTCGTGGCGAGATCATCCCCGCGACGGACCTCGCGATCGCCGCATGCGCGATCGAGCACGGGGCCACCGTGCTCACCTTCGACAAACATTTCCGCAACGTGCCGGGGATCGTCGCCATCGATCAATTGTTGTAAGGGACCTCATCCGCGCTGAGTGGAAGCCACGACGATCGCCGGTTCGCCGGCGGCGGCCGGCGCGGAGTGCCGCGCCCTGCGGCCAGCGACGAGAACGTAAAACGCCGGGATCACGTAGAGCGTGAGCGCGCCGCCGACGAGCAGCCCGCCGATGACGGCGATGCCCATCGACACCCGGCTCTCCGCGCCCGCGCCGAGTGCGAGGGCGATCGGCACGATCCCGAGGATCGTCGCCAACGTCGTCATCAAGATCGGCCGCAGCCGCGCGGTCGCCGCCTCCTGCACCGCGGCGAGCGGATCGAGGATGCCCGACTCTCGGCGCTGGTTGGCGAATTCGACGATCAGGATGCCGTTCTTCGTCACGAGCCCGATGAGCATGATGAGCCCGATCTGCGAAAAAATGTTCAGGGTCTGATTGAAATACCACAGCGCGAACAACGCCCCCACGAGCGCAAGCGGCACCGTGAGCATGATCGTAAACGGGTCGCGGAAGCTTTCGAACTGCGCCGCGAGCACGAGGTAGATCAGCACCAGCGCAAGGACAAAGACATAGCCGAGCGACGAGGAGCTCTCCACGAAATCGCGCGAGGCGCCCGCCAGCGCGGTCGTGAACCGGTCGTCGAGCGTGGCGCGCGCGATGCCCTCCATCGCCGCGATCCCCTCGTCCATCGCGCGACCGCGCGCGAGGTTGCCCGTGATCGTCGCCGCCACGTAGCGATTAAAACGATACAGCTCGGGCGGCGAGCTGCTCTCCTCGAACGACACCAGGTTGTCGAGACGCACCGCCTCGCCGCTCGCGCTGCGCACCGACAGATTGCCCAGCGCGTCGGGACGACTGCGGAAGTCGCGCGTGAGCTGGCCGACAACCTCGTATTGCTTGCCGTCGAGGATGAAGTAGCCGAAGCGCTGCCCGCTGAACGCGGCCTGCAGCGTGCGCGCGATGTCGTCGGCCGTCACGCCGAGCGTCTGCGCCTTGTCGCGGTTGATCGCCACGCGCACTTCCGGCTTGCTGAATTTCAGATCGCTGTCGACGAACGAGAACTCCGGGCGCCGCCGCGCTTCATCGAGGAACGCCGGCAGGACCTCCTGCAGCGCGTCGATCGTCGGTGCCTGGATCACGAATTGCACGGAGACGCCGCCCCCCGCGCGGCGCTCGCCGATGCTCGGTTCCTGCACGACGTTGATGCGCGCGCCGGTGAGCCCGCGCGTGGCACCGATCAGATCCTCGGCGATCTCCTGCTGCGAGCGGGCGCGTTCTTCCTTGTCCTTCAGGAAAACGCGCACGAACCCGTTGTTGACCGAACCCTGCACCCCCGGCGCGCCCCCGCCGCCCGGCACCTGGGTCATCGTGACGTGCGCCTCGGGAACGCGCTCGGTGACGATCTTCGAGACGTCGTCCATGTAATTCGCCATGTAGTCGTAGCTCACGCCCTCCGGCGCGGTCGCGCGCACCCAGACGCGACCGCGGTCCTCCAGGGGCGACAGCTCCCGCGGCAACGCGCCCATCAAGAGATAAATGACCCCGCACGCCCCCACCAGGATCGCCGGCGCGAGCAGGCGCCACTTCAGAAAACCAGCCAGCCCGCGCGCGTAGGCCGCGTCGAGCCCGACGAAGAGCGGCTCGGTCTTCCGAAACAACCAGCCGTGGCCCCCGTGGCTGCGAAGCAGGCGCGAGCTGAGCATCGGCGTGAGCGTCAACGCGACGAACGCGGAGATCAGCACCGCGCCCGAAATGGTCACGCCGAATTCGCGAAACAGGCGGCCCGAGAGCCCGCCCATGAAAAGGAGCGGAAGGAACACCACCGCGAGCGTGATCGTCGTCGCGATCACGGCCATGAATATCTCCTTCGTGCCGGCGATGCCGGCCTCGATCGGCGGGACGCCATTCTCGATTTTGGAGTAGATGTTTTCGAGGACGACGATCGCGTCGTCCACCACCAGGCCGATCGCGAGCACGATGCCGAGGAGGGTGAGCACGTTGATCGAAAATCCCGCCACCTCCATGATGAAAAACGCGCCGATGATGGAGACGGGGATCGCCGCCACGGGGATGAGTGTCGTGCGCCATTCGCGGAAGAACGCGAAGACCACCAGCACGACCAGTCCAAACGCGATGACGATCGTCTCCTCCACTTCGCTGATCGAGCGGCGGACGTAACCGGTATTGTCATACGCCACTTCGACGGTGATGTCCGCCGGCACCTCCTTTCTGATCTGATCGAGCCGGCGGAGGAGCTCGTCGACGATGTCGATCTGGTTGGCGCCCGGCTGTGGCTTGAAATACAGGCCCGCGATCGGCGTGCTGCCCGACTTGAGCGAGGAGCGCTCGTTCTGCGGCCCGAGCTCGGCATAGCCGACGTCGCGGAACCGCACGATGCGGTCCTCCTGGCGCTTGACGACAATGGCGTTGAACTCCTCGGCCGTGTAGAGCCGCGACAGCGTCTTGATCGGGAGCTCGATGCTCTCCCCCTCGATGCGGCCGGAGGGCAGCTCGATGTTTTCGCGGTTGAGCGCCTGCCGGACGTCGAGCGGCGTAAGGTTGTAGGCCGCGAGTTTCTCCGGATCCATCCAGAGGCGCATCGCGTAACGCTTCTCGGCGGGCTGGTCGACCGACGCGATGCCCGGCACGGTCTGGAGTCGCTCGCGCAGGCTGTCGGCGTAGGCGGAGAGTTCCAACGGCGTACGCGTGCTGCTGCTGAGCGACAGGCCGAAGATCGGCATCGAGTCGGCGTTGGCCTTGTTGATCACCGGCGGATTGGCGTCGGCCGGCAGGTTGCGCACGGCACGGGAAAGCTGGTCGCGCACGTCGCTCGCCGCCGTGTCCAGATCGGTGTCGAGCGTGAACTCGGCGACGATCTGGCTGGAGCCCTCGCGGCTGGTCGAGGTGAGCGTGCGGATGCCGGAGACGGAGTTGATCGCCTCCTCGATCGGTTCGGTGATCTGCGCCTGGATCACGTCGGCGGCCGCGCCGGCGTAGGCGGTCGTAATCGTGATCGTGGGCGGATCGACCGCCGGATATTCACGGACGCCGAGACGCAGGAAGCTGATGGCGCCAAAGATCGTGATGAACAGGGACAACACGATCGCCAGCACGGGGCGGCGGATGCTGATTTCGGCGAGGGTCACGGCGGGGAGGAAAACGGTTTAGAGGCTGTCGTTAACGTTGCGCGGCAGCGCGGAGATGGCGGCAGCCCTGAGAGCAGCGAAGGGTGAGCCGAGCGGGTGCCCACTTGCGGGCAGCGAGGCGAGCAAGCACCGCACGAGGGTAAGGCGTTCGAAAAAGTACATCACGCGCCCAAGAAAAACTCACTCGACCGCGACGACCGGCTTCGGCGTGGCGGCGCGGAGACTCGAATTCGTGGCGGCAGGCGCAACGGGCGAGCCGTCCGCCTTTGCCTCGCCCGCGCCGCCGGCGACCGCCACCGGCAGGCCGGCGCGAAGTTGCTGGATGCCCGAGGTGATGACCACGTCGCCGGGCTTGAGGCCGGCGAGAATCTGCACGGCGGAGGCGGTGCGCGTGCCGGTTTCAACCGGGCGCCGTACGGCTTTCCCCTCCTCGACGACAAACACGTTTTTCTCGTTGAGCCCGGGCACGACCGCGACCGACGGCACCAGGATCGCATCCGCGATCTGCGACAAGGTCAGCTCCACGTTGGCGAACGCACCCGGCAGGAGACGCGCCCCCTCGTTCGGACACAGCGCGCGCACGAGCACGGTGCGGGTCGCCACGTCGATGCGCGGCTCGAACGCGTAGATCTCGCCTGAATACCGCTGGTCGCCGCCGGCGACGGTGAACGTGATCGGACTGCCCGCGCGCAGCCGGTAGGCGTATTTTTCCGGCAGCGAAAAATCGATCTTCAAGTGATCGATCGCCTGCAGCGTGGCGATGCGCACCGTGGCGTTGGCGGTGGCGGTGATGAAGGCGCCTTCGCTCACGAACCGCAGACCGATCACGCCGTCGAACGGCGCGCGAATCTCCGTCTTCGCGATCTGCGCCTGCGTGAGCTCCATCTCGGCCTTCTGGACGTTCACTTCGTTGACCGCCGTGTCGTAGTCCTCCTGGCGCACGCCGCCGTCCTTGAGCAGGGACCCCAGGCGGCGTTCCTTGAGGTCGGCGAGCTGCTTTCGCGAGGCGGCCCGCGCGAGGGTCGCCCGAAGGTCGGCGTCGTTGATCTTGAGCAGCAGGTCGCCCTTCTTCACCCGCGTGCCCTCGCTGAAATTGATCGCCACGATTTTTCCGGAGACTTCCGCCTGCAGTTCCACGCCCTCCTCCGCGCGCAGGCTGCCGGTGGCGGTGACCGTCTCGGCGTAGGGCACGGGCTTGACGGTGACGGTGGTGACGCGGAGGGGCGCGCCGCCGCCGGTGCGGGGCACATCCGGGCGCGGCGCGGCCGCCGGCTTCGGGACCTTGAGCAGTGGCATCACTTTGGGCGCGGCGATCGCGGCAGCCACGACGATCACTCCGCTCAGGAGGAGCGTGCGTTTGACTGGGAAACTCATGTGTAATGAGAAAAAACTACAACCGGAGCAACTGGGGGCTAGGGCGTGTTCTGCACGTTTTCGAACGCACTCCGGTAGCGCTGTGCTTCAGCCCGCGCTCGTTGCGTTCCCAAGTGCGGGCTGAAGCACCGCACTACCTCTGGCAATCGCAGCCGACATTTCATAACACACTCTAGGCGCGTCCTGGGGCCTTGCGGGCGGGTGCTCTCAACGGCCCGCATACGAGCCGGCCTCCGGCTTGAACCAGTAGCCGGCGGTGCTGCCGTCGGTGAAGAGCTTCTTCGGGATCATCGCGTGGATGCCCTTCGTGCCGTCGACCACCTGCGTCACCTCGAAATCGACCGCGATGCTGCTGAGCGAGAGCGCGTCGAAGAAATCCAGGTTCTTTTTCGCTTTCAAAAAATCCAGCGTCTCCATGATCGCCATGCGCATCGCGAGGTTCAGCTCCACGTCGAGCCCCATGCAGATGTAATGGGTCGGCGTCTCCGCCCAGGGCGCCCGCGTGGCCTTGAGGTCCTTGCGGACGATGAACTGGAGCACCACGGTGTTGCTGCTCTCGATCGCGGTGATGCTGATCTCGCCGTTGCCCTGCGCCGCATGCGGGTCGCCGGTCTGGAACAGGGCGCCGGGCACCTGCACGGGCAGGTAAACGGTCGCGCCCCTGGTCAGGTGCTTGTTGTCGAAATTGCCTCCAATTTCTGGATACGGAGGCGAGGAGCTCAGCTTGCCGCGCTCAGCCCGCGGCGCGACGCCGAGCACGCCCTGAAACGGCGCCAGCGGCACCTCGATGCCCGGCGCAAAAATCCCCACCCGGCGCTCCATGTCGAACTTGATCACCTTCTGATACGGGCGTGGCACGACGTCCGGGATGCCGCCCGAGCCCGGCCGGCCCGAGTTGATGCCGTAGGGCGCGCGCGACCAGATGTCGACCACGCGCACCTCGAGCACGTCGCCCGGCTCGGCGCCTTCGACGTGGATCGGGCCGGTCATGAGGTGCCCGCGGATGCCGGAGGGTTTGAGCGCCTTCTTCAGCGCGAGCATGTCCTGCACGACCTCCAGCTCGAGAGGGATGCCCTGCTCGACGAAAAACTTCTCGGGATCCTCGTCGCGCATCCCGCCCATGCTCACGGTGTCGATCTTCACGGTCTCGCCCGACTTCACATGCAGCACCGGCGGCGTGTCGGCAGCGAAGAAACCCCACACCATGTTCTCGGGAACGGAGCGGAGGTGATGGTTGATGGACAACGGCGCGGCAGAGGCGAAGGCCGTGACGGCGCTGGCGTACAGCGCGAGGAGCCGCAGGCGCGGGAGGGAGCGAAGAGGCAACATGATGGTGAGATGCGCGGGTGAAGGCGACCGCCGGGAAAGGGCCGTCGCCGGGCGATTGGCGTCGGCGTGCAATCAGCCGAAAACGTGCCGCGCACGCGTCACCGGCAGCGGCATGCAAAAGTTTCAGCGGCGCCGTACCGTCGCGCGGACGCGCATGCGATGAAAACATTTCAGCGTGAGGCGCCTTTACCCTCCGCCAACCGCGCTTAAGTTGGGCTTATCCCAAACCCCCTTTGGGAAGTTCTAGTCAACCCATCGTCCGTTTCATTCCATGAACCTTAAGAAACTCGCCTGTGTCGCGAGCCTCGTGCTCGCGCTGTCCAGCGGCGCCTTCGCCGCTTCCTCCAGCCGCTGGGAACAGTGGCTGAACAGCTACTACCAAAACCCGCAGCCCGACCTCGTGGTGCGCGCCACCTACGGCCTGAGCAGCGACGGTTATTTCGAGCAGCCCGGCGCCGTCCCGACGGCGATCGGCTTCTACAGCCAGGTCTTCGCGGCCAACCCGGAGCGCGTCGACTCGTGGTTCGCGAACTTCCGCGAGCTGCCGCAAAGCGAGCAGCGTTTGCTCGCCAGCGCGCTCTGGTATGCCGGCAACCCGAAGGGTGAGAAACTCCTCCGCCGCCTCGCAGCCGCCGGCTCCGATTATCGCGCCGACATCGATCGCCTCACCAGCGCCCCGTCCCAAAGCGTCAGCGCGACGCCGGTCCTCTCCGACTCGTCGATGAACCTGCAGTGGGGTGCGTTTCTCGCCTCCGGCGGCGAGCAGCACATCACTGCCATCCTCGACGGCATGGGCCGCGGCAACCTGGGCGACAGCGCCCGCGTCGGTCTCGCCTTCGCGGCCGCGCATCACCCCCGCGTCCTCGAGATCTGCCGCACGCAGCTCGACCGCCAGCCCAACGAGGTGCGCTCCGTCCTCCGCGCCGTGATCAACGACGCCGAGAGGAAGCAGCCGCCGTCCTCCTGATCCGCCCGCTCACGGCCCGTCCCGGGCCGCCCCTGTGCACTTTGCCGCCGGCTCCCGCGAGGGAGCCGGTTTTTTCGCGCCCGCGCGGAAGCTCGCCCGAGCAGAGCGCGCCGCCGGCGACGAATTCTTTTCATATATGCCGGCGCCGGAACATCGCCTGCTATTTGAAGCGGCAATCATGCGCCGTCTCACCGTTGTCGCCGCCGTCTGTGCCTCGCTCGCGACCGTCCTCCCGGCCGCCGAAATCGTCACCGTTCCCGCCCTGCTTGAGTCTGAAGCCGCGCCCCGCGTGGTCACCGCCCTCGCCCGCCGCGGCCTGGCAACGCAGCCCGTCGAGCTGTCCCTCAAGGACGCGCACGGCCAGCTCCGCAGCGACGTGCAGCCGGCGGTGGCGGTCGTCGAGAGCGCCGCCTGGTCCCCCGACGACGCCGCCCGCGACGGCGCGAGCGAGTTCGAGGTGTTGATCTGCACCGCCCGGCTGATCGAAGCGTATCCACTTTCTGGTTTCATCACCATCGGCAACCGCAACGGCGCCCTCCTGCCCGGCACGGAATCCGCGCTGCACCGCGTCATCCACATGGGGCTGCCCGTCGTGCGGCTCGCGCGCGGCGGCAAAGTCGACAAGTCCCCGGCCGACCTGCTCATCGCCGCCGGGGAGATGACGCCCGCCGAGGCGCAACGCGTGCTCAGCTCCTGCCTCCTGCGCTACGGCGCGCTGCCGCCGGCGCGGGACCCGGCGCATCCGACGCGGTCGGAGCTCGCCGCCATCCGCGAGCGGCTCTCGCTGTATCAGCAAACCTTCGACGTTCACGCCGCCACCCGCCTCACGACGAACCGCATCACCAGCGAGGCCGAGGCGATGGCCGCGCTGCTGTGAGCGGCGGCCCGCAAGCACCGAACGCCATGTCGGCGCGTCGCGCCGTTGTTGGGCGCTTGGCTCTAGCCCGGAAAGTTCAAACCTGAGTCCGCCTTCCCGTGGCGCGGTGCTCTCAGCTCTTGGCTCTAGGCTCTCAGCTCTCCGCCCTTACTTCCCGCCCGGCAGCTCGTCGCGGTGTTTTTCCCAATCCGCCAGCAGCGCGTGCACCACGCGGCGGCCCACGGCGTGCGCCGCTTCGAGCGCGGGAAAATACGCGGAGTAGCCCGGGCCGAGCTTCTCCCCGCTCAGGCTCTCCGCGGCGTCGCCGCCCGGCCACTGCATGTCGAAGTTGCTCGCGGTGCGGAGCACGAGCACGCGTTGCACGTCGACCTTGCCGGCGCGGTCCAGCCAGGTGAGGGACTGCAATGTGCCGGTGTCCTCCATCGCGGTCGTCACGTAGTTGCCCGCGCCCTCGCTGTAGTAGCCGACCCAGTCGTTGGCCCACCGGTTCAGGTGCACGCCGTGCCAGTAGGTCATCGAGGAAAGATTGTCGCCCCGCAGCACGAACGGAGGGCGTTGCGCGTTGGGAAACCCGGTGTAGAGCGCGCGACGCTTCTGCATCGGTTCGGTGTCGGCCAGCGGCGTGTCCTTGGTAAGTTGATACGCCCACTCGACCAGTTGCGAATTCAACCGGTAGGCCTCGCCCTCGCTGCGGTCGACCGGCTGCTCGTAGGGCGCTTTCTTCCGCAGCGGGATGTAGCCGGTGTTCCAGCCGGCGGGAATCTCGCGCGCGTCGATCTCGTGCGACAGGTCGCCGTCCACGAGCCACTCGGCCCACGCGGCGGAGCCAAGCGAGGCGTCGCGCGGATCGACGCCCGCGATGCCGGCGACGAGCCAGTAGGCTTTGGAAAGATCGAAACGCGGATCGAGTCCCAGCGCCATGATCGTCGCCGCGCTCTTCGCGGTGCCCACGCCGGTCACCACGCCGAGCACGCTGCCGTCGGCGTTCGAGCGCAGATCGCGGTAGCCCTGGGGAAACGGATAAACCGTTTCGAGTTTCTCGCGCTCAACCCAGAACTGGAACTCCCCCGGCCGGTCGCCGGTGTCGGCCCCGGGCTCGAACATGGCCACGACGACCACTTTCACTGCGATCGGCTCGGCCGCGAGCGCCGCCCCCGCGGCAGTCAGTCCGAGCGAAAACAACAAGCGTGCAAGCATCATGGCGCGACCAAGAGCAGGCGGCGCGCCGCGGTCAAATTGGTTCTTGCGCGTGTCGCGGGCCGGCAGCGATGCTGGCCCCCTTATGAGTACAGCCAACTCCTCCACGAATGAAGTCGCCGTCATCACCACGAGCTACGGCGACCTGACGATCGCGTTCTGGCCCGACGTCGCTGCGAAGACCGTCGAGAATTTCAAGAAGCTCGCCCGCGAAGGATTTTACGACGGCACCGCTTTTCACCGCATCATCAAAGGCTTCATGATTCAGGGCGGCTGCCCCAACACCAAGGCCGGGGCTCACGGGCTGCCCGGCACGGGGGATCCGGGCTACAAGATCAAGGCCGAGTTCAACGCGAAGCCGCACGTGCGCGGCGTCATTTCGATGGCCCGGGCCGCGCAGCCTGACTCCGCCGGCTGCCAGTTCTTCATCTGCCACGGCGACGCGCGCTTCCTCGACCGCCAATACACCGCCTTCGGCGAGCTCGTCAGCGGCGACGATGTGCTCGAGCGCATCGCCAACGTGCCGGTGACCTTCGGCGCCGGCGGCCGCGAAAAGAGCCAGCCGATCGATCGCGTCGAAGTGCAGACGATCAAGGTCGTCCCGGCCGCAAGCTGAGCGGCGCGCCAAGCGTTCGTTTTCCCGAGGCGGGCCCTGCGCGGGCCCGCCTTTTCTTTGGGACGCCCCCGGGTGGCTACGGCGTGCTCCGCGCCGTTGCATGCGCTTTGGCTCCCTCCGCCTTTCGCTCCCACTCCGCGACGAGTTCGCGCGTGAACGCGGCGGTCGGGTTGTCGAGGTCGGGTGACGCCAATACGCGCTGCAATCGCCGCCCCGCCGTTTCGCTTTTGCCCGATTTGAGTTCGGTCATCGCGAGCGCGAGTTGCAGGCGCGGGTTCGCGGGAAATCGTTGCTCGCCCTGACGCAGCAACGCTTCCGTTTCCGCACCGGCCTCGTCACGCAACATCGTCGTGGTGGTCGCGAGGCCCTCGTAGGCGATTTCGTGCCGTGGATTCGCGTGGATCGCCGCGGCAAAATGGCTCGCGGCGCTCTGGATCGTTCCCCGCGACAACATGCCTGGCGCGAGCTCGCTCTGCCCGAGATATAGATGCGTCACGGCGCTGCGACTTCCGCGCACCAGCGCCTGCTCAAAATACGAGGCGGCCTCGGCCCGATGTCCTTGCATCCACTCCATCTGGCCGAGCAGCTCCCAAGGGCTCGGGTCCTCGAAGCGCGCGCCCGCGGCGCGGCGCAGATACGGCGCCGCCTCGTCGGGACGCTCCACCCCCAGCAGCAAGCCGCCCAGCACGAGGTCCACCTCGCTGTCCTCGACCGGCTGCAGCGAAAAACCGGCATCGATCTCCGCGCGATTAAACGGGATCTGTTGCCGCTGATACGAACGGCGCAGGAGGTAATCGTTCAGGCGGGCATCCGTTTCGGCGTAGGAGCAACCCATCGCCGCTTCGATCGCCTCATCGGAGTCGTTCGCATCCATCGACCGGTGCAGCAGACGCTGCAGCGCCTCGCGGCCTTTGAGCGCGTCGTCGAACATCAGTTGGTGCACCACAGCCCACGACTGGGCGTAGAAAAGACGCGCCGTACTTTCATGGGCGCCGTTGTAGCGCATCGTCCCCCGCGACAACTCGGCCAGGCGCGTCATCGGCATCGGACTCATGACGCGAATGAGGCGGACGTAGTCGGGCCGCGGATTGCCGTAGCTGAAGGCGTTGCCGTGGAGGGCAAACGTCCCGAACACCTCGGCCAGTCCCTCTTCGAGCCAGACCGGGGGGCGGCGATCGAGGCCGGCGAGGTACCAATGGACCCCCTCGTGGTAAATGACCTCGCGCACGTCGTCCCGCGCTCCCGCCACGCTGAGCGCGATCATGTTGCGCTCGGCAATGCGCACGAAGTATCCAGCCACTCGCGACGGCTTTCCCTTTTCGAGAGGCTTGAACGGCTTCAGCCGGCGATCCGATCCGAAAAGCACCAGGGTGACCGGCCCGCTCTGCGCGGCGTCGACCGTCACGACGTGCGCGAGGCCGCGCCGGAACAGCTCGAACTCGACGGCCCAGTCGCGCGTGCGACCTTCCGAGGCCTCCGAGAAGACCGTGAAATGCGGCGTCGTGATTTTCGTCCAGTCGCCGGCGCGCATCGTCGTCAGCAGCAGTCCCAGCAGGGATCCGCCAAAAACTATTCGACCCAATGTGGACCGTACTCGGGGAGATGGTGTCATGCGATGAAACAGGAAATCGTCGAAACGGTGCCGGACGTCGCAGCGGCCAGCGGCGCTTCCACCC
>DASWVO010000010.1:0-2809 GCA_036406235.1 Opitutaceae bacterium
GGAGACGAGGAAGTAGAGAGCGTGCTTGGTGACGCGCTTGACGAGTTTCTTGAACGTCAGCGGAGCCGCGGCGAGCGCGCGACGCGTCGGCGCGTCGCCGTCGATCCAGCGCTCGATCCGGCGGTACACGTGATCGAGAAAGACGGTGTGCGGGCAGGCCCAGCCGCACCACACGCGACCGAGGAGGGCCGTCACGAAGATCAGGCCGAAACCAACGCCGGTGATGAGGAAGAACAGAAGCCACAGGTCCTGCGCGGCCAACGTGGTGCCGAAGAGATGGAACCGCCGCTCGCCGATATCGAGAAAGACGGCCGGGTAGCCGTTGATCGGGATCCACGGCAACGCGAGATACAGGGCGATCAGCAGGAACGCCGACCAGCGTCGGGCGGCGGCGAATCGGCCGTGAGCGTCCGATGGATACAAAAAGGGCCGCGAGCCGTCCGCGCGAATGGTCGTCACCGAGTCGAGCGACGGCACGAGCGATCGCGGTGACGGAGCGTGCGGTGGAACGGTGGCGGGCATGGAGCTGCCTAACGCGGCTGGCGGCGAACGGAGCGCCGGCGGTCCCGGCCGGGATCGAGCGGGCGCGAAAGCGCGGCAGTCCGGCGGGGGCGCCGGGCTCCACCTGCAGGAGCGTTCGCGCTACGGCTGGTCATCTCAGGTTTGCGGTGCGATCGGAGTCCAGGCCTCCTGTTTTTCGACCGGTTCACCTTCCTGGTGATAGCTGAGAATGTAGGCGGCGACTTCGGAGACCTTCTTCGCGCCCAGCACGGGACCCCACGCCGGCATGCCTTTGACGAGCACGCCATCGGTGATCGTCCGATAGACCTCGGTGGGCGTGCCGCCGTGGATCCAGAGCTTGTCGACCAGGTTGGGGCCGATGCCGCCGGTGAGCTTGTCGGCGTGGCAGCTCGCGCACGTGGTGGCGAACGTGGTGCGGCCGGCGTCGACGAAGACGGCGTTGCGGCTCATTTTCCACAGGCTGGCGTCGTCGACGGCGGGAGCCGAGGCGAGCCGGGCGGCTTCGATGGCGGCCATCTGTTGCTCGAGCCGCTGCACGTTGTCCGGGCCGATCCGGCCGCGCTCGTAGTAGAACCAGAAGCCGACCCAGAACACGATGGCGCCGTAAAACGTGGCGAGCCACCAGTTGGGCAGGCGCTTATCGTATTCCTGGATACCGTCGAACGAGTGCTCGCGGACCTGATCGTCGTGCGCGACGGAGGAAGGGGGAGGCTGGGTTTGGGACATGGTGAGCGGAAGAAACTACGGCCGGCGGGCGGGGTCGTCCGGCGCGGCGGGCTGATCCACGCTGGCGTCTGCTCCGTCGGAGGCGAACGGCAGGTGCGCGAAGCGGTCGGCCTGCGTGCGGCTCATCCGGAGCGCCCGCCACACGAACGCGAAGAAGATCGTCGCCGCCGTGGCGAACGCCACGCCGAGACAGACCGCGGTGTACTCTTCGAGGATGAGCCGCTTGAACATGGAGGGACGGGGGAGCGGAGAGCTGGGAGTCTAGAGCTGAAAGTCTAGAGCTGAGAGCTGAGAGTCTAGAGCCGGGAGCTCGGAGGTGGGTTGAGAGGTGAGAGCCGAATGGAGCGGACGGAGCTAGCGTTGGGTGACCTGCGATCCGGCGGCGGCGACCTGCGGCTGGACCGGTTGGGAGCGTCCGAGCGACTGCAGGTACGCGGTGAGCGCGATGATCTCCTTTTCCGGTGCGACGTACGCGCCGGCGGCGCGGAGGTCCTTGGCGATGGAGGAGGACTGCTCCTTCACCTGGTCGAAGATCTCCTGCGCGCTTTGCACGGGGAAGGGCACGCCGAGCATCTGCTGGACGCGGATTTTCGCCGGCAGCGCCGCGACGTCGGTGTTGTTCTGCAGGAGCCACGGGTAGTTCGGCATGTTGGAGCCGACGGAGGTCGACCGCGGGTTTTCCATATGCCGCAGGTGCCAGATGTTTGGATACTTCCCGCCGACGCGGGCCAGATCGGGGCCCGTGCGTTTCGAACCCCATTGGTACGGATAGTCGTAGATCGACTCGCCCAGCCGCGAGTATTCGCCGTAGCGGAGCACGTCGGGGACGAGGGTGCGGACCATCTGCGAGTGACAGGTGTAGCAGCCCTCGCGGACGTAGATGTCGCGGCCGGCGAGTTCGAGTGGCGTGTAGACCACCTGGATCCGGTCCTCGACGTTCTGCGCCTTCTCGACCATGACGGTGGGCACGATCTGGATCAGTCCGCCGGCGGCGACGGCGATGAAGGTGAGCACGGTGAACGGCAGGGCGTTGAGCAGCAGCCGCTCGTACCACGTGGCCCAGGATTTGCCGCGCGAAGTGAAGAGCGCGTAGCCGGCGACGAAGCAGACCAGTGCGCCGATCAACCCGAGGACGCTGACGAAGTCGGTGCCGAGCATCCACATGGTGGCGAAGCCGACGCCGAGGATGGTGAAGAGCGTCGGGGCGTTGACGAACGTGCCGCGGAAGCCGAACCGCTCGTCGGCGGGCGCGGCTTCGGCGAAGATCTCGACCGTGCCGTTGACCGCCTGGGCGCCGCGCACGGTGCGCCAGAAGACGTAGGCGAGGATCAGCCAGCTGCCGAGGTAGAGCAGTCCGCCGATCACCCGCATGAGCATGAGCAGCCGGATGCTGTTGAGCGTGTCGAGGAAGTTGGGATACGCGAGGACGGTGCCGCCTTCGGTCGTGGCGTTGAGCATCAGGCCCTGCATGATGCCGCTGGTCCACATGGCGCCGATGTACAGGAGGATGCCGACGAGCCCCAACCAGAAGTGGAGGTTGGCGAGCGAGGTGGAGTACAGC
>DASWVO010000011.1:0-5559 GCA_036406235.1 Opitutaceae bacterium
CCCGACAGGTTTCCCGCGCACGGTCGGGCGTGAAGCCCGACCCACAAAAAACCCACGACATCGGTGGAAAGATTTCGCCGTTGTGCAATGACCGCGCGCTTGGCAGGCGCCGCGATCCGCTCCAGAACAGGCGGGCAATCGATGAACGTCGACGTTGTCGTCCCGGTTTCCGCCGGCTTCGCCGCCAGCCTCCCCTGCCTCTGGGCCAGCCTCCACCTTCGCCGGAAGCAGCGCCTGCTCCACGACCTCCCCACGTCGAAGGCCCACGGTGTCTTCATCGGCCTGGTCGAGCTCAAGGGCTCCGCCGAATGCGAAGCTCCGCTCACCAGCCATCTCGCCGCGTCTCCATGCGTCCACTACGCGTGGCGCGTCGAGGAGCACTGGTCGCGAACCGTCGTCGAGACCTGCACCGACAAGGACGGTAAACGCCGCACGCGCACCCGCCGCGAGAGCGGCTGGACCACCGTCGCGCAGGGTGGCGAGTCGACCTTGTTCTACCTGCGCGACGACACGGGCGCCGTGCGCGTCGACCCGCGCGGAGCGAAGATCGAGCCGCACACGCTGTTCGATCGGACGGTCTCGCGCGGCGAGCCGCTGTATTACGAAAAAGGCCCGGCCGGCGCCGTCGCCCATTCCGATCACCGCCGTCGCTTCGTCGAGACCGGCGTGCCGCTGCATGCGCCGCTTTATGTCGTCGGCCAGGCGCGCGAGCGCCACGACGTCGTCGCGCCGGAGATCGCCGCCGACGGCAACGCCGCGATTTTCCTCATCTCGACCCGCGCGGAGGAGCACGTGCAATCCGGCTACGCCGGCTGGTCGTGGTTTTGGTGGGCCGTCGGGCTCGCGGCGCTCGGAGCCGGCGCTTGGTTTTCGGCAAACACCGGCGACGCCCTGCTTTCCACGCCGCACATCGCCGGGCTCGCCGCCGCCGGCCTCGGCGTTTACCTGCTCGTGTGGGGCGCCTGCTGGGTGTGGATGGTCTACAACAGCCTCGTCGGCCTCCGCGAACGCGTGCGCCAGGGCTGGTCGCTCATCGACGTGCAATTGAAGCGGCGAAACGATCTTCTCCCCAACCTCGCCACCGCGATCTCCGGGCTGAGCGGACACGAACGCGAAACCCAGCGCGCCCTGGCCGTATTGCGCGCGCAACGACAGGCCACGGCGCCGGGCGTGAGCGGGCCCGACTACGACGGCGTCGCCTCGGAGCTGCGCGCGGTCGTCGAAACCTATCCGCAGCTCGTGGCGCAGGAAGGCTTCGCCGCGCTGCAGGGCGAACTCGTCTCGACGGAGCAGCGCATCGCCCTCGCCCGCTCCTACTACAACGACATCGCCACGCAGTGGGCGACACGGCTCGAGCGCGTCCCCGACCGCTGGGTCGCGCGGCTCGGCTCGATGCGCCCCGAGCCGCTGCTCGCCGCCGCGCATTTCGAGCGCGCCGCCGTGGAGGTGACGTTCGCGCGGTAGAGCGGGTATTTTTTCCGCATCGAGGACCGCTTCGCCACCACGCTTGTAGCGCGCTTGCGCGCGATGGGAGCGCGGGCGTCCCGCCCGCTTCTGTCCAATCGCGGGCCAGATGAAGCTCGGCACCGAAAACGGCAGCGCCCTCATGCTGTGCGCGCTCGAGGCGCTGAGCCAGGGATGACGGCATTGCCCGTCCCGTGCCGCGGTGCTTCAGCCCGCGCTCAAAGCGCAACGGGTGCGGGCTGAAGCACCGCGCTACGTTGGGCAGCCGGCTCCCAAAGGGTGCCGCGCTTGGTTCTACTTTGGCAATTTTAACGGTTTCCTACCGCTGCGCGGCCATCCAGGCGCGGAGGTTGCGCTCGAGCAGCTCCAGCGGGATCGCGCCGTGGCGCAGCACTTCGTCGTGGAAGGCGCGCACGTCGAACTTCGCGCCGAGCTCCCTGGTGGCGTCGGCGCGGAGCTCCTTGATCTTCAGTTCGCCGAGCTTGTAGGCGAGCGCCTGGCCGGGCCACACGAGATAGCGATCAACCTCCACCACGATGTCGTTCTCGGTCTTGCCGGCGTTGGCCATGAAATAATCGATCGCCTGCTGGCGGCTCCAGCCGAGCGCGTGCATGCCGGTGTCGGTCACGAGCCGGATCGCGCGCCACATCTCGTAGGTGAGTTGTCCAAATTTTGAATACGGATCCTGATAAAGGCCCATCTCCTCGCCCAGGCTCTCGGCGTAAAGGCCCCAGCCTTCGACAAACGCGGTGTAGGCCCACGACTTCGCGCGGAACTCCGGCAGACCCTCGATCTCCTGCGCGAGCGCGATCTGCAGGTGATGCCCGGGCACAGCCTCGTGCAGCGTGAGCGCCTCCATCTCCCATTTCGGGCGCGTGTGCAGCGCATAGGTGTTGGCGAAGAAATAACCGGGCCGGCCCGACTCCGCGGCCCCGGGATAGTAGTAGGCGGTGGTCTGCGACTTTTCCGCGTAACTGGGAACAGGGAGCACGCCATACGGCAGGCGCGGCAGCGTGCGGAAAAGCTTGATGAGCTCGGGATCGGCGCGCTTCGCGATGTCGCGGTAGGCGCGGAGCAGGTCGGCCTTGTCGGTGAAGTAGAACTTCGGGTCGGTGCGCAGATACGCGAAAAACTCCGCGAGCGAGCCCGTGAACCCGGTGCTCGCCTTCACCTTCTCCATCCCGGCGCGGATGCGCGCCACCTCGCGCAGGCCGATCTCGTGGATCTGTTGCGGCGTGAGGTCGGTCGTCGTCTGGGTGCGCACGAGATAGGCATACCAGGCCTCGCCGTCGGGCAGCGCGGTCGCGGCGATCGCCTTTCGGGCGCGCGGCACGTAGTGATCGGCCAGATACGCGTGGAGCTTCTGCCACGCGGGCACGACCTGCTCGCGATAGACGGCGGCGGCCTCGCCCCGCAGGCGCTGCTGCTCTTCGCCGGGCACCGAAGACGGCAGCGAGGCGAAACCACGCAGGAGCGGGCTGGCGAGCGGGTCGTCGACGATCTGGTTGAGCACCTGCTGGGGCACGTCGCGCAACGCGATCTGCGGCGGCGTGACCCCACGGGCCAGGCCCTGCTCGAGCAGCGCGATGGTCTGCTCGATGCGCTGGGGCAGCGCGCGCAGGCGCGCGAGCTGGTTCTCCAGTTGCGGCACGGTGCGATTGGGCATGAACGCGAGCGTCTGCGCCGCGTCCTGCTGCACGCCCGCGAGCTGGTTGACCGGCAGCAGCTCCAGCGGGAAGCGCTCGCTCTCAATCAACTGCTCGGTCTGCTGCTTGAAGAGCTCGTAGCTGACGCGGTCGATCGGCCCGAGCGCCGCCGGGTCGATCGAGTTCACGGCCGCCAGCGCAGCATGCGGGATCTGCCGGCGCCGCGCGATCGCCTCGGGGGAAAGGTCCGTCCAGCGGTGGTCCTGCCCCGGAAAACCGACGAGCGTCGCGAACTCCGGATTCTCCTCCATCGCGATCTCCCAACCCACCTTGAACAGCTGCTGGACGCGCACCGGCTCAGGGAGCCGGCCCCTGGCATCGACGATCGCCTGATAGCGCGCCGCGGCGTCGGCGGCAGACAGCGGCGGCAACGCGAGTGCGACGCCCGCGCACACGACGCCGGCGACAAACAGTTTTAATCGCATGGCCGGCGTGGTATGCGCGTCGCGTGCCAAAGCCAATCCACATTATCGTCGCCTGCAGCGAGAACCGCGTGATCGGTCGCGCCGGCCATCTGCCGTGGTCGATTCCGGAAGACACGGCGTTTTTCCAGGGGCAGACGCGCGGGCACACGGTGATCATGGGGCGGCATTCGTTCGAGGAATGGCCGAGCGCCGGCAAGGAGCGCGACGTGGTCGTGGTGACGCACGAGCCGCTCGAGGGCGTTGCCTGCGCGCCGACGCTGGCCGAGGCGATCGCGCGCGCCCAGCGTTTGCGCGGCGACGTCTACCTTTGCGGGGGCCAGCGGGTCTACGAGGAGGGTCTGCCGCTGGCGGGACGGCTTTACCTCACGCTCGTGCACGCCGAGCTGCCCGGCGACCGGTTTTTTCCGGACTGGCGCGCGGAGTTTCCGAGAGAGGTCTCGCGCCGCGAGAGCCAGGATGCGAATTGGCGGTATGCGTTTCTCGTGCTGGAGCGCTGAGTTTTCCAAAGGCGGTCATGAAGTTCGGCATGTCAGCGTCGAGGCGGTAATCCTCCTCGCGTAGCGAGGATCGATCAATAGGGGTAGGGACAGGGACAGAACCTGCCCCTATCTCTCATATCGCCGCTACGCGGCTGAGCGAAAGTGCATGACACGCTCTAGAATTATCAGGAAACCTCGCCATCCTGGGTCGGGCCCGACCTGCGAGCGGGCCGTCTTGGACTGCGCATGCCAAAGCGGCCCGCTCGGAGATCGGACCCTACCTGCCAAGGCGCCTGGCGACGGACAGTTCATAACAGCCACTCAGCTTTGGCAGGGACCGGACCACGAATGCCGCTCTGGCGATGCAGCTCGCATGACGAACAGCGCGTCTTGCAGCGCCGGCAGTCCACTTTGCAGAGCCGACAGCGGACATTGCGGACCCGACAGCGGGCTTTGCAGGATCGCCAGCAGACATTGCAGGGGCGACAGCGGACCTTGCACGTCGGACAGCGGACCTTGCATGCCAGACAGAGAAGATTGCGTTATAGGAAGATTAGTTTGCTTTATCGCCGACGGAGATTGCAGGGCTGACAGCGGACTTTGCGGACCTGACAGCGGGCTTTGCAATGTCGACAGCGGACCTTGCAAGGCTGACAGCGGACTTTGCAAAGTGGACAGCGGCCTCTGAGAAGAGGACAGCGCGCTCTGCACGGCTGAGAGCGGACCTTGAAACACCGCCTGCGCGCGTGTCCAGAGCATGGTGCGCCTGTGAAGCGATAGGGGCGCGGCCCCGCGATTCGTAGCGCGGTGCTTCAGCCCGCCGCTCGCGGCGTCTCCGGAGCGCGGGTTGAAGCACCGCGCTACCTCGGACGGCTACACCCCGGCCGCCTCGCGCGCGGCGTGCGCGGCGGAGACGTGGACGTATTTTTCCGCCCATTTCTTCAAGCCCGCCTGCTCCTCGGCGGTGAGTGCGCGGGCGACTTTCGCCGGGGCGCCGAGCACCATCGAACCGGGCGGGATCACCGTGCGCGGCGTCACCACCGCGCCCGCGCCGACGATGCTGCGGGCGCCGATCCGCGCGCCGTCGAGCACCGTTGCGCCCATGCCAATGAGGCACTCGTCCTCGATCGTGCAGGCGTGGACGATCGCCCCGTGGCCGACCGTGCACCAGTTGCCGATCACGGCATCGAGATCGTCGGCGAGGTGGACGATCACGTTGTCCTGCAAATTGGAGCCCTCCCCGACGACGATGCGCGCGATGTCGCCGCGCAGCACGGCGCCGTAGAAGACGCTGGACTTCGGGCCGAGCGTCACGTCACCGACGACGGTGGCGTTGGCGGCGACCCAGTTGGCCTGGGCCGTATCCGGCGTTTTCGAGAGATGCCGTGCGAGTCGTTCTTCGACAGTCATGCCTTGGTTCTCGCCGCGCATATACGACCTCGCAAGCCTCCCGGCACACATCCCGCTTTCCAATCTCCACGCTAA
>DASWVO010000012.1:0-2527 GCA_036406235.1 Opitutaceae bacterium
GATCTGCACGTAGAGGAATGGAAAGTCTCCCTGGCCCCACGTGCGACGCCAGTCGGCCACGAGGTTCGGGAAGAGCCGGCGATAGAGCTGGGCTTGGCTGGCGTTGGCCTCTCCCTGATACCAGATCACACCTCGCATCGCGTAGGGTTGGAGCGGCGCGAGCATGCCATTGTAGAGCACCGTCGGAGCGCTCGAGCTCGCGGAGACATCGATGGGAGGAGGGGGCGCGTTGTGCGAGAAGAGCGACGCCTGGTGGCGCCAGTCGCCGTCGAGCGCGATCGTCTGGGCAGGATCGTCGGCGCGCACGAGTTTCATCGCGTCGCTTCCGCCCCAGATGCCGCCGCCACCGCCGGTGTCGAGCACCCGAATCGCGATGACGTTGCGGCCGGCTTTCAGTGTGCCCGCGGCCAGCCGATACACGCGCGGCGCGGTCCACAAGGCGGTATTGCCGGCGAACTGGCCGTTGATCCACGTGCTGTCGACGTCGTCGATGGCGCCAAGATGCAGCTCGACGTCATGGCCGACCCACGCGGCGGGTATGTCAATTTCCCGACGGAACCACACGATACCGTCGAAATCGGGCAGGCCGGCTTTTTCCCAGAAAACCGGCAGGCGCATCACGGGCCACGCGCCGGCATCGAAGGCCTCGGCGCTCCAGGGTGCGGCAGCGCGCGAGCCCGGATCGTTCGCCGCAAACCACTGCGCGAGATCGCGCTCGTAGGCGGCGCGGGCTGCGGCGGGGGCCTTGGCGAATTTTTTGAGCCGGGCCACGCTGTCGGCAAACTCAGGTATCCGCGACAGGCCTACGCGGCTGGTCCACGCCTCCGCCGGCGTGCCACCCCACGAACTGTGAATCAAGCCGACCGGCGTGCCCCGCGCGAGGTGCAGTGCCCGGCCGAAGAAAAACCCGACGGCCGTGAACTCGGGCGCCGTCTGCGGCGTGCAGACGAGCCATTGGCCGTCGGCGCGCGTCTGCGGCTCCGACGCGAGGTGTTGGGCGACGCCGAAGTGACGGATTTGCGGAAAATCCGCGGCGGCCGCTTCGGCCCGCCAATCCTTGATCGGCTGCTGTCCCTCGCGAAGGCCGAGCTGGCGTTCCATGTTGGATTGGCCGCTGCAAACCCACACTTCACCGATCAGCACGTCGGAGATTTCAACCCGGTTCTTGCCCGTGATCGTGAGCACATGCGGTCCGCCCGCGGATAGCGGCGCGAGCCGCACGCTCCATTTGCCGCCACGCGCCACCGTCGAAACGGTCTCGCCTGCGAGTGCGACGGTGACTTTCTCGCCGTCATCTGCCGTGCCCCAGACGGGGATCGGCATGCCTTGCTGCAACACGGCATGGTCGCAGAACAGGGAGGCGGGCACGACGTCGGCGCGGGCGAGCGAAGCGCCGGCCAGGAGGCCGAGAATCAGCGAGCGAACCGGGGGCATTCGGAGGATCGATTTCATGGAAGTTCGGGGAGACGAGGACGTCTCATTGACCGGCGGTGGGGGAGGGCTTCAGCAGCGCAAGACGGTAGGGCAGGAGGACGTAATTGGGTTCGTTGGTGCCGTGCGGGATGCCTTGGTAAAGGAGTCGCAGGTTTTTCAGATCGACCGTCATGGTCTCGTCGTCCCCCTCGCGCAGGAGCTCGCCGTGACTGACGCCGTCGGCCCAAGGTCGGCTGCCGTCGGTGGTGGTCACGTTCGGGTTGCCGGCGAAGGGCGTCTTCTCGGAGTCGGCTCCCGGCAGTGGTTTCCACTCGCCGTCGAGGCGATCGGCCGTGAACGCCCGGTAGTAGCGGGGGCCGTCTTTCGCGACGCATTCGATCAGACAGAGGAACTGGTTCGTGCCCTTGATGCGGTAGACGCACGAGCCTTCGAAGAGATCCGCCGCCTGCGCCTCTTGCAGGACGACGACCGGCTCGTCGAAGCCGCGGGGAAAATCCTCGATGCGCGTGCGGCTGCGGTAGAACCGGCCGTGGTCGTCGGGGAAAAACAAATACGCGTGCGTGTCGTCGCAGATGATCCAGTAGTCGAGCCAGCCTTGGACGACGCTCTTCGGCGTGCCGTCGAAGAAGTCCTGCGGAGCGCTCCACGACATCGGGTCGGCGATGTTGTCGGTGGTCGAGAAGCGCGGCTGTGGCGATTGGAAGATCAGATACCATTTTTTCTGTGGGCGGAAATAGAAGACCTGCGGCGCGCAGTTGTAGCCCGCGAGGTGCGGATTGAGGTCGAGGTGAAACGGCTTCGCTTGGGGCGCCTCTTCCCAAGAGGAGAAGTTGAAATAGGCCATGCCCCACGCGCCGTTGGTCGCGGCGGTCGTGGCGAAGATGTGCCAGCGGTCGTCGTGATGGACGACGCTCGGGTCTTTTACGGCGACGATCGGGTGCGCGGCGTCAGGCGTCGGAAACACGAGCGGGCCGGTCGAGGACCACGTGCGCGGTGCGAGCGAGGAACGAGCCGCGTCGGCGGGCGCATCCGCGGGGTGAGCGCATCCCGCGACGGCGGCAAGCGCGGCGCCGGCGAACACAGATCGCGCGAA
>DASWVO010000013.1:0-11652 GCA_036406235.1 Opitutaceae bacterium
GCAGCCGCATGCTGTCGTGGTTTGACAACTACGACGTGATTGTCTGCCCCGTGCAGGCCGGTCCCGCCGCGAAGCTTGATCTCACGGCCGATCCCGGCGCGCGCCCCGCCGGCGGCGGCGGGGGCTACACGTCGATCTACAACCTCACCGGCTGGCCTTCCGTGGTCGTGCGCGCGGGCTCGTCGCCTGAGGGCCTGCCCATCGGCGTGCAGATCGTCGCGAAGCCCTGGCGAGACGATGTCGCGCTCGCCGTCGCGCGCTTCGTCGAAACCAAGACCGGCGGCTGGAAAGCCCCCGTAATTTAATCTGTAGGGCCGGCCCTTGCGGCCGGGCCTTCCCGCCCGCGAACACCAACCGGCCGGCCGACAGCACAGATCCCACACTCCGAGCCATCATGCCCACACTTTCGCTTTCGTCCTCCCGCCGCACCTTCCTCCGCACCGCCGGGCTCGTCGCCGCCGGCGCGGCCGTGCTGCCCCGCCCCACCGCCCGCGCCGCGGCCCCTGCCTTCGCCACCTCGTCAGATCCATCGACCGAGATCATCTGGATGTCGGCGACGAAACTCGCCCAGCTCATCCGCGAAAAGAAGGTCTCCGCCGTCGAGGCGGTCGACGCCTACATCGCCCGCATCGAGGCCGTGAACCCAAAGCTCAACGCCGTGTGCATGCCGTGCTTTGAGCGCGCGCGCCAAGAAGCGAAGTCCGCCGACGCCGCCCTCGCCGCCGGCAAGCTTCTCGGCCCGCTCCACGGCGTGCCAATGACGATCAAGGACTCGATCGACACCGCCGGCGTCGTCTCCACCGGCGGCACGATGGGACGGATCAATTTCGTGCCGGAGAAGGACGCCACGGTCGTCGCCCGCGCGCGAGCCGCCGGCGCGATCCTGCTCGGAAAAACGAATACGCCCGAGTTCACGCTCTCCGGCTTCCCGGGACTCACCACCACCTGGAATCTCATCTACGGCACGAGTCGCAATCCCTACAACCCGCTGCACAGCACTGCCGGTTCCTCCGGCGGCGCGGGCGCGATCGTCGCCGCCGGCGGCGCCGCCTTCGACATCGGCTCGGACTTCGGCGGCTCGATCCGCGGTCCGGCACACGCCAACGGCGTCGCCGGCATCAAGCCCACCTCGGGACTCGTTCCCCGCACCGGCCACATCGTCGACTACGGCGGGATCTTCGACGCCTACCAGCAACTCGGACCGCTCGCCCGCAAGGTCGAGGACCTCGTCCTCATCACCGGGCTGATCGCCGGGCCCGACGGCAAGGACGCCGCCATCCTCCCCGCACCGCTGCTCGATCCGTCGGCCGTGGAACTGGGCAAGCTCCGGGTTGCATTCTACGTCAGCAACGGCGTCTCCGACCCGACACTCGAGACCAAGGCGATGGTGAAAAAAGCGGCTGACGCGCTCGGCTCGCTCGGCGCCTCCGTCAACGAGGACATCCACCCGCACTACGCCGAGGCGGTGGAGCTGCGCACGAAGATCCGCAACGCCGACGGCAATGCGTGGCTCAAGCGCGTGGCCGACCGCTGCGGCAGCAAGGTCGTAGCGCCGTCGCTCAAATTCACGGCCCCCGAGGCGACGACGCCCGAGCTGGTCGCGATGCTCGAGCAGCAGGATCGCTACCGCCGCGCCATGACGTCGTGGCTGCGTAACTACGATGTCATTCTTTGTCCAACGAGCGCGCAACCCGCGCCGCGCATCGACGCAGGCCCCGGCGGCGCGAACCTCAGCTACACCCAGATCTACAACATCACCGGCTGGCCAGGCGTTGTTTTCCGCGGCGGCTCGTCCCCCGATGGTCTTCCCCTCGGCCTGCAGGTCGTCGCCCGTCCCTTCCGCGAAGACGTCGCCTTCGCCGTCGCCCGCCATCTCGAAGGCATCCTCGGCGGCTGGCAGAAACCCGCGATCTAGCTTTGCACCGCCGGCCCTTGCGGCCGGGCGTCCTCCATCTGTGAACCTCAATCCGGCACGCCGGCAAGCCGCGTCCCTACAGCCCCCAATCCACTCTCCTCATGCGTCACCTCCATCCGACCCTCGCGGCGTCCACGCGCCGTGGTTTCCTCCGCACCGCCGGCTATGGCACGGCTGCCGCGTTTGTCGCCAGTTCGATGCTCGCCCGGCTCAAGGCGGCCGAAGCCTCCGCCGCGACCTACCTCGCCTCGAAAGACAAGACCGACGATCCGCTCTACATGAGCACCACGAAACTCGCCGGGCTCATTCGCGCGAAAAAGATCTCCGCCACCGAGGCGGTGAAACTGTGCATGAAGCGGATCGACGAGGTGAACCCGAAGCTCAACGCCATCGTCGCCACCTGCTACGAGCGCGCGCTCGCCGAGGCCGCCGAGGCCGACGCGATGACCGCGAAGGGCAGGTTCAAGGGCGCACTCCACGGCGTGCCGATGACGATCAAGGACTCCTTTGACACGGCCGGTGTGGTCTCCACCGGCGGCACCCTCGGTCGCAAGGACTACGTACCCGGCAGGGACGCGACAGTCGTCGCCCGGGCCCGCGCCGCCGGCGCGATCCTGCTCGGAAAATCGAATACGCCGGAATTCACCCTCGGCGGCGGCGGCAAGGGCACGGTCAACCTCGTCTACGGGCTCACGAAGAATCCCTACAATCTCAACTACCAGCCCAGCGGCTCCTCCGGCGGCGCGGGCGCGATCGTCGCCGCCGGCGGGGCGAGCTTCGACATCGGCTCCGACTACGGCGGCTCGATCCGCGGCCCGGCCTTCGCCAACGGCATCGCCGGCATCAAGCCCACGCTCGGCCGCTGTCCGCGCACCGGCCACATCGTCGGCTACGGCGGCCCGTTCGACTCGTTCCAGGAGACCGGGCCGCTCGCCCGCCGGGTCGAGGACCTCGCCCTGATCACGCCGCTCCTCAGCGGTCCCGACAACTGGGACGCCATGATGGCGCCGGTGCCCTTCGGCGACCCGTCTGCCGTCGACCTGAAGAGCCTGCGTATCGCCTTCTATACTACGAACGGCCAGATGGACCCGACGCCCGAGGTGCAGGCAACCGTGAAACAGTGCGTCGCCTACTTCGCCTCGCTCGGCTGCAAGATCACGGAGGACCGTCCGCCCAAGATGAAGGAGCTCGCCGAGGCGCGGCGGATCTTCAATGGCGGCACCGACGGCGACCACCTGCGGCGCCTGCTCAAGAAGCACGGCACCACGCAAGCCTCACCCGGCCTCCGCCTTTCCGGCGAACCCATCCCGAGCGCCGAGTTTACGAAGGCGTGCGAGGACATGGATGCCATTCGCAGCGAGCAGCTCGCCTGGTTTGAGAGCTACGATCTTATCATCTGCCCGGCGAGCCAGCGCGCCCCGATCCCGCTCGACTACGAGCCCGAGGGCGGGCGCGAGGCCGCGCGCCGCGGCGGCAGCTACACGAGTCAGTACAACACGACCGGCTGGCCGGCCGGCGTCGTCCGCGCCGGCACCTCGACCGCCGACCCGGGCCTTCCGCTCGGCATCCAGGTCGTCGCCCAGCCGTGGCGCGACGACGTCGTCATCGCCGCCCTCGGTTTCATCGAATCCCAGAGCGGCTGCGGCTTCGTGAAACCGGCCATCTAAAATCCTCCCCGCCATGCCCTCCCATCGACTCTCCGCCCTCCACCGCGCCGCATCGCGTCGCGACTTCCTCCGCCACGCCGCCTTTGCCTCCTCCCTCGCCGTCATCGGCTCGTCCGCCGCCCGCGCCCAGTCCAACGGCGGCGCTCAGCAGATCTCCACCGATCCCTCCGACGAGGTGATCACCATGTCGGCGACCAAGCTCGCCGGCCTTATCCGCGCGAAAAAGATCTCCGCCCTCGAGGCCGTCGACGCCTACATCGAGCGGCAGATCGCCGTGAACGACAAATTGAACGCGGTCGTCACGAACAGCTTTGCCCGCGCCCGCGCTGAAGCCAAAGCGCTCGACGAAAAGGCCGCCAAGGGGGAGTTCGTCGGCCCGCTGCACGGCGTGCCCATGACCATCAAGGACTCGCTCGACACCGAGGGCGTCGTCTCCACCGGCGGCACGATGGGCCGCCAGACGTATGTGCCGGCCAAAGACGCCACCTGCGTCGCCCGCGTCCGCAAGGCCGGCGCGATTCTCCTCGGCAAGACCAACACGCCCGAGTTCACGCTCGGCGGGCTCGCCGGAATCAGCACCGCGAGCAACCTGCTCTTCGGCGGCTCGCACAATCCCTACGACCTTACGCGCTCCACGTCCGGCTCGTCCGGCGGCGCCGGCGCGATCGTTGCCGCGGGCGGCGCGGCCTTCGACATCGGCTCCGACTGGGGCGGCTCCATCCGCGGCCCCTCGCACAACAACGGCATCGCGGGCATCAAGCCGACGAGCGTGCGCGTGCCGCGCACCGGCCACATCGTCGACTACGGCGGCGTATTCGATCTTTGGCAACAACTCGGGCCGATGTGCCGGCGCGTCGAGGACCTCGTGCTCATCACGCCAATCATCAGCGGCCCCGACTATCGCGACGCCGCCTGCGCGCCGGTGCCGTGGGCGAATCCCGCCGCCGTCGACCTCAAGAAGCTGCGCGTCGCCTTCTGCGCCGACAATGGCGGCGAGGGCCGCGGCGCAACCGACGACGACACGAAGAAAACCGTGCGCCAGGCCGCGAAGTGGCTGGAGGGCGTGGTCGCGAGCATCGCCGAGGACGCACCGACCAGCACGCTCAAGGCGCTCAGCGAAACGCGCTCGAAGCTCACCGGCGGCGACGCCTGGGCTTTCTACAAACGCATCGCCGACAAATGGGGGACGAAGAACTTCTCCCCTTCCGTCACCGAGCGCATGAAACAGATGACGCCCATCAGCACGGCGGAATACGCCGAGTGGTGGGAGAAGCACGACGAGGCCAAATCGAAGCTGCTCGAGTGGATGACGGCCTACGACGTGTTCATCTGCCCCGTATCCGGAAAGCCCGCACAGCCGATCGACGCTGAACCCGGCACGGGCGGCTTCGGCGGTCCTGGCTTCGGCTGGCAATACACCGGCGTCTTCAACTCAACCGGCTGGCCGTCCACCGTCGTGCGCTGCGGCTCGTCGGCCGATGGCAGGCTGCCGATCGGATTGCAGGTCGTCTGCCCGCCATGGCGGGAGGACATCAGCCTTGCCGTCGCCGCTTACCTCGAGTCGCGGAGCGGCGGCTGGCAAAAGCCGCCGGTGTGATATTTCGCGGCCCGCGCCGGCAGCCACGGGCCGCCTCCAACCTTTCGGGCGCATCCTCCCTCAACTCATCCATGCCGGGCCACCTCGCGGTGCCGTTGCGAAAACACGACTAGACAATCGTGCGAGGATGCGCCCGTCCCTTGTTCGTTCTGTGTCCGTGTGTCATCAGGCCCGCCCACGGGGGCGGGCCTTTTTTTGCCGCCATGCCAACACCCCGCCGCCATGCCGGCGGAACCCGCCCTCGCCGGTTTCCCCAGGGAGAACCTGATTGAGCCCTCCGACATTAGAATGCGCTGGTGACGTTTGACGCTCATCACCCGTGCAGACCAACCGCAAGGGCCCAATCAGTGAGCTGCCGAATCAACGCTGATCGCGCCCGCCGGCAACCTTATTTATCGACGGCGCGCATTCCGTCTTTCACGGGTCCAGCCGTTTCATCCCGCCTGAACGGAAGCCGCCTCGTGCGATACCGGACGTCTGTATTTTATTTCTAACTACGAAGAAAAGACGACTGGTTACATGAAAATATTTTGCCGCAAGGCAGGGATGGCGGCCGTGGCATCGCGAGTGCTCCGCAGGCGGTGACGCTCATCACCCGCCTCCGGCTCACGCCGGCGGCGCAACCAATCCTGCCTATGACATCCAACGCCTGCAGGGCACTCGGTGCCCTGCTGCTCGCCGGCGGCTGCGCCGTGCACGCCCAACTCATCCCCACGCCCTCATCCAACACTCCTCCCGCCAAGACCGACGAAGACGTCGTCGTTCTCGAGAGATTCGTCACCGAAGACGGCGGCGACGGCGACAGCAACTTTGTCCTGCCGAAGACGCCGACCCGCTCCGTGTTCGGTTTCGCCCGTTCGCTCGACGAGACGCCGCGCTCCGTCACGGTCGTCAACGCCAGCCTGCTCGACAACCTGGGCATCCGCAACAGCGAGGATCTCGTGAAGATCGCCCCCAGTGCGTATTCAAACTTTCGATTCGGTCTGCAGGGCAACATTTCGATCCGCAACCAGACCTCGGATTTCTACTTCCGCGGCATGAAGCGTATCGATCCGCAGGGCAACTTCCGCACCCTCTGGACGGCCAACGACTCGCTCGAGATCGTGCGCGGGCCCGCCTCGCCGATTTACGGCGGCGGCCGCATCGGCGGCTACGTGAACTTCAATCCCAAGACCGCGCGCCTCGCCAACACCGGCAAATACCTCGAGAAGAACAGCGGCCAGTTCCGTCTCACCTACGGCTCCTACAACAAGAAGATCGCCACCGGCGAGGTCGGCGGTCCCGTGGACATCCCCTTCCTCAACAAGAAGGGCGGCTTCCACATCTACGCCTACCTGGAGAGCTCCGACCACTATAAGTTGAACTCCTTCGAGGAGCAGGAGCTCGTGCAGGGCACGCTGTCATTCGACCTCACCGAGGCCATGCGCATCGAGACGGGTTTCGTCCTCCAGCACTCCAAGGGCGGCCTGCCCGGCGGCATCAACCGCACCACCCAGGAGACCATCACGCGCGGCACGTATTGGGACGGCGGCTTTTCCTATCAGCTCGACGAGAACCGCGACGGCTCCATCTCGGAGCGCGAATCCCGCAACGCCTATTTCCGCGGAACGCCGCAGCTCAGCGCCGAAACCAACGATCCGGCCCGCCGCGTCACCACCATCGGGCCCAGTCTCTATTTCTTCGGCACCGTCAACGACACGTTTCTGCGCACCATCCCGTGGCAGGGGTCGACCCACGTCGGCCTCGCCCGGACAATCAATCCGGCAACGATCACGCTCGCCCAGTTCAACGCCGGCTATCTGGACACGAGCCCGACGCTCGTCGGCGGCCAGTCCGTCCAGCGCCAGGGTTACCAGCTGATGGTGTATCCCACGGGTCCCAACGGCCTGCCGAACACCGCCGCCGCCCCGCAGGCGTTTTTCCTTCCGCCGGCGTGGGACCTGGACGCGTCGAGTTTCCGCGAAGTGGCCCTGAACAAGCGCATGTCGCACGGCGAGGACTACTACGAGGCCAACATCGGCGGCTTCTTCTTCGATGTGATCAACGACTTCAACGACGACTACCTGATCAAGAACCAGACGTTTCTCGATGGACACCGGCAGATCAAGGACGGGCGCAATCCGTTCTCGCAGCGTCAGGCGCCCTTCACCGCGGAGAACAAGACCACGGTATCCAAAATGTTCGCACCGAAGGAGTGGCTCACGATCGACGCGCTCGCCTCGGCCAACGTGCACTACACCGACACCTACCGTGTGTCCACCAGCCCGACCGATTACGACTTCCGCCGCAGCCTCGTGCTCAACAATGCGTCGCGCGTCGAGGACACGTTCACGCCGAACGACACGTTCTACAGCATGATCAACAAGCGCGGCTACGACGGCAGTCCGCCGTCTTTCACGGCGAAGTCCCAATACACCATGAGCGGCTTCGGCGCGCTGACCGACATCACGCTTTTTCAGAAGCTCAACATCATGCTCGGCGGGCGCTGGGACTACGTTGACGCGAAGACGACGGAACCCGCCGGCACATACCAGAAGGGCGGCTCCACCAACCCCGGCGGACCGTTCTCGACGATCGCCGGCACCGGCCTGTTCTCCGACCGCGACTACAGCGCCCATGCCAGCGACGACGATTACTCGTGGTCGGCCAGCGTGAGCTACGAACTGCTCGACGGCGTGCGCCCCTACGTCACCTACGCCGAGCAGGCCCTGATCATCAACAATGCCTCCGCCGGCGAGCTTTCCGTCCGCCCCCTGCTCACCGATCAGCTGCTCGGCCGCTCCAGTATGGTTGAAGCCGGCGCAAAGTTCTCGCTCTTCAAGGAGCGGCTCTTCGCCGCCGTCGCCTTTTTCGAACAGACGCGCATTTCCTTCGACACCCTCACGACGGTCGGTGGCGGCGCCAACAACACGCTCAGTCGCGGCTGGGAGGGCGAGTTGCGCTACGTGATCAATCCGCAATGGACCGTCATCGCCGGCGCCTCTTTTTCGCAGGCGAAATATCTTCAGGGCGGCGGCGTGTTCGGTCTCGATGCGCGCACCGTCGGTTATCCCGACGTGGTCGACGAAAGCGGCAAGGTCGTCATCCCCGCCGAGGCGTTCGGTTGGGGCGGTCGTCTCAACACGGTCATCCCGGACAGCGAGCCCGACTTCCGCGAAATCGAAGGCATCCCCGATCGCGTCGTCAACGTGACCGTCATCTATACCCCGACACCACACTGGGTGTTCCAGTCGACCGTCTACCACCAGGGCACGTTCGCCACCGACCGCTTCCACACGATTCATGTCGGCGCGGCCACCACCGTCGACGGCATGATCGGCTATCGCACGAAGACGTGGGAGGTGAACGTCAATGTGATGAACATCTTCGACGAGGAGATCTGGAACAAGGGCTCGCTCCTCTGGCTGGATCCGAAGTTCCCGCGCACGCTCGACGTTTCCTACGTCTACAAATTCTGAGCCTCGCAGACGCGGCGCGTGTCCCGCCGGAGCGCGCCGCCTCCCCGGCCCCAGTTCTCCCCTGGACCACCTCCACGTTTCTTTCTCGCGCTTCAACCCTCTCACCCCTCCCCACCATGAACCACCACCCACGACTCAGACGCCCGCTCGCCACGCTGCTGTTCGCGTCCTTTGGCCTCCTCATCTCCACCGGCGCCCGCGCCGCCGAGCTCAAGATCGAGGACGCCACGATCGCCGACCTCAACGCCGCCTTCCAGGCCGGCACGCTCACCGCCGAAAAACTCACCGAGATCTACCTCGCGCGCATCACCGCCTACGACAAGCAAGGCCCCGCGATCAACACCGTGATCGCGCTGAATCCGAAGGCGCTCGACGAGGCGCGCGCCCTCGACGCCGAGCGCAAGGCCGGCAAGGTCCGCGGTCCGCTCCACGGCGTGCCGATCGTGCTGAAGGATAATTTCGACACGTTCGACCTGCCCACCACCGCCGGCTCCCAATTGCTCGACGGCCACCTCCCTCCCGACGACGCGTTCGTCGTGAAAAAGCTGCGCGACGCCGGCGCGATCATCCTCGCCAAGGTCAACCTGAGCGAGTTCGCCGGCGGCGGCGGCAGCGTGATCGGCGCGACCGATCCCGCGATCCTCAAGGCCGGCAGCGTGCCCAATGGTTTCAGCTCGATGGGCCTGCAGACACTCAACCCGCATGACCTCGCCCGCGGTCCGGCAGGCTCCTCCGGCGGCACCGGCGCGGCGATCGCCGCGGCGTTCGCGCAGTTTGGACTCGGCACCGATACCGGCGGCTCCATCCGCGGGCCGTCCGCCGCCAATGGCATCGTCGGCCTCAAGCCCACGCACGGGCTTCTCAGCCGCGACGGCATCGTGCCGATCTCGACGACGTTCGACACCGGCGGACCGATGGGCCGCAGCGTCTACGATATCGCCGTCGCTCTCGGGGTCATGACCGGAGTCGACGCCGCCGACACGGCCACCAACAAGAGTATTGGAAAATTCGAGACCGACTACACGCGCTTCCTCAAGCGCGGCTCGCTCAAGGGCGCGCGCATCGGGGTGGCGCGCGATTTCTTCGGCAAGGACCCCGGAACCGATCAAGTGATGGCACAGGCCATCGCCACGCTGAAGGAGCTCGGCGCCGTCATTGTCGATCCGGTCACGTTTCCCGATTACGTGCACCAGGCCAAGCGGCCCCTCATGAGCGTCATCGCGCAGGCTGAGTTCAAGGCGCAGATCGCCGACTACCTGGAATCCGCGAAGCCCAGGTATCCGAAAACGCTCGACGACCTCGCCGCCAGGGCCAACGACCCGGCGAGCGGTTACCGCAGCCCCGAGAAGGCATTCGCGTTCAAATACCACGCATCGAAGGCGCTCGAGCTCGACGATCCCGTTTACCTCGCCGCGAAGAACGAGGGCATCGCGCTCGTGAAGGTGACCATCGAGGGGATTTTCTCGAAGCACCAGCTCGACGCCCTCATCTACCCGACGGGCCCGCGGCCGGCGGCACTGATTGAGCGCGGCGTGCCATCGAGCAGCGCCGACTCGGCGACGAACTTCGCCAATCTCACCGGCTTCCCCGATCTGATCGTGCCCGCCGGCATGACGCCCGAGGGGCTGCCGGTGACGCTCTCGTTTTTTGGCAAGGCCTTCAGCGAGCCCAAACTCCTCGGCTATGCCTACGACTTCGAGCAAGCCTCGCACGCACGCGTGCTGCCAAAGCACACGCCCTCGCTGCCCGGCGAAACCATCAGCTTCTGATGCCCACCTCACCATGCACCGCTTCTTCCGTACCGCCGCCCTGCTCCTTGCCCCGTGCTCCCTTCTCCTTTCTCCCGCCGCGCACGCCGCCACGTTCGATCTCTCAACAGCCACGATCGCCGACATCAACGCCGCCTTCGACGCCGGCGCGCTGACGTCGGAGAAACTCACGCAGCTCTACCTCGCGCGCATCGCCGCCTACGACCAGCAGGGGCCGACGATCAAAGCGTTTCTTTACCTTAATCCCAACGCGCTCACCGAGGCCCGCGCGCTCGACGCCGAACGCAAGGCCAAGGGCCCGCGTTCTCCGCTGCACGGCGTCTCCGTGGTGCTCAAGGATGTCTTCGACACCTACGACATGCCCACCACCGGCGGCTATCTGCCGCTCAAGGGCGTCAAACCCACCAAGGACGCGTTCGTCGTCAAACGCCTCCGCGACGCCGGCGCCATCATTCTCGGCAAGCTCAACCAGTCCGACTGGTATGCGCAGACCGAGATCATCGCCTCGAGCACGCTCGGCGGCAGTACGAAAAATCCGTTCGCCCTCGATCGCATCCCCGGCTGGTCCAGCGCCGGCACCGGCGCCGCTCTCGCCGCCTGGTTCGGCACCATCGGACTCGGCAGCGAAACCGGCTTCTCCATCCGCACGCCGACGAGCGACAGCAATCTCTATGGGCTCTCGACCACCTCGGGCCTCATTTCCCGCGACGGCCAGATGTGGAGCTACATCACCGGCGAGCGCGGCGGGCCCATGGCGCGCAGTGTCCATGACCTCGCGGCTACGCTCGACGTCATCGCCGGCTTCGACAGCTACGATCTGTGGACGGCGAACAGCCTCGGCAAGATGCCCGCCGAGAAGTACGTTTCTTTCCTCCGCAAGGACGGCCTCAAGGGCGCACGCGTCGGCGTGTTGAAAGATGCCTACGCCTTCACGCCTATCACGCCCGAGGGACTCGAGCTCGCCGCGAAGTCCGTCAAGGTCTTCGAGGATCACGGCGCGCGCGTCGTCTATGATCTCTCGCTCGGCATCGATCTCATGCGGAGCATCGCGCGGAACAACGGCTGGAACTTCGAGAAGATTGCCGCGATCAACCACTACCTTTCGCGTCAGGGACCGACGTATCCATTCAAGCGCGCCGAGGAACTGCTGCTCAACCACCCGGGCGTGAAGCCGAGCGCCTCCGCGCGCGAGGCTCTCGACAAGCCCATCGACCTCGACCGCGACCCGGATTACCGCGCCTACGCC
>DASWVO010000014.1:0-3522 GCA_036406235.1 Opitutaceae bacterium
CATCGTTGAGGCCGCCGCCGATAGCGAGGGCGGCGGCATACACATGGACGTTGGTGGAGAGTCCGGTGGGATTGGCCCGGTCGGGACGGGCAAAATTCTGGCCTGTAGACGAGACCAGGTTCGTGCCTGGGAGTCGGTCCCGGTTGTCTTGCGCGTAGATCAGCGCGGCCTGGCCGATCTGCCTGAGATTACTGCCGTCGGTCGTACGCCGTGCCTTCTTTTGCACAATGCCGACGGTCGGAATGATGAGTGCAGCCAAGATGCCGATGATCGCGATGACCGTCAGCAGTTCAATAAGAGTGAAGCCCGCTGCGGGGCGGCGGAGGGGATTTCGCATAGGGGGGGAGAACGAAGCACAGTAGTCGGTGCTTTTCTTCTGAACACAAGCCGAAAGTCCCACGCAGGCTGGACAACGCTTTGGGACGTTACTTACGGTGCGCGGGATGAAGATTTACCTCGATGGCCAACTGGTGGAGGCGGCGGACGCCAAGATCTCCGTGTTTGATCACGGGCTGCTTTACGGCGACGGGATTTTCGAGGGGATCCGTCTCTATGGGGGAAACGTCTTCCGGCTCGAGGAACACCTGGAGCGCCTCGAGTATTCGGCCAAGGCCATCATGCTTAAAATTCCGCTTTCACGGAAGGAAATGGCCGAAGCGGTGTGCGCAAGTTGTCGGGCAAACGGCCTGACTGACGGCTATATCCGTTTGGTGGTGACACGCGGCGTCGGCGATCTGGGCCTCTCGCCGTGGCTCTGCCCAAAACCCTCCGTCTTCATCATCGCCGACAAGATCGCGTTGTACCCGCGGGAGTATTACGAGAAGGGCCTCGAGATCGTCACGGTGCCGACGCGCCGGATGAATCCGGCCGCACTGAGCCCGGCCATCAAGTCGCTCAACTACCTCAACAACATCCTCGCCAAGATGGAGGCGAGGCAGTACGGCGCGCTCGAGGCGATCATGCTCAACGATCAAGGCTTCGTCGCGGAGTGCACCGGCGACAACGTGTTCATGGTCCACAAGGGCAAGCTCTATACGCCCGCCGCCCAGCAGGGGGCGCTCAAGGGCATCACGCGTGATGCGATCTTCGACATCGCAAAGGAAATCGGGGTTCCGATCGAGGAGCACGACCTTACCCGGTACGATCTCTGGAATGCCGACGAGTGTTTCCTCACCGGCACGGGCGCAGAGGTGATTCCGGTCGTGAAGCTCGATGGCCGTGAGATCGGCGATAGCCGTCCCGGTCCGGTTTTCGCCAAGGTCCTGGCGGCCTTCCGTCGACGCGTGCCCACCGAGGGCACCCGTATCTGAGCGAAGTTTGCGCCATCGGCGGGGCCTGTGCGCAGGTGAGTCATCCAAGCGCAGGCCTGCGCCAGCGCTGCGCCGCCGCGGCGCACCTCGCCCGCGTCGCGGAGCGACTGTCTCCTCTCGCGCATGCCGGACTTGCAGCGCCGACCGCCGTTGGCATGGTGGGTGCAGGGGATCGGCAAATGTCTCTCTTCCGCCACAAATTTCGGCGCTGCGGGTCGATAGTTCAGATGCCCGTGCTATATTTTCACCATGGCCAGTCCGCTTAAATGTGACCTTTGCTCGAAACCCGCGACCGTGCACCTCACGCAGATCGTGAACAACAAGGTGCACAAGGTCGACCTGTGCGAGGAGTGCGCGCAGGCCAAGGGCGTGACGGATCCGAGCGGCTTTTCGCTGGCCGATCTGCTGCTGAAGGCTTCGCTCAACCCGGAGCCGGCGGTGGCCGCGGGGGTTCGCTGCGAACAGTGCGGCTTCACGCAGAACGACTTTAAGAAGCAGGGACGTTTCGGCTGCCCGCACTGCTACGAGACATTCAAGGGAGTCATCGAACCGATGCTGGACAACATGCACAAGGGCATCGTCCACACCGGAAAGGTCCCGCAAAAGGCCCTCGCCCGCAAATCCCTCTACGATCGGCTCACCCAACTCGAAACCGAACTCAGCGACGCCATCAAGTCCGAGCGTTACGAGGAGGCAGCTCGCTTCCGCGATGAAATCCACCAAGTCAAACAAGCCTTCGGAGCGCAACCGCCGCGCTAAGCCCATGGACATCGCGTCGCTCATCGCCACGCCTTCCGAACTCACGGACTCCGCGAGCAACAAGTGCGCGATCGTCTTGATGACGCGCATTCGCCTCGCGCGGAATCTGGCGCACAAGTCCTTCCCTGGCTGGGCCAGCAAGGAGGATCGCGCCGCCGTGCTCGCCGCGTGCCGTGACGCGGTCGCCGCCGCGCCGCAGATGAAGCGCTCGCTGAACATCGGTATCGACGAGCTGAATGCATTGCAGCGTCAGATCCTGGTCGAGCGCCACCTCATCAGCCGCGAGCTCAGCAGCTCCAAGGGCGGCGGCGGCGTGGTCATCAACAAGGACCAGACGTTCTCGGTCATGATCAATGAGGAGGATCACCTGCGGATCCAGGTTCTCCGCTCCGGGTTTCAGTTGAAGAAGGCTTGGAGCGCCATCGATGACCTCGATTCCACCCTGGAGGGGGTGCTCGATTATGCGTTCTCTTCGTCCTGGGGCTATCTCACGGCGTGCCCAACCAATCTGGGCACGGCGATGCGCGCCTCGGCGATGATGCATCTGCCCGCGCTCGTCATCGCCGGTCAGATGGAGAAGGTCGTGCGCGCGGTGAACCAGCTCGGCATGGTCGTACGCGGCCTGTTCGGCGAGGGCTCGGACGCCAGCGGCAGCATCTTCCAGATATCCAACCAGACGACACTCGGCGAGTCGGAGGAAGAGATCATCAAGCGCCTGAACAGCGTCCTCCAATCGATCGTCGAGCACGAGCTCAACGCCCGTCAGCGGCTCGTGGAGAACGATCCTGCCAAGCTCTTCGACAAGATCGGGCGCGCCTTCGGCATCCTGCAGAACAGCCACCTTCTCAGTTCGAGCGAGGCGATGAATCTGCTCTCGCTCCTGCGGCTCGGCGTCGATCTCGGCGTGTTTCCCGACGAGTCGCGCTCGACCATCGACCGTCTCTTCATCGAGGCGCAGCCGGGGCACATCCAGTATGCCTCGGGCAAGCCCGAACTCGAATCGACGGAACGCGATATGCTCAGGGCGTCGCGATTGCGCTCTGAGTTCGCCCGGTTCACCGCACCCACTTTCGCAATTAACGGTAACAACTAACCCAAGGACCCACTCCCCATGTCCGAGCCCATGAACAACTTCACGCCGCGCGCACAGCAGGTGCTGGCGCTGGCTCGCAAGGAAGCCGATCGCTTCCACCACAACTACGTCGGCACCGAGCACATCCTTCTGGGTTTGATCAAACTCGGGCAGGGTGTCGCCGTGAGCGTGCTCCAGAAGATGGGGCTCGATCTCGAGACCGTGCGCGCCGCCGTCGAAAAACAGGTTGGCACCGGCACCGAGACTAAGAGCCAGGGCAGCATTCCTTACACGCCTCGTGTGAAGAAGGTCCTTGCGCTCGCTGGCAAGGAGGCCAAGGCCCTCAATCATTCCTACGTCGGCACCGAGCACATCCTGCTC
>DASWVO010000015.1:0-12297 GCA_036406235.1 Opitutaceae bacterium
GCCGAGGCCGGCGGCCTGCGCGTCGTGATGAATCATTGCACGCTCGCCGAGCACCGCCGGCTGGTGGCGAAGTAGGAACGTCGCCGCTCCTTGTTCACGGTGCCGGCCTGAGCAGAATCACCTGTGTCTCGCGGGAGTCGCCGCGGCGTAGCGTCACGCTCACGGCGAGTTCGTCGAGATTCGACAAGCTGCTGCGCATCGGCTCGAGCTCCTGCGTCTGCGCGGGCGCCAGCGTGAACGTTTCGGGCACGGGCACGAAGTTGCCCATCAGCGACTTTACTTCGGCAACGGTGATTTCGACGGGCTCGGTGCCGGCGTTGCGGAAGCTGACGACGAGCGCCTGGCGGGTGATGCCACCGGTCGCCAGGCGGGCGCCGCCGCTTCTCGAGCGCATCCCGCCGTCTTCCATGCGGGCGAAGGCAGGGCGATCCTCCCCGCCGCCGGGCCCGCCGAATCCGCCGCCCGGCCGCCCGCCGCCGCGCGGTCCGTCCTCTCCTCTCGTCTCTCCGCTTGCGGCCGGGCGCGGTCGCTGCGGCGCGGATACACGGGCAGTGGCGACGACGATGTTGTTGAAGAACGTGATTTCGCCGGCCAGCGGCGGCTGGGGCGGCATTCGCATTTCGTCACCGTCGCCGCGCCGGGGCGACGAGCACGCGGCGAGCAACACGAGCGAGACAAACGACGACCAGCGGAGCAACCGGATGGGCAGAGCGTGAGCGCGATGAGGCATGGAGGTGAGAGGGGGCATTGGGGGACACGCGGTGTGAGGGCATGTTTCGTGCCTGCGGGCGCGCGCGAGCGACTTGGTCCACGCGTGCGGCGAAACACGTGACGAAGCGCGCGGTTTGTGACGGGAAGGCCGCATATCGCGAGGCGGCTTTTCCGCTGTTTATTTTTCCGCCGGCGCGCCTCCGCATGCCGGCGGCAGCATCTTCCGGCCCCAACCGGTGGTCGACCGGGGGCGGGTGAGGGCGTTGCCGGGCGCGCCGAACCGCGCTCCCCGGCCGGGACGAAGGGCGGGGCTGGTTGTCAAAGCCGGAAAGGTGGGTCCCTTTGCCTTGAACCCCGCTACAAGCCATGAACTCCGAAAACCTTCCGATTCTCTATACCAAGACCGGGTGTCCGTGGTGCGCCGAGGCGACCGCCTTTCTCGACGAACACGGCATCAGCTATCGCGAGAAAAACGTGACGGAAGATTCCGCTGCGTTTGCCGAGCTGCGGCGCAAGTCCGGCCAATCCCTCACGCCCACGCTCGACTGGCATGGCCAGATTCTCGCCGACTTCGGCGTCGCCGAGCTGGTGGCCTTCCTCCACAAGCAGGAGGTCGAGCTCGAGGACAGTTGAGCCACCGTAACTCCGTTGGGAGCGCCGTCGCAGCGCCAGGGGGGCAGCGGCGCGGCGGCAAATCGGGACGCGGCGCCCTCGCCGCGTTTTGCCCCTGGGGCCGGCAACCCGATCACTGTTTCAGGACGGAGGCGGTGAACTGGGTCGCGTCATTGTAGCTGTCGCCCGCGTTGCTGACCACGAAGTCGATGATCGTGCCTGGCTTGATCGGGATGTTGGAAACGCTGTAGGTGATCCCCTGCGTCGGTGCGATGTAGCGGGAGTACCATTTCGTGCCGTTCACGAAGAGGGCGAGATACACGCCGTTGCCGGTGGCCGCCGGGCGGCGGGCTTCGCCGAAGGCTTTTGCCGTGCCGGTCTTGTTGCTCACCCAGCGGCGGATCGTGTAGGAGCCGGTCGGGTGTAGTTGGTGCGCGGTGACAAAGTTGTCGGGATTGGCGCCGACCCAGCGGTAGTTGTCGTCGCGCCAGATCTTCCAAGTCATGGGCTGGAAGTTCGCGGGACTGTAAGACGTGCCGCCGGCGGTGCCGTAATACCAGCCGTTTTTGCCCTGGGTCTTCGAGAAGCCGGAGGCGGAGTCGGCGAAGAGCGCGTTGTCCGATTCGGAGATGCTGTCGATCGCGCCGCGCACGTATTTCACGTATTTCGAGCCCTGCAGGTGCACGACCCCGTTGGTGGGCGTGTAGGTGCGCGCGACGCCCATCATGTCGGTGACGGTGAGGGTCGAGGAGGTGTAGAGTCGGAGGGTGACGGGGTGCATCGCCCAGATGACGTGCAGCGGCTGGCCGCCCCGATCGAAGCGCAGCGCGTAGGTCGATGACGACGTGCTGGAGTGGCGGCTGCGGTAGGTTGCGCCGGTGAGCTGACGGATCACGTTGGCGTAGACGACGTAGGTCGGGTGCGGAGTGTATTTGCCTTTTGGATCGGTGCGCATGCTGACGAGGCCGCGCATGGGAAAGACGGTGTCGTCGCTCGTCAGATAATAATACATGCGGGCGAGCTTCTGGCTCAGCATCAGCGGCACGATTTGCGCGAGGTAGGTGGCGCCCTCGTATTGTTGTTCGGCCGTATCGATGCGCAGACTGTACTCGGTGGCCCAGATCGGTTTCTCGTGACCGTTGTTGTAGGACCTGATTAGCTGGCGCAGCTCCGCGAGGTCGATCTCCACGCCCGGAGCGAAGCCGCGATACGGGTGGATGGAGACGGCATCGATGTGGCGCATCGCGCCTTGGAGAAAGAGTTTTTGGAGGAAGCCGTGGGCGACGGGCACGGTGCTGCCGGCGACGATCTTCACGTCGGGCCGCGCGGGCTTGACGACGCCGTGCACCTTGGCGAGCAGGCGGGCGTAGTAGTAGGCTTTGTTGCTCGTGGCCGGGCCGTCGACAAACGTGCCGGCGTTGGTCTCGTTCCACACCTCGAACTCGCGGATCTGGCTGCCGTAGGTCTTGAGCAGGTTGAGGACGTAATTCGCGTAGCCCTGGCGGCCGGCGTCGGTGTAGGGGAAGGTGTATTCACCGTAGGACGTCTCGTAGAGCGGGTTGCCAAAGCCGAAGACGAGGAACGGCCGGATGCCGGCGCCGGCGGCCTGCCGCATGTAGTCGCGGTACGGCTGCGGGTGCTTGAACACGCCCTTCGTGGCCTCGACCGTGCGCCAGTAGTATTCGTCGCGAATGTGTCGGATGCCGGCGCGTCGGAGCAGTTCGATCGGCTCGGTCGAGAGGTATTGCGCGAAATGGGTTTGCGCGCCGAACGGCGAGGCGGTCGCCGTCGTCTCGAAAGGCGTGAGGACGGCGAAGGTGGTTTTTTTCTTCGAAAGGACGAGGCCGGCTTTCTTCTCGGTCATCGTCAGCTCAAAATAGCCGGGGCGGCCGACGTTCGGCGTGATGGTCGCGGCACCGTTCTGCGGGAGAGTGCGGTTCTGCTTGACCGTGGTGCCGAAGAAATCCGTGACGACCCACGAGACCTCGTCGCCGAGGCAGGTGAGCGGGATCTGGACGGTTTCGGTGGTGAGGAAAACGTTTCCGAGACGCGCCTGACCGAGGACGATGGCGGCGTGCGTCGCGGGCGGGAGAACGGCGGTGAGGAGCGTGAGGGCGGCGAGCGCGAGGAGGTGGCGGAGAGCGAAAGAAGGCATGAGAGACAGGTCGTGAACGGGAGGGGAGGCCTCCCGGAGAAGGGCGCGCCGGCTGGGGCGCAAGTGCGCGCCCCGCGGTCGCGGCGCCACAGACAGGCCTCTCCGCTTGGGTTCCGTATTCACGGATAATTACGAATTATTTCACAAACGAAGAGCGGTGCCCCCGAATTCGCCTTCCAACAACTTCGGCGCGATGTGGCAGCGGGAGACTACCGACAACTTCAAGATCAAGCGCCACCTGATGAACACCGGCGCGTATTGGATCGGCGAGGACGAGGAAGCGGGCATCAACAACGTCAAATCCCGCTACTACCTCGACGTGCCGGGCCTGGGCGGCGACCGCAACGGCGTGCCCTACCCGGGGAACTTCCAGACGTGCGCGCCACGCGCGACTTCGAGACGAGGCAGCTCGATCGTCGGCTCACGCTTGCCTACACGGAAGCCACCAACCGCCGCTTGGTGCCCTACCGGCAGGAGTATGTGGCGTCGCGACTGCTTTTCGAATGCCTTCCCGTAGCAGCACGGGGCTTCGGCCCGCGCGCATCGCGCACCGGCGCGTAGGCGGAGCCGCCCGGATCGCCCGCGAAGGGCCCCGCGTTACGGCGAGCCCAAAGGCGCGAGATGGCGCAGCTTGTCGGGATTGCAGATGATGTAGATTGCGCGCACGCGGTGGTCGGCGAGCTCGAACGAGAACGCATAGTGCACCCGTCCTTCGGCGGACATGACCAGGCCCGGACGACCGTTGATCTCCACCAGGCGCCTTTCCATGCCCGCGAGCAAGCGCGGCCAGATGCCGAGCAGAAAACGACTCACATGGTCGTTGCCCTCGATCGGCCGGCCGGCCGCCTTCACGCGCCCGCCGCCATCGCTGTAGACCGTGCAGTCCTCCGTCAGCCGCGCGAGCACCTCCGTCACCTCGCCGCTCGCTGTGGCCGCAAGAAAGTGTTCGACCAGTTCGCGCGCCTGCGGCGTGGGCGGCGTTACGGGTCGCGTCGCAGCCGGTTCTTGCAGGTGGGTTTTCGCGCGCCGGACGATCTGCCGGCAGTTCGCCTCGCTCTTGCCGAGGATCGCGGCGATGTCGGCGTAGTCGTAGTCGAAGACCTCCCGCAGCAGGAATACGGCGCGCTCCGTGGGTTTGAGCGATTCGAGCATCATCATGAAGGCCATCGTCAGCGACTCGGAGAGTTCCGCGGCGGCGCCGGGCTCCGGGTCGGTCGTGGTTGGCATCAACGGCTCCGGCAGCCACACGCCGTAGTAATCCTCGCGTTCGCGCCGGGCCAGTCGCAGCTGGTCGACGCACCGGCGCGTCATCGCGGAGACGAGCCACGCCTTGGGCGAGTGGATTCGTCCGGCGTCCTGTTTCTGCCAGCGCAGCCACACGTCCTGCACCATGTCTTCCGCATCGGAGACGCGTCCGAGCATGCGGTAGGCGATGCCGAACAGCAGGCCGCGGTGGGTGTTGAAGGTCTCGAGCATCCGGGAATTCAGTTCACCGAGGATAACGACGGAAACCCAGGCAACGATCAAGGAGGCAGCGCGGCTGGTCCATATCACGGATCTGGATACAGCGGCGCGAGGTGTTTCCCTGGTTGCAGGGCGGGCTTTGCGACGGCGGGTTTTATTGTTACTTTCCGTTCAACGGATAGGTCGGACCGCGTGATGGCGGGTGCAGCTCCGCAGGTTGTCACGCGACCGGCGCAGTTGGCTTTGGGACGGACGTCCGGCTCAGCCAATTCTCAAAGCGCGTGGCGCCGGTGCGCGGCGGAGCGTCGGGCGTGAGGCTGCGATCGTCGATCTTGAGACCGAAATAGCGTGCATTCGGGTCGACCGTCACGGTGCGGGGATCGTTGGTGGCGCTCAGGAAGCGGCGCACGAACTCGTCCTGACGGATCGACTCGGGGCCGGCGAGCGCGACGATGCCGTTCACCGGCGGGGCGAGTGCGAGGTCGGCGAGGGCGGCCGCGACATCGGCGGCGGCGATGGGCTGCATGAGCGCGGACGGGACGCGCACGGTCTGCCCCTCGGTGGCGGCGTAGGCGATGCTCTGCACGAATTCGAAGAACTGCGTGGCGCGGACGATCGTGTAGGGCACCGGCGACGACTTGATCAGGTTTTCCTGCACGAGCTTCGCGCGGAAGTAGCCGCTCTCGGGCAGGCGGTCGGTGCCGACCACCGAGAGCGCCACGTGATGACGCACGCCGGCGGCGGTCTCGGTGGCGACAAGGTTGCGGGTCGATTTCTCAAAAAACTCGCGCACAGGCCCATCCTCGAAGGAGGGTGAGTTGGAGACATCGACGACGATCTCGGCGCCGGCGAGGGCGGCAGTGAGTCCTTCGCCGGTGACGGCGTTGACGCCGACGGACGGCGAGGCGGGGACCACCTGGTGACCGCGCTCGCGGAGGAGTCGCACGAGCTGTTTGCCGATGAGGCCGGAGCCACCGATGACGACGATCTTCTTGGCGGCAGAAGGGTGATTTTGAGGAGTGGAGGTGTTCATCACCAATCTAGACGGGCAAGGTCGCGCGTTGTGACAAAGTCGCCGAAAGGGTGCGGGAGCCGGAAATGCTTCGCCCGGAGACCTCGTTCTCGATCTCGATCAGGACGGCGTGCGGTTTCCAATGGCCGAGAACGAGTAAGTGAATGAGGAAGAGGGGGCGACACCGGCACCTGCGGAGAAACGCTGCGGATTCGCTCGGCAATTCCACGATGGCCGGGCGGTTGCGACGGAATCGACCGCATGCGATCATGATGCCGCCGCTGGCACCCTGATACCCCATCGCAGCTTGGGCAGCCGGCGCGGTTAACCCCAATGGAGCCATGAAACGAAGCGTGTTGTCTCTCACGGCGCTCGCGTGCCTGCTGGCCGCACCCGCCGCCCGTGCGGACGCCGACCCGGTGGTCGTCGATCCGCAGCACTACAAGGTGGAGTTCGAAAACGACGCGGTACGTGTGCTGCGCATCAAATACGGGCCTGGCGAGGAATCCGTGATGCACAGTCATCCCAACGCGGTCGCGATCTTTCTCACCGAAATTGAAGTCGCCATGACGATGCCCGACGGCACCACCGAGGTGACCACCGGCAAGGCCGGCGAGGTGAAGGAGACCCCCGCCAGCGTGCATCTACCGCGCAACGCCGGGACGAAGCCGATGGAGCTGATCCTGGTGGAGCTCAAGTCGAAAGACCCTGGCAAGAAGTAGCAGAACCACGGATACGCTGACTCGCGTGAACGAAGCCTGTGCGACGAGGCGCCGGCGCGAGTCCGGCGCTTTCCGAACAAATGCATTGCGGGCCCACGAAACACACGAAAGACACGAAAAAAGGACCACATAAGAGGAATACTTTGTCCCTAGCTGAGCATGAGCGGAGAGCCCCGGGCCTTCATCCTCTCTTCTGCAAGGTATGCGTTTCGTGTCTTTTCGTGTGTTTCGTGGGTAATACCCTTTCTGCCGAACCAAAGCTTTGAGCCGAAGGCGCTCCACTTGCCGCACGCTGGAGCGGGCACAATGTGCCGCCGTCCTAGTGTGCTCCAGGCGGTGTGCCGCCATCTGTGGGACGCAGGAACAACTCGAAGTTCCCGGCGGAATTTACGAGGCGATTATACCAGCGGTTCAACTCCACATTGGACCCGAGCGAAAGCCAGCGCACCAGGCGGATGCCGCGTTGCCTGGCCTCTGCCGACACCGCGTCGAAAAGCGCTCTGCCGACACCGCGGCGTCGCTGTTCAGGCACTACATACAGATCCCCCAAGTGCGCGAGGCGCTCTGCGAGCAGTCCGGACGCGGTGAGATAAACCGACGCAAAGCCCACGGCGATCCTACCGGACCAAGCGAGGAGGACGAAGCCGTGATCGCCGTGGCGGAGGTGGTCCGCCAGGAACGCCTGCGTCTGCGCCTCGCCGGCCACCGTGAGCTGACCGTAGTGATCCTGATAATTCCGGAAGAGCGGCAGCAGTGCGGGCATATCCTGCGGGGCTGCGAGGCGGATTTCGAACGAGGCTTGCATCGAGTGGAAGGCGCCAGGCCGGGACGTTGCCGAAGGAACCACGTACCGAGCGAAACGAGTTCATCCGTGGACCCCAAATGAACACGAATGTGAGAGGGGAGACTGAGGCGAAGCCTTTCTGAAACCTCGCAGTGGGTCACTTCCGTTTCAGGTGCTGGTCGGCGAAATCGAGGTAGCGGGCCCAGTCATAGGGCGTGATGTCATGCTTGCCGGTGCGGAGGTGGTAGGCGAGCGCACCGGTGCTGATCGGCGTGTCGACGGCGGGCGGCTCGGCCGCGCCGAGACCGGTCTCCCCGAAAAGGCGGTAGACCGGCTCCGCGTGTTTCAAGCCGAGAAACTCACCGCGCGGGTCGGACCAGCGGTCGTCCTGCGCGCTCGCCACATATAGCGGGCGCGGGGCGACTAGCGCGAGCAGCTCGTGCTGGTCGATCGGCAGTGCGGACTCGTGGTCGGCGTAGGCGCGGAAGTTTTTCGCGAACCAGTGCGGGAAGCGCCGGGTGATCGCCTCGATCGTCTCGCCGTAGGCGCGCTTGCTGAGTGCCGCGCCGCCGCAACCGCTGTTGTTCGAGATCACCAGCGCAAAGCGCTCGTCCTGTGCGCCGGCCCAGACTGCGGCCTTGCCGAGTCGCGAGTGGCCGTGCACGGCGACGCGCTTCGCGTTGAGCTCGGGATCGGACTCAAAGTAGTCGAGCGCGCGGCTCAGACCCCATGCCCAGATGCCCATCGCGCCCCACTCGTCGCCGCTGCGCCCGGCCGCGGTGTGCGTGCCGAAGAGTGCGCCGACCGCCTCGGTGAGGCCGTCCTCGCGATCCGGGCAAAGGTCGCCGCAATAGATGGTGGCGGTCGCATAGCCGCGCGCGACGACCGCCTCGATCTCCCAGCGCGTGGCCTGCGCGCCGCGCGTGCCCTCGGTGGCGCGATTGTCGACGATGTGATGGGCCTGGCTCGGCGGCAGCCAGGTATTCGGGTGCGTGATACCCGGGTCGGCATGGACGGAGCTGTTGCCGAAGAAGTTGAGGCCGAGAAACACGGGCCAGGGCGCGTGCGCGTCCGGTTCGCCGGCGGGTTGGTAGATTAACACGCGCATCTTCGGGCCGTCTTCTTTTTCGCTGAACCACACGGTGACCTCCTTGCGCACGGCTTTGCCCCCGAGGGCGGCAGGGTCGCGCGAGGTCACGGCCCAGTGGATACCCGGCGGCCGCCCGGCGGGGGTGCGGCCGTAGACCTCGCGGGCAAAGGCGTCGAGCAGCTCGGGCCGGCGCTTGGCGCGCCAGGTGGCGGCGTCGCGCACGGGCGTCCCGTCGGCGCAGACGAGCGGATCGGGCAACATGTAGGCCGGGACTTTGCCTTCATCGTAGATCGGTTCGGCGGGCGCGGCGTGCATGGCGGGACTGAGGGCGGCCAGGATGGTTGCTGCTGCGAGCGAGGCGGAGAGGCGGAGGGGCATGAAGCTCGAAGGTGCGGCTGCCGACCGCCGCCGCAAGCGGCGGTTCACGTGACCGTCCGGTGCGGGCTTGGCGTGGCGGCAGGCCCGTCAAAGCCAAGGCGGGGCGGCACTCCTGCCGCCCTTCGAGAGGCTAACGTACGGCGGCAAGAGTGCCGCCGCTCCTTGCTACGCCGCTTTCCGCGGCGGCGAGGTCCGTCGATACAGCGCAACGGCGATCAAACCGCAGGCGCCGAACAGGATCGCGCTCGTGGCAGGTTCGGGGATGGCGAACACCTTGAGGGTGATCTGCGGGTTCTGCTCTTCGCCCGGATTCCAGAGCGTAGGATCCGGATCGAAGGACTGCTGCTGCATGCCGCCAATCCTGGCGGCGTTGTGGCTCCAGACCAGCGTGCCGGTCGCGTTCACGAGCGTGATCCAGAGCTTTGTGCCTTCGGTGAAGCTGTAGGTATCGGCGAAATCGAAGGTGTAGTAGGCGGGGGCGCTTCCGGGCGCCGCAATCGTCACAGAGTCGAGAAATGTACCAGGGAGGTCTCCCCCGTCGGTCGCGAACGAGGTGTAGAGCGAGGCGGTCACGGCTGTGACGGTCGTGCCGTTATCGACGGCCCAGAGCCCGAGTTCGACACGATCCAGCGTGAAGTCGGAGGGCGCAATGAACATCGCGCCGGCCTTGGCGAAGCCTGTTGCGCCCGAGCCATGGATGAGCATGCCCCGATCGAGCGGAGCGAGGCCGCCGGTGTTGTCGTAGACGGTGGACTGCGCCGTCGCCGCGGCGGCCGCGACGAGGCTGACGAAGGCAAGCAGGGGTGGTTGCATGGGCTGGAGGATCCGGCGATGGGGTGTCGGTTGCGGTGATGAAGCGCGAGCGCAGCAACAGCAACGCACAAAGCGAGAGCTCTCGGTCGAAACAGGTCGGGTGTCGGAGCACGCCTTGGTCGCCTTCGGCGCCGCCGAAGGCGGGTAAACTTGCATGCGATTCTTCTCCTGGGAGCGCGGGCCGCCGGCCCGAAATCCGGAGACTGCGGGCGGGCCGCCCGCGCTCCCAATCGCGCAAGCGCGCTCTACACCGTGCAGAGCTGCACGGCGGCGCGGAGCGAGGTGAGCGGGTCGCGCTTGGGGACGAACTCCTGGCCGACGAAGCCCTTGAAACCCGTCGCTTTGATCGCGCGCATGATCGGCGCGTAGTTCAGCTCCTGCGGGTCCTGCGGCTCGAATTCGTTGCGACCCGGATTTCCCGCCGTGTGGTAGTGGCCGATGTAGGCGTGGTTTTCCTGGATCGTGCGGATCACGTCACCTTCCATGATCTGCATGTGGTAGATATCGTAGAGGAGCTTGAAGCGCTCCGAGCCGACCCGTTTCACGAGCTCGACGCCCCACGCGGTGTGATCGCACATGTAGTCCTTGTGGTTCACCTTGCTGTTGAGCAGCTCCATGCAAACGGTCACGCGGTGCTTCTCCGCGGCGCCGACGATCTGCTTGAGGCCGACGGCGCAGTTTTCGAGTCCCTGTTCGTCGGACATGCCCTCCCGGTTGCCGGAGAAAACGATCACGTTGGGAAACCCCACCTCGGCGCACTCCTGGATACGGGCGATCATGGCCGGGACGTAGTCGGCGTGATGCTCAAGCCGGTTGAAGCCCTTGGGGATGGTGGTCTTGCCGTTGCCCATCGCGCAGGTGAGCCCGAACTGCTTGAGCACGGGCGCGTCCTTCGGGTCGAGCAATTCGATCGACTCGAGGCCGAGGTCCCTCGCGGCGGCGGCGAGCGTTTCGAGCGGGAGGTTGCGGTAGCACCACTTGCACACGGAATGGCGGAAGGAATCGGACGCGGCGGACGGGGTCGGCATGGTGGAGGAGGACGGGGCCTGGGCGCGGAGCGCGCGCGTATCGCCGAGCGTGGCGAGCGCGGCGGCGCCGGCGAGCGAGCGCAGGGCGGTGCGGCGGGAAACGGGGATGGGCATGAGAGGGAGGGCGGAAACCTGAGACCTGAAAACCTGAGACTTGAAATGTTGAGCGGTCTGATGTGGGTCGGAGTTCATCCCCGACAGCCGCCGGAGGCCGCCAGGTGTCGGGCGTAAAGCCTGACCCACGTCGGAACCATCGGTCACACGAGCGCGGTGATGCCGGGCACGGCGATCGGCGTGAAGAGACCCGGGCCGGGCGCGCAGGTCTTCGGGAAAAGGTCGAGTTGCGAGGCGTTGAGCAGCCAGTTCCACGAGATCTCGCGGCCGGTGTAGGCGGAGATGCGGCCGCCGACCGCGGTGAGCGTGCTGATGGCGACCTGCTCGCCCTCGTTGAGCGGCGCTCCGTTGCGGATGCTTGCGATCAAGTCGGTGTGCTCCTGCACGAGCGGATTCGGATTCGGGCCGGCGTAGGTGAAGGACTTCTCGCCCTTGATCGCCGCTTCGCAGTCGGAGACGCCCTTGGTGCCGACGACGCGTTCGGCGACGCGGGTGGCGGATTTCGGAGCGTGGCGGCACATACTCTGCACGCGCGCGCCGTTGGCGTATTCCATTTCGACGGAGAAGTGGTCCCAGATGTTGCCGGGGATGTCGCCGCGGTTCTGCCGGCCGCCCATGCCCATGAATTTGACGGGCGGGCCGCCGAAGGCCCAGTTCATGATGTCGATGTTGTGGATATGCTGCTCGACGATCTGGTCGCCGCTCAACCAGTCCCAGTGATACCAGTTCCAGCACTGCCACTCGAAATCGCTCAGGTCGGCCAGCCAGTCCTTCTTTTCGCGGAACCAGATGCCGGAGCCGTTCCAGTAGCACTGGCCGCCGACGAGTTCGCCGATATCGCCGCCATGGATACGCTTCATCGTCTCGAGGTAGCTCGGCTGGTGCCGGCGCTGCGTGCCGGCGACGACGGCGAGGTTTTTCTCCTTGGCGCGCTTCGCAGTCGCGATCACGGCGCGGCAGCCGACCGGGTCGACGGCGACGGGCTTTTCCATGAACACGTGCTTGCCGGCCGCGACCGCCGCTTCGAAGTGCGCCGGACGGAAACCGGGCGGGGCGGCGAGGATCACGAGATCGACATCGGTCGCGAGCAGCTTCTGGTAGGCGTCGAAACCCGAGAAGCAGTGGTCGGGCGGGACGTTGAATTTCGCGCGCGCCTTCTCGACCTGCTGCGGAAACAGATCGGCGAGCGCGACGATTTCGACGCCGTGCGCGGCCTCGAGGCAGTTCTGCGCGGCGCCCGAGCCGCGCCCGCCGCAGCCGATTACGCCGACGCGAATCCGGTCGGAGCCGGCCACGGCGCCAAACAGGCGCGGCGCGCCGATCTGCGAGAGGAGCGCGGCTCCGGTGCTGAGAGTGGAGAGCTTGACGAAATCACGACGCGACAGTCCGGACTGGGGGTGACGATTCATGGGTT
>DASWVO010000016.1:0-2909 GCA_036406235.1 Opitutaceae bacterium
CACCCTCGACGTCGTCGCCGCCCGCAGCCACAACAGCGCAGGCTTCAGCTCCAGCGCCGCCGCAGGCGGCTCGACGCGCACCGACGCCAATACCGTCGGCCTGCAGCTCAACGTCCCGATCTTTGCCGGCGGTGCGGTCTCCTCGCGCGAACGCGAAGCAGCGGCCCTCAAGCTCAAGGCCGATGCCGACCTCGACGACGCCCGCCGTACCGCCGCGCTCGCGGCGCGTCAAGCCTACCTCGGTGTCACCAGCGGCATGGCGCAGGTCAAGGCCCTCGAAGCCGCCCAGGTCTCATCCACCTCTGCCCTCGAAGCCAATCGGCTCGGCTACGAAGTCGGCGTGCGCATCAACATCGACGTCCTCAACGCCCAGTCCCAGCTCGCCGACACCCAGCGCCAGCTCGCCCGCGCCCGCTACGACACCATCCTCGCCCAACTGCGCCTGAAAGCCGCCGCCGGCACCTTGGGCGAAGAAGACGTCCAGCTCATCGACGCGCTGCTCGCGGAGTAATTGGCGCTGAATTCCCTGTGGGGCGGCCAGTTGGGGAGTGGCCACCGCAAAGCACGCCAGTTGTCATAGCGGTACCTCCGCTCCGTACCTCACCCGCGAAACAGTTTCTCCACAATCTCCATCGTCCGCGCCGTCGCCCCGCGATGAGCGGCCGCAAACTGCCTTCCTGCGGCGCCGACTGTCTCGCGCGCCTTCCCATCGGCCAGCAGCCCGAGCGCCATCCGCATCCCCTCGTCGACATCGGCAGCCCGCCGCGCCGCCCCCGCGGCAATCGCAAGATCCGCCACCTGCGTGAAATTGAACGTGTGCGGACCCAGCACCACCGGCGTACCCACCGCGCACGCCTCGATCAGGTTCTGCCCCCCGAAAGGCAGCCAGCTGCCACCGATCAGCGCGACGTCCGCAGCCGCGTAATACGCAAACATCTCGCCCATCGAATCGCCCAGCCAGACGCGCGCGTCCGCCGCAACGGGCGTCTCGTCCGAACGCCGCTGCACCTTGAACCCGCTCGCCTCCACAAGCCGCGCCACCTCGTCGAAACGCTGCGGGTGCCGCGGCACGATTGCGAGCAGCGCATCGTCCGGCGCCTGCGCGCGGAACGCCTCGAGAATCAGTGCCTCCTCGCCCTCGCGCGTGCTCGCCGCGAGAAGAACCCGCCGCCCGCCGACGCGCTCGCGGAACCTCGCCCCCAGCGCGAGCAGCGCATCCGGCGGCGAAATGTCGAACTTGATGTTGCCCGTCACCGCAACGCCACTCGCTCCCAACTCGCCGAGCCGCCGCGCGTCCGCCTCCGTCTGCGCGCCGATCGCGGCCAGCGCCCCCAGCGTCATGCGCGTCAGGGTGGGCCAGCGCGCATAGCGCCGCGCCGAACGCTCGGAAAGCCGCCCGTTCGCGAGCAGCACCGGCACCCCGCGTGCGCGGCAGTTCGCCAGCAGCGTAGGCCACAGCTCGGTCTCCATCACGATACCGACGCGCGGGCGGAAGTGGGCGAGGAAGCGCCGGCATGGCACCCCCAGGTCGTAAGGCAGGTAACACCGCAGCACACGGGCTTCCCCCCCGAACAGGCTCTCGGAGGTTTCGCGCCCCGTCGGCGTCATGTGAGTCAGCAGCACCGTGTGATCGGGCCAGCGCGCGAGTAGCGCGCGCACCAGCGGCTCCGCCGCGCGCGTCTCCCCCACCGACACCGCATGCACCCAGATCACCGGCAGCGGCGCCCGGCCCGCGTAACGCCCGAAGCGCTCGCCCAGATGCCCCAGGTAGGCAGGCTGCCTCCGCGCGCGCCACGCGAGGCGCAACAGCACGAAGGGCAGGGCGCACAGCCAGAGCAGGGTATAAGGCAGTCGGACAAGCATCGAAGGTCGGGTTCGGACGGACGCGGAAGTATATCGCCGCCCGGCGGGTCGGTCCGGCGATTGAGCGTGGGATGAACCCGCAACCCATCCATTCCCGATGCATGTCGATCAGGGCGAACCCTAACTTTCTGTAACGAAAGCGCCCTCCACGCGTGCGATAATTCGCGGTCAAAATTCCCACAACGGTCGTACTGCGTATGAAGATCCTCGTAACCGGCGCCGCCGGATTCATCGGCATGCACACCAGCGAGGCGCTCCTCGCCCGCGGCGACGACGTCGTCGGCCTCGACAACCTCAACGACTACTACGACCCGCAGCTCAAGCTCGACCGCCTCGCGCGCCTCACGCCGCACCCCGCCTTCCGCTTCGTCAAGCTCGACGTCGCCGACCGCGCCGGCATGGAGCGCCTCTTCGCCGAGGAAAAGTTCGACCGCGTCATCCATCTCGCCGCCCAGGCCGGCGTGCGCTACTCCCTGCAGAACCCGCACGCCTACGTCGACAGCAACCTCGTCGGCTTCATCAACATCCTCGAAGGCTGCCGCCACAACAAGGTGCAGCACCTCGTCTACGCCAGCAGCTCCAGCGTCTACGGCGGCAACGCCAAGATGCCCTTCTCCGAGCACGACAGCGTCGACCACCCCGTCAGCCTCTACGCCGCCACCAAGAAGGCCAACGAGTTGATGGCCCACACCTACAGCCACCTCTACGGCCTGCCCACCACCGGCCTGCGTTTCTTCACCGTGTACGGCCCTTGGGGTCGCCCCGACATGGCGCTTTTCCTGTTCACCAAGGCCATTCTCGAAGGCCGCCCGATCGACGTCTTCAACCACGGCAAGATGAAGCGCGATTTCACCTACATCGACGACATCGTCCAGGGCGTCATCCGCACGCTGGATCGCACCGCCGAACCGGATCCCGCGTTCAATCCCCTCCAGCCCGACCCGGGCCGCAGCTCGGTCCCGTACCGGGTCTTCAACATTGGCAATCACGATCCTGTCGAGCTGATGAACTTCATTGAAGCGATCGAGGATGCCGTCGGGACGAAG
>DASWVO010000017.1:0-7327 GCA_036406235.1 Opitutaceae bacterium
GAGCTGAGAGCTGAGAGTCCAGAGCGGAAAGCGAAGCCCGGAAGACCAACGACCACGGACCAGAGACTCGCGACCGGAGTCCAGAGCTGGGAACCGAAAGTCCCGGGTCTCGTGACCCGGTAGGGCGAGGCGTCCCCGCCGAGCCGTTCAGTCGGCGGTCGAATGCGTGCGCACCTGAGCCGCGCGTCCCCGCGCGTAACCGGCGCGGCTACGACAGCGCGGATCTCGAGGTGGCACCTGCCGGGGACAGCAGGCTTCACCCGACCGATCCGTCGAACTCCCGGTCTCGGTTTGGTCTGTCAACTCCCCACCTTCAACTCTCAACCCGTTCCGCTCTCCGCTGTCCGCACCAGACTGTCCGCACTCGGCTCTCGACTCCATTTTACGATTGCTTCCGCTCATATCCTGGCAACCTTGTTTCTCCCCCCGCGGCCCCCGCCGCGCCGTCCGCGATCCCTTCCACCCATGTCCTCCTACCGCTACGTCAACCACCTGTGGGACGACGCCACGGCCGCGTCGCTCGATCCGGTCGGCCGGCTCGTCTATCGTTCCAATCTCCTCGGCAGCGACCAGCGGATCACCAACACCGGTGGCGGCAACACCTCGTCGAAGCTGCGCGAGACCGATCCACTCACCCGCCAGCCGGTCGAGGTACTCTGGGTGAAAGGCTCCGGCGGCGACCTGCGCACGAGCGCCCGCGCGAACTTCTCGTCGCTCGATCAACGGAAGCTGCTTGAACTCCAGCCGCTCTACGCCGCGCGCGCCGACAAGGGCCTGAAGTCGCCGGCGGAAGACGACATGGTCGCGATGTATGCCCACGCCACCTTCAACCTGAACCCGCGCGCCTCCTCGATCGACACGCCCCTGCACGCGTTCCTGCCCGGCCGGCACATCGATCACATGCATCCCAACGCGATCATCGCGATCGCCGCCTCGGAAAACTGCGAGCGGCTGACCCGCGAGATCTTCGGCGGCGAAATGGCCTACGTGCCGTGGATGCGCCCCGGTTTCGAACTCGGGCTGGCGATGCAGGCGATCGCACGCGCACAGCCCAACGTCCGGGCGATCATGATGGGCCAGCACGGGTTCATCTCGTGGGACGACGACGACAAGACCTGCTACACGCGCACGCTCGACTTCATCGAAAGGGCTTCGGCGTACATCGAGGAGCGCTACGTGGCGAAGGGCGGCGACGCCGCGGCGTTCGGCGGACCGAAGTATCGCTCGCTCGAGGAGCCGCAGCGCCGCGCCACGCTGGCCGCCGTTCTCCCGTGGCTGCGCGGCCAGGTGTCGCGCGAGAAGCGGCTCGTCGGCACGATCCAGGACGACGCGACGATTCTCCGCTTCGTCAACTCCCACGAGGCGCCACGGCTCGCCGAGCTCGGCACGTCGTGCCCCGACCATTTCCTTCGCACGAAGATCAAGCCGCTCTACGTCGACTGGAATCCACAGGCGGAAGACCTCGCGTCGCTCCGAGGAAAGCTCGCGCGCGGACTCGAGCAGTATCGACGCGACTACGCCGCGTACTACGAGCGCTGCAAACACGCGAACTCGCCGGCGATGCGCGACCCGAATCCGACCGTCGTGCTGATCCCCGGACTCGGGATGATCGCGTGGGGCAAGGACAAATCGGAATCGCGCGTCACCGCCGAATTCTACAACTGCGCGGTGGAGGTGATGCGCGGCGCCGAAGCCATCGACCGGTACGTCGCGTTGCCGCAGCAGGAGGCATTCGACATCGAGTATTGGCTGCTCGAGGAGGCGAAGCTCCAGCGCATGCCCGCCGAGAAGGAACTCGCGCGACAGATCGCGATCGTCGTCGGCGCCGGCTCGGGCATCGGCCGGGAGACCGCCCACCGGCTCGCCCGCGAAGGTGCCCAGGTGGTGTGCGTCGATCTGATGGAAGGCGCGGCGCAAAGCACCGCGAAGGAAATCACCGATCGGCACGGACTCGGCATCGGCGTCGCCGGCACGGGTCTCTCCAACTGCGGGCCGGCGATCGGACTCGGGGCCAACATCACCGAACGCAGCTCGATTCGACGCATGCTCGACCAGGTCGCGCTCGCGTACGGCGGCTTCGACGCGATCGTGGTCACCGCCGGCGTCTTCGTGCCGAGCGACACCACCGGTCACATTCCGGACGACAAGTGGGCGCTGACCTTTGCGATCAACGTCACCGGCAGCTATCTCGTGGCCGACGAGGCGGCGAAGACCTGGCGTGAGCAGGGCCTGCGCGGCAGCCTCGTGCTGACGACTTCCGCGAACGCGGTCGTATCCAAAAAAGGCTCGCTCGCCTACGACACGTCGAAGGCGGCGGCGAGCCACCTCATCCGCGAACTCGCGCTCGAGCTGGCGCCGCTGGTGCGCGTCAATGGCGTGGCGCCGGCGACCGTCGTGCAGGGCTCGGCGATGTTCCCGCGCGATCGCGTGATCGGCTCGCTGGCGAAATACCACATCGCCTACTCGCCGGACGAGCCGACCGATTCGCTCGTCCGCAAGCTCGCGCAATTCTATGCCGAGCGCACGTTGACGAAGGCCCCGATCACACCGGCGGATCAGGCTGAGGCGTATTTCCTGCTGATTTCGTCGCGGCTCGCTAAAACCACCGGACAGGTGCTCACCGTGGACGGCGGCCTGCACGAGGCGTTCCTGCGGTAACCGAATAGGCGGTACGTGCAGTCGGTAGGGGCGCAGTCTCGCTGCGCCCTCCGAGAGCGGACGAGGGCGTCCGCGCTCCCACGCACGCGTCTTCGGAAGCACCGACTGAATTCACGCGACCGAACGGCTGCTTTGCAGCCGCAAAGGCTTGCTGCGCCCGTTGCCGCATCGCATGCGGACGGCGCAGCAAGACTGCGCCCCTACGCGTTTTCGCTTTCGATCCAGAGCGGACGAGGGCGTCCGCGCTCCCACGCACGCGTCTTCGGTGGTGCGAGCCCGGGAGCGCGGCCGCCCTCGGCCGCTTCGCTCTGTGCTCTCGACTCTCAGCCCTGGACGCTCCGCTCTCGGTTCCATCCCACCCCTTGACGCCCGCGCACGCGGCGCTCACTAACACGTCATGGACTCCGCCTGGCTCCATCCTCGCGACGAACTCGTCGCCACCATGCAGCGCATCTACCGGTACCGGATGACCACCACGTCGGGCGGGAATCTCTCGATCCTCGATCCCGACGGCAGCATCTGGATCACACCGTCACGCGTCGACAAGGGCGCGCTCACACCCGGCGACATCGTGCGCGTGCTCCCGGATGACCGCCGCGAGGGCGCACACCCGCCGTCGTCCGAGTTTCCGTTCCACCGCGAAATCTACCGCCGCCGGCCGGACATTCGCGCCATCGTCCACGCGCATCCGGGCGCCCTGGTGGCGTTCTCGATTTGTCGCCAGATTCCGGACACGCGCGTGCAATCGCACGTGCACGCCGTCTGCGGTCGCGTCGCGCTCGCGCCGTACGCGTGTCCCGGCACGCAAGCGCTCGGCGACAAGATCGCCGCCACGTTCGCCGCCGGCGCCGACTGCGTGCTGCTCGAGAACCACGGCGTCGTGATCGGCGGCCGCGACCTGCGCGACGCGTTTCAACGGTTCGAGACGCTCGAGTTCGCCGCGCAAACGCTGCTGCGGGCGGCGACGCTCGGCCCGATCCGCGTGCTGCCGCCCGAGGCGCTCGCGATCGACACCATGCCGCTGTTCCGCGAGGTGCCGGCCGTGCCACCGAGCAACGAGGAAAAGGCTCTTCGCGGCCAGATCTGCCGTTTTGTGCAGCGCGCCTATCAGCAGCGACTGTTGATCAGCACCGCCGGCGCGTTCTCGGCGCGGCTCGGACCCGACAGTTTTCTGATCACGCCTCGCCGGCGCGACCGCCTCGAACTGCAGCCACCGAGGATCGTGCGGGTGCGCGGTGACGGCTGTCCGGCCGGTCAGCAACCCAGCCGAGCCGCGCGACTGCATGCCGAAATCTATGCCCGCCATCCGGAGATCGGCGCGATCATCAACGCCCAGCCGGCGCACGCCTCCGCGTTCTGCATGACCGACGCGCCGCTGAGCACGCACACGATTCCCGAGAGCTATGTCGTGCTCAACAACGTCCCCGAACTCCCCTTCCGCCGGATCGTCGAGGACGCCGCGCTGCTCGCCACGGAGATCTCCGCGTCGAAGCGGCCCGTCGTGTTGATCGCAAACGAGGGCGCGCTCGTCGTCGGCCGCACGCTGCTCGAAGCGTTCGACCGGCTGGAGGTGCTCGAAGCCACCGCGGAGGCGTTGCTGCTGGCGCGCCCGCTGGGTCCGATCGTCGAAATGCCGCCGGCCGCGATCGACGAACTGCGCCGGGCGTTCAACCTCCCGTAGCCGAGCGACCGGCAGGACCGTTGCCCATTCGCCACGTGCGTGGGCGCGCGGACGCCCTCGTCCGCTCCGGTCCAGCTCGCCGGAACGGCCGGCTCCAGCTGCGAGCCGGCGTGTGAGTTGCGGACGCTGCTCGTGGCCCGGGCATCCTGCCCGTGTCAGCCAGCGCCCGGTCGGCTTCCACGGACTCGATCGTTTCTTGAGCAAACCCGCACCTGCCTTGGATTGCGCTGCAGGCCCGCGCGGGGAGCGGGCGCCCGGCCACCGGCCGGGCCTACAGCGGCACGTCATGGTTGAAAGCGCCCCGGACGCCCCACGCCACACCCATGCCCGGCCGCGCGCTCCCGCGGTCCGGATCGTGGCGACCGCCCCGCCCCGCCATTTCATGATTGAAATCCGTCATATCCGCGTACCAGGATCCGTCCCGCATGCGCGTGCCCCTGCACATCGTGGAAAGCCGGCGTGAACGGCTGCGGCAACTGATCCGCACCGACGGCTTCCTCCCGATCGCGGAGATCTGCCGGCGGCTCGACATCTCCGAGGCGACCGCGCGGCGCGACCTCGTCGCCGTCGCGGCCCATGGACACATCACCCGCACCCGCGGCGGCGCGCTCGCCGACTACAACACCACCTTCGCGTCGCACGGACAGCGGGCGCACCGGGCGCGCACCGCCAAGACCCGGATCGCCGCCGCCGCACTGACGCAGATGCCCACCTCGGGCACGGTGTTTCTCGACGCCGGCACCACCGTGCAGGCGGTCGCCCGGCTGCTGCTGCGGCGCCAGCCGTTCACAAAGCTCACGATCGTCACCAACAGTCTGCCGCTCGCGACCATCCTCGGCGGCGCCCCGGGACTCGACCTGCACGTGCTGGGCGGCATGTTTCTGCACCGGCAGGCGATCCTCCTCGGACCGCAGTCGATGCGCGCCGTGACGGCCTGGAAGTTCGACGCGGCCTTCCTCGGCGGCGAGGGCATGGACCCGCACGGGATCACGAACTCGCACGCCAACATCGCCGCGTTTCAGCAGGCGGTGCTCAAACGCGCGGCCAAGTCCTACTTTTGCCTCGACGCGACGAAGCTCGGCCGCGCCACGCCGCATCGCGTCGCCGGCTGGGATCAGCCGATCCGGCTGATCACCGACGCCTCGCCCGCCGCCCTCGCCAAGGCGTCCATCGCCCTCCCCCTCACCCACTACATCCCCGCCAGATAGCCTCGCTCCGCCGCCCCGTACGGCCGGCATGCCCGCACGCTCCCCTCCGCCCCTCGCTTTGTTCTGGATCCCACTGCCTCGACAATCGCAGCACCTCCGGCCCTCCGCTCTGGACTCTCAGCTCTCAGCTTCCCGCTCCCCGCCCGCGCCCACGCCGCGGCGCATCGCCTCTTCCAGCTCAAAACCCGGCATTATATGATCGCTCCCGATCATATAATGCGCACGATCCGCCAAAATCCGCCTAGTCTGTCGCCGCCTTTTCTGGCAGCCTCCACCCTGCGATGTCGTCCGCACCGCCCGCCCCCGCCACCCCCCACCGTGCCGAAATCGAGCACGTCGTGCGCCGCCTTCTCTACCAGCGGCTGGGCCAGCCGCTGCCGCGCTCCGCTCGCGCGCCGCGCCCGCTCGTCGTCAACGTCAGCGCGCGTCACTGTCATCTCACGCCGCAGGCGGTCGAAACCCTCTTCGGCCGCGGCTACCAGCTTCAGCCGATGAAGTGGCTGTACCAGGAGGGCCAGTTCGCCGCCAAGGAGACCGTCACCCTCATCGGCCCGCGCAGCCGCGTGATCTCCAATCTCCGCATCCTCGGTCCCTGCCGCGATCTCAACCAGGTCGAGCTCGCCAACACCGACGCCATCTCGCTGGGCTTCGACGCGCCGGTACGCGCCTCCGGCAACATCAAGGGCACGCCCGGCTGCATGCTCATGGGCCCGGTGGGCTTCCTCGAACTCCCCGAGGGCGTGATCCGCGCCGCGCCACACGTTCACATGCACCCCGACGACGCCGCCTTCTACGGCGTCAAGCCCGGCAGCTACCTCCACCTGCGCGTCGGCGGCCCGTGCGCGATCACGTTCGACCGGATGCTCGTCCGCGTCTCGCCCGATTTCAAACTCGAGGTGCACATCGACACCGACGAGGGCAACGCGTGCGGGCTCGGCCCCGACACGCCGTGCGAACTCATCCCGTGACCTCGCCCCTCGGCGTGACGCCGCCTGTTTCCTCTCCCGTCCTAATCCTCCCAACCCAACTCAATCCCACGTCTCATGAATGAATCCCTCGGCATGATCGAAACCAAGGGCTACGTCGGCTCCATCGAAGCCAGCGACGCCATGGTCAAAGCGGCGGGCGTCACGCTCGCCCGTCAGGTCCAAATCGGCGGCGGCCTCGTCACCATCATCGTCAAAGGCGACGTCGGCAGCGTGAAGGCGGCCGTCGAAGCCGGCGCCGATGCCGCGAAACGCGTCGGCGAACTCGTCTGCGCCCACGTCATCGCCCGCCCGCACGGCGAACTGTTGAAGCAGTTCGGACTCGCCTGAGCCGAGCAGCCTTAAGCGATAAGCGCCACGCCAACCCCAAGCTCTCAGCTCTGGACTCTCAGCTCTCGGCTCCGTCCGGTTCTCATCCCTCGCCTCTCGACTCCCTGCCCTCCGCAGCCTCGGCGCAGGAGGTCAACCCCTCATCCCTCATCTCTCAACTCGCCGCACACGCGGCGCTCTCCCATGGCACAAGAAGCTCTCGGCATGATTGAAACCAAAGGCCTCTGCTCCCTCCTCGAGGCCTCCGACGCCGCTCTCAAGGCGGCCAACGTCACGATGACCGGCTACGAAGCGATCGGCTCCGGCCACGTCGCCGGATTTTTCCGCGGCGACGTCGCCTCGCTCAAGGCCGCCGTCGACGCCGGCGCCGAAGCCGCCAAGCGCGTCGGCGAAGTCATCGCCGTGCAGGTGATTCCGCGCCCGCACGACGACCTCGGCAACCTCGGCAAGTGGCTGGCGTGAGT
>DASWVO010000018.1:0-5134 GCA_036406235.1 Opitutaceae bacterium
GGCACCGTGATCCTCGAGGGCAGGAACCTCACGCACGGCAGTTCTGCGGAAATCCTCTCCGTGCGGCGCGACCTGCAGATGGTTTTTCAAGACCCCTACGCCTCGCTGAACCCGCGCATGACGGTGTTCGCCACGCTCGCGGAGCCGCTGCTCGCGCACGGGGTGTGCCGGAGCGAGGACGTCGTCGAACGTGTGACCGAGCTCATGCGCGTAGTCGGGCTGGCGCCGCGCTTCATGCAGAAATATCCGCATGAGTTCTCCGGCGGGCAAAGGCAGCGCATCGCCATCGCGCGCGCACTCGCCCTGCAGCCCAAGGTCATCATCGCCGATGAACCCGTCTCGGCGCTGGACGTCTCGATCCAGGCGCAGATCCTCAACCTCCTTGGGCATCTCGTGAAGAAGATGCACCTCAGCCTGATCTTCATTGCCCACGATCTGTCCGTCGTGAAGCACATCTCCGACCGCGTGGCGGTGATGTATCTCGGAAAAATCGTCGAACTCGGCGCGGCGGCCGACGTCATTGGAAAGCCAATACACCCCTACACGCGCGCCCTGGTGAGCGCGATCCCGACGCCCAATCCCGACGTCGAGCGCAGCCGTCAACGCATCGTTCTGCCCGGCGATCCGCCCTCGCCCATCAATCCGCCCGTCGGCTGCACTTTTCACCCGCGCTGCCCCTTCGCCCAGGAAAAGTGCAAGGCCGCCATGCCGCCGCTGGCGCCGTTCGGCGGCCGCGAGGTGGCATGCGTGCGCGCCGGGGAAATCTAGCCCCCCCTTTGGGGGAAATCAGAAATCCGAAGTTCGAAATCCGAAGCCTTCGAGCTTTGCTCCTTTGGCTTTGTTTCGGATTTCGAGCTTCGAATCCCGGATTTAACCCAGCAGCCTTGTCTGCCGCAGCGCCTCGTAGCACGCGATGCCCGCGGCGGTGCTGAGGTTGAGCGAACGCAGGTCCGGATTCGCGTGCGGAATCGTCACGCGTGACGCGTCTCCAAATTCCTGATGCAGCCACGCGGGCGCGCCCGAACCTTCGTTGCCAAAAACCAGCCCGTCGCCGTCGGCGAAACGCACGTCCCAGAAACGCTGTTCCGTCTTCGTCGTGAACAACCACAGGCGCTGCGGGGCCGCCGGGCTGGCTTTGAAAGCCGCCCAATCCGCGTGGTGGTGCACGTCGAGCGCATACCAGTAGTCCATCCCCGCACGCTTCAAGTGCCGGTCGGTGATCGCGAAACCCAGGGGATGAACGAGGTGCAGGCGCGAGCGCGTGAGCGCGCACATCCGGCCGATGTTGCCGGTATTCTGGGGTATCTCCGGTTGGAAGAGCACGATGTGAAGCATGCGCGAAACGTCGAAAGCCGCTCGGGCCGCCGGGGGCGAGCCAGAAGGACTTAAATCTTTACCGCTCCTCTCCCGGACTCCATGGTTCGCAGCTCGCCATTCAACTGCGCCGTGAGCTCACCCAACGTCAAGTCCGTGGTCGTCGTGGACGACGAGCAATCGTACACGGACCTGTTGGCCCAATTGCTCGGCGAAAACCTCACCTGCCCCGTGCATACCTTCACGCGGCCGCTCGCCGCGCTTGAGGCGCTGCCGCTGTTGGATGTGGGTATGATCGTCACGGACTATTATATGCCGCAGCTCAACGGCATCGAGTTCCTGCATCGGGCGCGCAAACTCTGCCCGGATGTACCGTTTGTGATGATCACCGGGCACATGATGGAGCTCGAGGCGGACGACTACCACGAGGAGGTCGCGCTGAAGGCTGTCCTCGCCAAACCGTTTAGCTGGCGGAAACTCGCCGACGAAATCATCCGCCACTGGCCTGACCCGCAGCCGCCGGTGCCGCGGCTCGGCGCCGCGTCGTTTTAGGGGCAGCAAATCAGCGGAGAGCTGAGAGCGAAGAGCCGAGAGCCTGACACCCGGCACCTTGCGCCGCCAGAATGAGCTGAGGGACGACCCACCTGTCTTCTGGCTCTGGGCTCTTCGCTCTGCGCTCTGGGCTCGTCGCTCTGCGCTCTCAGCTGTATGGTTGGCCTAAACGCCCTCGAGCACCAGCCCCTGATTGTCGGCGAAAAGGATCCGCGCCTCGCACGGGATCTTCACGGCCGCGAACGCCTCGCGCATCGCCTCGGCAACCCGTTCGCCCAGCGCGCGGTGTGTGACACACAACACGCTCGAGCCGCTGCCGCTCAGCCAACCGGTAAGCGCGCCCGCCGCCACGCCAGCCTCGATCGCCGCCCGCCCGCCCGGGATGCGGGGCAGCCGGTACGGCTCGTGCATTGTGTCGTGCACCGCGTCACGCAGCTTCGCGTAATCGCGCGACGCGAATGCCGCCACCAGGTACGACGCACTGTTGATGCTCTTGACCGCATCGAAATACGGGAGCGAGGCCGGCAGCGCGCCCCGCGATTCCTTCGTCACCACCTCGACCGCCGGCGAGGCGACGACAAACGCGAGTTCGTCGGGAATTTCGAACCGGATTGAATCGACGTAACGACCATCGTCGGCCCGACAGCGCGCAACGCAGAACCCTCCCAGGATGCCGGCGGAGGCGTTGTCCGGATGTCCTTCGATCGCGGTGACGATGGACACCATGTCGTGGCGCGAAAGGCCCGTGCCCTCGAGCGCGTCCAACCCGGCCACTACGCCAGCCAGGACCGTGACGCTCGAGCCCAGACCACGGGCGGGCGGAACCTCGCCGTCCACGCGGAAGCTGAAGCCCAGCGGCTTCCGGCCCGTGTGGGCGAAGAACGCGCGGGCCGCGGTGCCGGCCATCTTCTCACCGCGCCGGTCGCGGGGCCGCTCGCCGAGCACGTCGAAGCCGACGACCCGCTTGAGCGAGACGCGGTTGTAGATCGCGAGCGCGAGACCAAGGGTGTCGAAACCGGCGCCGCAGTTGGACGTACTGCCGGGCACTCGGATGATGACGGAGTCACGGGGTTGCATGCTAGAACAGGACAATGCAGCTGAGAGCTGAGAGCCGAGAGTGTTCGAGGCTGCGACTTGCCGCTCGCGCGGCGTTGGACTTTCCAGCGTGTCGCTTCGCTCGGCAGAAAGCCCGCCAGCTGGCGCCCTGCGCCAAAAAATCAGGGGCAACGCGATTCAACGGCTTTCTGGCTCTAGGCTCCAGATTCTGGGCTATCGACTGCATGAATAGGGCTCTTACCGCCGCGACTTGATGACTCGATCGACCTCGCGCATGGCCGCCTTCTTTTTGAGGTCCTCGCGCTTGTCGAAGAGTTTTTTGCCGATGCAGATCGCGATCTCCACCTTCACCAGGGCGTCTTTGAAATACATGCGCAGCGGCACGACCGCGCGGCCGCCGACCTCGAGTGCTTCGGCGACTTTGCGCAACTGGTGCTTGTGCAGCAGGAGCTTCCGATCGCGGCGCGTCTCGTGATTGTAGATCGTGCCGAACGCGTATTCCTCGATATGGGCGTTCATGAGCCACAGTTCGCCCTTTTTCATGCGGGCAAACGCGTCGTTGATCTGCGCGCGGCCCGCGCGAATCGACTTCACCTCGGTGCCGCGCAACGCGATGCCCGCCTCGAACTTTTCCTCCACGGTGTAGTCACGCAACGCCTTCGCGTTGCGGATCTCGGTGAAGCGGTCACCGTTCTTTTTCTTCTGCGCGGCCATGGTGAGCGATAATTACACAAAACAGGCGGCGCCGCCAATTGCGGAGCCGCCTGAAAAGTGGAGGAACCGGCGCGGCGGGCGCGCCTTTCGGTTCAGTTGGTGCCGGGCTCGTAACTGATCTTGCCGTCGATGATCTCCCGCAGGGCCACGTCCTCGGGCGAGAGCTTTTCCAGCGACTCCACCAGCGGACGGCTCCCCCGCTTGAGCTGCTTCACGCGGCGGGACACCACGTTGATGAGCACGTTCGGGTCGGGGATCGCTTTCAGCGCTTCCTTGATATAATCGTCACGCATGGCTCGGAGATAGGCGTTATTGGAAACCGGCTATCGCAAGGTGAGGTCTCTCTGCCGTCAAGGGGAATTTCCCCCGTTTTCCGCCCGGTCGCGCCGCGGAGCCGTCCCACCCCGTGCGTTGTGCGCCCGAGGTTGAATCGCGGCGTCCGATCCGCATCGTCCGGAGATATGCTCATTGGCTGGACCAGCGTCGAAACTCGGGAACAGGCCGAAACCCTGGCCAAGGGCCTGGTCGAAGGTCGCTTGGCCGCGTGCGTGCAGATCGAGGGGCCGATTACGTCGCATTACCGTTGGAACGGGAACATCCAGACCGCCCAGGAGTTTCGCGTCACGGTCAAGTTTCTGCCCGGCCGCCAATTGGAAGTGGAAGCCTGGATACTCAACCGCCACCCCTACGAAACCCCGGAGTGGATCGTCGTCCGCGCCGAACACGTTTCAGAAAAATACTTGTCATGGGCACATGCGAACTCTACTTCAACGCCCCTTTAACTCGTCTCTACAGCCCATTTATCTCGCCATGTCGCAGCACAACAGTCTCCAAGGTGCCAAAGGTATCGTCATTAAGCGCAACGTCATGAAGCGCTTCGAGCGCGTCGCCATCCTCAAGAAGCGCGGCCAGTGGAAGGAAGGCGATCGCGTGCAGGGTCTGCGCAAGACCAAGCCCGACGTCTGATCCCTCCGCAGCCATTATTATCCGCCTTTCCAGGCAGGCAGTTTCGGAACTGCCTGCCTTTTTCATTTTCAAGCATCGCTCGCTTGGTTCTCCTCCCACCGCCGCGCCATGATTGATCTCATCAAGAAGCTCATCGACTTCATTCTGCACATCGACCGCCACTTGGCGGAGATCATCGCCGATTACGGCATGTGGACCTATGGGCTGTTGTTCCTGATCATCTTCGCCGAGACCGGACTGGTCGTGACGCCGTTTCTCCCGGGTGACTCGCTGTTGTTCGCCGCCGGCGCCTTTTGCGCCCGGCCCGAGACCGGGCTCAACGTGCACCTGATGGCCTTTCTGCTCTTCATCGCCGCCGTGCTCGGCGACACCTTGAACTACGCCATCGGAGCCAAGCTCGGGCCCGCCGTCTTCAAGCGCGACGACTCGGTCTTCCTGCGCAAGAAGCACCTCGAGCGCGCCCATGGGTTTTTCGTCAAATACGGCGGTCGCGCGATCATCCTCGCCCGCTTCGTGCCGATCGTGCGCACCT
>DASWVO010000019.1:0-28905 GCA_036406235.1 Opitutaceae bacterium
CTTCTGGCCCAGCTCCGCCGGCGTCAGCCCGACGGCGTCGATCTCCCCCACCATGGGCAGCGCAATCTTCCCGTCGCGGCGAATCTGCTGGGTTGTATCCATCGTCGGACTACGCGGAAACGAGAGTTTGACGGTATCGCCATCACGCAGCGTGACGGGCGCGGGCTCGGCGAATCCCTGGGCGATCGCTTCGGCTGAGGGACCGGCGGTCTGGCACCCCGGGAAAAGGGCGACGCTGCCGAGCGCGAGGACGACGCCGCACAGGCGGGGCAGACGCGCGCGGAGACCGGTGCGGTGCTGCGGATGGGCTGGACGGATGTGGTTTTTCATGGGCGGATCATGTCGACGGTTGGTTGTGGGTTGCAGTTCGTGGAGGAAGGATGACGGAGCGCGGATTTGGAGATCGCGCTGCGCGGGAGATGAGCCCGACGTGATGTGCGCTGCCGGGAACGCGGTGTCAGGACAGCGCCTGCCGGGAGACGGGAGTCAGCGCTCGAGGCGCCTGCTTGCCGTGCGCGGGAAAGAAGCGCTTGAGGCTGAGAAAGTGCTTCTCGTAGCAGTGCCAGCTCAGCAGCGCGAGGCCGAGGCAAACGACCGTCCCGACGGCGGTGTAGGCAAGAAGGCCCGCCAGGGGAGATCCGGTCCACGCCGCAAAGCGCGACACCGGCGCGACGTGATTGAGCACAGGGATGACAGGCAGATGAAAGACGTAGAGGGCGTAGCTGTATTTGCCGAAAAATACGAGAGGCGGGCACGACCAGAATCGGGCCCAGGGGTGTCCGCCGGGAACGGCGAGCGTCGAGTACAGTAGTGCCGCAAAGAGGAGCGCCACGGCGGTGAAGCCGGGGATGCGCATCCCCCAGTGCATGTAATCCCCGACGGCGAGGTGCTGGAACATCAGGCAGCCGAGCGATGCGACGGCGAGCGCCCAGGCGGGGCGGCGCAGCGCGCTCATCATTCCCGGCATACGAAGACCGGCGGCGAGCAGCCCGCCGAGAGCGAGGGCGTCGATCCGGCAGATCGTGAGAATCGCGACGGGCAGCTCCGGATTCCCGTTCACCACAAACCAGGTTCTCGAGCCGATCGCGGTGACAATGGCGAGCAGGCAGATGCCGGGAAGGGTCCGGTGCGAGCAGAAATAAACCAGGGCCGGCCAGACCAGGTAGAAGTGCTCCTCGACCGCCAGCGACCAGAAATGGCCCAACGCCAGCCACGGAGTGTTGAAGACCCATTGATCCCGGATCGCCATGATGACGTTCGAGCTGAACAGCCACAGCCAGCCTTGTTGCGCATACGCCACGCGGGAGTGCGGCGGGATGTTTCGTATCAGCGGAACCAGGACGAGGAAGAACAGCAGCACGCCGAAATACAGCGGGAAGATGCGCAGGACGCGCCGCATGTAGAAACTGCGGAAGTAGTGCGAGCCTCCCTTTGACTCGATCAGGATGCCCGTGATGAGGAATCCGGAGAGGACGAAGAAGAGATCCACGCCATAGACGCCGATCGCGGCGATGGACTGCACGATTCCGCCAATCCAGCCGGGGGCCGAGCCCTGGCCGACAAAGTGCGTGAGCATCACGCCGATGACGGCGAGCCCGCGCAGGCCGTCGAGGGTGGGCAATCGCCCGTTAAGATCGGGCGCCGGAGCGAGAGGAGGCTGCTCCGCGCGATGAGTTGTGGTTGAGGTCATGGCCGATCGGATTGGGCCAGCGGCGAGGCATCCGTGATCATGGCTTGGAGGCCGGAACGGAGCGTCCATTGCGGCGCGAAACGCAGACGCTCCCGCGCGAGGGTGGTGTCGGCGGTCGAGTGGCGGATTTCACCGGGCGCAGCGGGGGCGTGCTCCAGCCCGCCCTGCCAGTCCGGGCGGAGCTGGCGAAGCGCGTGGGCGAGCTCGAGCACCGTCGTCGGCGAGCCGGACCCGATGTTGCTGATAAACACGTCTCCGGGAGTCAGGGCGAGACGCAGGGCGGCCGAGAGCGCGCCGGCCACATCTTTCACGAAAACGAAATCCCGCGTCTGGCGGCCGTCCCCCCGGATGGTGATCGAGGCCCCCTCATCCATCGCGGCCATGAAACGGGAAATGACGCCGGAGTACGGCGAGGAGGCGTCCTGTCCCGGCCCAAAGACGTTGAAAAGGCGCAAGGCGACGAAGCGGAGCCCGGCGCTCTGCGCCATCAGGCGGCCGTAGTGCTCGCCGGCAAGCTTCTGGAGTCCGTAAGGCGAAAGCGGCAGCGCGGGCGCGTCTTCGCGCAGGGGAATCACGACCGGATCGCCATAGACGGCGGCGGAGCTGGCAAAGAGGAAACGGCCGACGCCGAGCTCCCGTGCCGCCTCGAGGGCGTGCACCGTGGCGGAGAGGTTGACGTCGTGGGCCTGCCGCAGCCCGGTCCAGGACTCCACGACCGAGGGCTGGGCTGCGAGATGAACGATGGCGTCCAGATCCCGCGGCCACTGCGCCGCCGGGAATGCGAGCAGATCCTTTTCGATCAAGGTGACGTCGGGATGGCGGGGGATGTTTGCCCGCTGCCCGCTGGCAAAGTTGTCCACGATGGTCAGGCGATGCCCTTCCGAGAGAAGCAGGCGCACGAGGTGGGAGCCGATAAAGCCGGCGCCGCCGGTGACGAGCACGTGCATGATGTTTTTGGATACGAGCGCCGCGGGAGCGCGGATGAAGGCGTTCAGGTGTTCGGACGCGCCGGCGGATTCAGCGGCGCGGCTGGCAGCGGTGTGAGCGGAGTCCGACGGAAGATCGTCGCCGGGGAGGACTCGCCGCCCACCGGCGCGGACGCTCCGGCTCCCGCGATCGGGCCTGACCGCCGAACCTCGTAGGGGAAGTACCGCTTCAGCTTGAGGAAGTGTTTCTCGAATAGGTTCCAGCTGAGCACGGCGAGGCCCAGGGACAGGGCGATCGAGAGCGCGACATGCAGGCCAAGTCCGATGCGGTAGGAGTGGAGCCACTGGGCCAGCATCGTCGCCGGGATGATCGCCTGGAAGAGCGGGGTTAACGGCACGTGGAAGAGGTAGAGCGCGTAGCTGTATTGCCCGAAGCGGCGCAGCAGACTCACGGAACAGAGGCGGCGCCAGGGCGCGTTTGCCGGGCCGAACGCCGCGAGCGTGAGCAGTGCGCCGAAGAACACCGCGAGCAGGCTGAAGCCGAACGTCTGCGTGCGCCAGTCGTCATAGGCGAGGCGCCCGCGCTCCAGGCGGACCAGCCAGAGAAGGGCGGCGCCACTCGCGACGGCGACGAGTTTCGCCGGGCCGAGGAGGACATCGGGGCCGCGTTTGCCGCGCGCGGCCAGCGCGATGAAGGCGCCGGCGGCGAGTGAATCCACGCGGCAATGGGTGAGGACGTAGGCCGGAAGCTCGTTGGCGCCCCCCGCCAGAAGCGTGACGCGCGCGGTGAGCGCCGCGACGGCGAACACCGCACAGATCTCCATCAGCGGACGTCGGGGGAAAATGAATACAATCAGTGGCCAAACGAGGTAGAACTGCTCTTCCACGGCGAGCGACCAGAGGTGGCCCATCCAGACCGGCCCTTGATCGAAGAGCCATTCCTGGCGCAATCCCATGAGGATGTTTGTGCCGTAGAACCACAACCAGCCCTGGTGCGCGATCGGCGTGGCACGGCCCGAAACGAGCGCCGTGACCCATGGTACGAGCACGGTCGCGACGAGCAGGAAGCCGTAGTAGAGCGGAAAGATCCGCAGTACCCGGCGCATGTAGAAGCTCCGGAAGTAATGGGCGCCCTCCTTCGAGTCGTAGAGAATGCCGGTGATGAGAAAGCCCGAGAGCACGAAAAACAGGTCGACGCCGCACCAGGCGGAATCGGAGGCGCCATACAGCACGCGCCAGGAAAGAGCCGAAAAGCGCTGCTGGTGTTCGAGAAAGTGGCAAAACATCACGAGCAGGACGGCGATGCCGCGCAGGCCGTCCAACGCTGGGAGGTGAGCGTCGGCGACCGGCGGCGTCCCGGGCGCCGCGGGGGCACGGGCGGAGGACGTGCGAGACATGGGATTTCCTTTCTTGGCGAGACAGCCCGTCGCAAGCTGCAGCCGACGGCCAGGAGTGGAGAGAGCGGCCAGGCGCGGCGTCCGGCTGGAGCATGATGACGTCGAAGCAAATTAACTCCCGCGAGCGCGGGCTTGGGCAATCCTGACCTGCCGCGTCAACCGCGCCGATCTCGCGGGGCGCGGCGGCGGCTCCTCGCCGGCCGCACGGCCTCGGCTCAGCCCGACTTGCACGCCCGGGAACTGAGCCTGGGGATCCGGCGGCGCAAGCGCTCGCGCACCGCCCGGCGCCATTGGGACGCGATGAAGCGCAGCAGGTAGTAATTGCGAGAGTCAAAGGGGCCGCGGGCAAAGGCGTGGGCGCCGTGGATCGCGGCCAGCAGCCAGGAGCTGCCGGCGACGGCCTGGCGGGCCCAGCGCCGGTGGCATTGTGCGTGCGTGGAGAGCGGCGGCCTCGGGGCGGGCGGGGGAGGGGGGAGCCCGCGCCGCGCGTGCTGTTCGGCCAGCATGCGGCCCACCAGTTCCCACTGCCGGTCGGCGCGCGTGTGATTCGTGCTATGGTAGTGGAGACGGTAATACAGCAGCGGCTCCGGCAGGTTGGCGAGGCGACCGCACTCGAGCAGGCGGAAGTAAAGATCGACGTCCTCGGCCAGGTCATACTCGCGCCGATAGCCGTCGATCCTCCGCATCGCCTCGGTCCGGACCATGAGCGTGGGATGGGGCAGAGCGGCGCCCTCCCCCCGCAGAAGGCCGGCCTCGATGTCCTCGCTCCGCACGTAATCGCAGGCGAGTTTGAGCCGCCGGCCCGCCGGATCGACATGCCAGGTCCAGGTGCCGAGGGCGACGACCTCGGGATGCTCGTCGAGATAGCGGATCTGCCGCGCGAAGCGGGTGGGCAGGCAGACATCGTCGGCGTCCATGCGCGCGATATACCGGCCTCGCGCCAGGCGCAGTCCCGCGTTGAGAGCGCCCACGATGCCGGTTCGCTCCTGGCGAAGAATTCGGATGCGGGAATCACGGCGCCGCCAGCGCTCGAGAATGCCGGCGGTGCGGTCGGTGGAGCCGTCATCGATGATCAGAAACTCGAAGCCGGCGAAGGCTTGTTCGAGGACGCTGCGGATCGCCGCATCGACGAAGCGGGCACCGTTATGGACCGGCATGAGGACGCTGATGGCGGGCGGGGACTCGATATGGGCGGATGAGCTCATCGAACGGTGCGGGCGCGAAGCCGGGTGTAGGCGGTGGAGGGAAGAAGCCGGCGGGCGAGACTGAGCAGGACACGGAGGACGTGGCGGCGGCCAGCCACGTACGTCTGCGCCAGTTGATAACCGCGCGGGTGGCGGAAAGGACGCCGCGCATACGTCAGCGCCGCACGTATCCGCCGGTCCTCGACGCCGGTGGCGGCGAGATAAGCGCGAACCCACTCGAGAAAGCGGCCGTGACTCGGATTGACCGGCGAACGCACGCTGATGCCCGCGGCTTCGGCGGCCGAGCAGCAGCTTTGGGGGTGCTGGCGATACCAGTCCCAACAGCCGGACTGCACGAAGACCGGATGTCGGAGGAAGAATTTGTAGAAGAACGCCTGGTCTTCGTGCAGGCCCCGGAAGCTCTCCTCGAACGCGCCGACCGATTCAACGGCCTCGCGCCGCATGAGAACACTGCACGTGGCCGGTGTGTTGCCGATGTCGCGGAGGAAGATCGGGATCATCTCCGGAGGGCGCACCAGTTGATCCGGCTTCACGCCGAGGGGGCGCGGTTCGTCGCGCCGGCCGCCGGCGGGAGCGCCCGGCCAGGTGAACCACTGCAGCGTCGCGCTGTAGACCATCGCCGCCTCCGGCTGCTGCTCGAGAATAGCCACTTGCCGGGCCAGCTTTTCCGGGTGCCAGACATCGTCGCAGTCGAGCAGCGCGAGGAAGCGGCCGCGGGACGAGCGAATGCCGAGGTTGCGCGATGCGCTCATGCCCCGGTTCTCGTGCCCGGCGTGGTGAAGATAGCGGATCTTCGAAGGATATTCGGCGACGTAGCGGCGGGCGATGGCGGCGCTTTGATCCGTGGAGCCGTCGTCGACGAAGAGCAGTTCCCACGCGGAGCAGGTCTGGGCGAGCACGCTGCGCACCGCCTCGTCGATGAATCGCTCCCCGTTGAGAAAGATCATCACGATGGAGACCAGCGGGGTGGAGTCGGACCGCTGGCGCAAGGGAGTCGAGGGGGCGTTGACCGCGAGCATGGCGCAGGATGAGCGCTTGCGTAACGATTAATGGATACGATCAGGCCTTGGTGACGGAAACAACGCCCGGCGATTGTTCCACCGTGACGCCGCGGGCGAGCCGCACCAGCCCGTAAGCCCGGTCGTAGGAGGCCAGGGCACCGGCGATGGGCGCGGGCTGGACCTCGAAGGCGAGGGCATTCTGCACCTCCAGCACCGGTTCGTTCTCGAACCAGCGATAGATGCTCACGCGTGTGCGGTAGAGGCCGGGCGCGAGGGGAAGGCCATCGAGGCGAAAGCGAATGGTCACGGAGCCCTGGAGAAGAAACGGATGCACGCCCTCCTCCGTTGTGCCGAGCTGGGAAATCAGCACGCCCATCGCATCCTCGATCTCGGCGAAGACAGTCGCGTTTCGCACTGGCGTGGACGCATCGAACTGGAGCTCGAGTGTGTAGTCCTGATTGAAGACCGGGCTTGTGGTGCCGTCGCCGGCCGAATCCGTCAGATGGATACGGCGAAGTTCGACGCCGTTGCCGCCGACGGTCACGGTCTGATCGCTGCCGCGGCCGCCCTCCAGATAGTACCGGATGACTTCCTCGGTGCCGCCCTGGCGCACGAGGCGGCCCTTGTGCAGCAGGAGGGCGGAGGTGCAGAGCCGGCGGATGTTGCCCATGTGATGGCTCACGAAGATCACCGTCCGGTCCCCCGCCGTCGAGATGTCGTGCATCTTGCCGATGCACTTCTCCTGGAACTTTTGATCTCCGACGGCGAGGACCTCGTCGACGATCAGGATGTCGGGCTCCAGGTGCGCGGCCACGGCGAAGGCCAGCCGCACATACATGCCGCTGGAGTAGCGCTTGACGGGCGTGTCGAGGAACTCGCCGATCTCGGCAAACTCGACGATCTCATCGAAGCGCCGGGTGATCTCCGCGCGCTTCATGCCGAGGATCGTGCCGTTGAGATAGATGTTCTCCCGTCCGCTGAGCTCGGGGTGAAAACCGGTGCCGACCTCCAGCAGCGAGCTCACGCGGCCGCGCAGGCGGACTTCGCCGCGGGTCGGCTCGGTGATGCGCGAGAGAATCTTCAACAGCGTGGACTTGCCGGCGCCGTTGCGCCCGATGAGGCCGACGACTTCGCCGCGCGCGATGGTGCAGGAGAGGTCGCGCAACGCCCAGAAATCACGCGTCGAGGGGGCATGTGAGCCGGCCCCGCGCCGGACGCGCTGCTCCCAGAAGTGCTCCAGCCGTTCGCGAAGCGTGTTACCGCCGATCATCCCCAAGCGGTAACGCTTCGAGAGGTTGCTGATCTCGATGATGGGAGGACGCATGGACGGCTAGTGGGTGAAGCTCCACCGCAGACGGCGGGCGAACTCGGCGCCGTCCCAGTCGTTTACGGTGATACGGGGAATGCCCAGCAGGTCGTCCCGGCGCCCGGCCGCCCGGCCTTCGCAGGTCACGGCAGTCGACACTCCCGCGCGAGCGGCGGCGGCGCGAGTCTGCGCGCACGTGGCTCCGTAGGGATAGGAGAAATCGCGAACAGGGCGGTTCACCTCGTCCTCCAGCCAGGCGACGCTCTGGGAAATCTCCCGCTCCTGGGCGTCGGTTGTCAGCGAGGGCAAATGCGAGTGCCCGATCGTGTGAGCGCCGATGTGAACGCCGGGCCGGCTGGCGAGTTCGCGCAGTTCGACGCGGGCGAGCGGACGGTGCGACGGGCGAAGGCCGGCCGGCACGCGCGCGTCCGTGCGAAGCGAGGCGATGATCTCGTCGCGATGCGCCAGCGATGCGTCGCGAACAAAGGGATACACCGCGGTCAACAGCGCGCCGCGGTCGGCGGTTGCGAAGTCGCGCTCGAGCCCCGGCAGGCGAAGAATCGGGGGAAGCGTGGCCGATTGCAGGAGCCACTCGAGCGTGTCCCACCAAGCTTCGCGCTGCTGTTCGATCCAGCCGGTGCAAATGTAGAAGATGGCGTGCATCTTGTGGGCGACGAGAAGCGGAGCGGCGATATGCAGGTTGTCGGCGTAGCCATCGTCGAAGGTGATGACGGCGGTGTGGCGGCGGAGGCGGCCGGCCGGCAGCGCTTCGGCGAACTGCGTGAAGGGCGCGGCGAGCTTTTGTTCGTGCAACACCTGCAGGTGCTCGGAGAAGTGGCGCGGCGTCACGCACAGGCCGAAGTGATCCGTGGGCGTCTCCGCGATCCGGTGGTAGCAAAGTACGACGGTGCGCGGCGCAAGCCGGTCCCACCAGGTGCGCAAGCGACTCATGATTTCACGGCCCGTAGCGACACGACGACTTCGTAGCCGCCGTCGCGGGCGTTGAGCTCGGCGTGGGTGAGCTCGGACTGCGCCATGCCGTACAGAAACGCGGTGGCGGCGAGAACGTTGCCGTACCCGGTCACCGAGACGTCGGCCTGCGGACCAAAGGCCTGCGCGGCGAGATGCTTGAGGGCGGGCGAGGTGAGGCGCCAGTAGGCATTCCAATGCTCCTGTTCCTCCCGGGAAAAGGGGGTGATGGCGCCGACGGTGAGGAGCAGAACGCCTCCGGGCTTCAGGCATCGGCGGGCGTGATGCATGCACGCCTCCAGATCGTAAATGAAGTTGAGCGTCTGGGTGCAGATGAAACAGTCGAACGTGTCGGAGGGCAGATTCTCGCCGGTCTCCAGATTGCCGACGATCGTCACGCCAGCGTGGGCTTTGGCGATGTGCAGCACGTCGCTCTGCAGCACGCGCTCCCCGCCAAACCGGAAGGTGTACGTGTGGTCACCGATTTCGAGCACCCGGCCGCGGACATCCCCGGCGTGAGTCGCCAGGAATCTCTCGATGTAGTACCGATCGACGGGTTCGCCCCGGCTGTAGCCGTAAAGATTGCACAGCGGCGTCGTGCGACGCAGGTCGCCGAGGTTCACGCCGCCCACCCGGGGAACGGCCGGACGCAGCCACGCGCGGAGGCTGCGCTGCCACGACGACGGAAGCAGGCGGACGAGTCGGCCACGAAGCCGCGGTCGCGCGGGCCGGGGTGGAAATACGCCGGCGGCCGACGGTAGTGAGCCAGATGATACAGGTGTCATGGCGGGTGCGCAACGGGCCGTTCAGACGTGATCGATGGCGGTACGTTCAACGCGCTGGAAGAGCAACACGCCGGTGGCGAAGAGAACGACGGTTTCGGCGATCGACACAACGGTGAGCGACATGGCGACGGCCGGCGTGCCGAGCAGCAGATGGCGGAAGCTTTCGACGATCGGAGCCATCGGATTGATGTAGGCGATCCACTGGAGCCGTCCGGCAAACTCGGAGAGGGGAAGGAAGACCGGTGTGAGGAACATCCAGCCCATGACGATGAAGGGCAGCGCGTGCAAAAGATCGCGAAACCGGGCGGTGAGGGCGGCGATCCAAAGTCCGGCGCCCAGTACGAAAAGGGCGGTCTGCAGCACCAGCAACGGCAGCAGCAAAACGGTCCAGCCCGCCGCCACGCCGGGAAACGGAACGCTCGAACGGTAGCAGGCGGCGAATACCAGGAACGTGCCGAATTGCAGGGCCATCGAAACGCACGCCGCAACCGCCGCACCCGCCGGGACAAGTAGACGGGGGAAATATACCTTCGCAAAAAGGCTGGCGTTGGTCGTGAAAGTCGACGCGATCGCGGTGAGGCACTGGGCGAAGTAGGTCCACGGCAGAAGACCGCTGAGGTAGTACAGCAGCGGCGGCACGCTCTGCGTGGAGAGATTCGCGGCCCGGGCAAACACGAGCGAGAAGATCACCGCCATGACCACCGGCTGGATGACGTACCAGAGGGGGCCGAGAATGGTCTGGCGGTATTTCGCGAGAAGGTCGCGTCGGACGAGCAGGAGCAGGAGATCGCGGTAGTCCCAGAGTTCGGCCCAGTCGACACGGAACCACGCCCGGTTTGGTCGCAGCACAACGAGGTAGTCCGGCGAAACGAGGGCCGGCGTCACGGGGAGAGAGGCTGCAGACGGGTCCTGAGGCATGGAGCGATGATCGGGTCGTGACGGTGAGGTGAATCGCGACGGCAGGATCTGGACGGCGACCGAAACGGGACAAACCCGCGCGGTCAGAGCTGAAACCAGCGGGATAACGCGGGAGCCACCGGACCGCCCGTGAGAGACCCTGTGGACTGGTCGGCATGGGTCGTATTCAGCACGGCGGCCCAGCGCCGCGCCTCGATCCGGGCAAACCAGCGTGCGCCGCGCGCGGTCGAGCATGGCCCTGGAAGGATGGCTGGCGAAGGCGTCGGGGAGCGAACGCCACCCCGAACCAGCAGGCAGCCGAGACTCCGCCCGCTGATGGCCCTGAGTTGCGGGTTGAGCAGGTTCACCGGATCGGCCGCCAGTGCGAGGCGCGCCGCACGCAATGCGCCCGCATAATTCCCCCAGCGATGGCATTTGTGACTCAGATAACAGTAGAAGTGCCCCGCGGACCAGCGGAAGACGGCGGCTGGCAAATGAGGATTGCGCTCCCGGACGCGTTGCAGGACGAACTTTCCGGAGGCGGACATGTTGGGCAGGTCGAGGCTCAGGCAGGTGGAAGCCTGAACGTAATCCATCAGGTATTCGGTGACGACGCCGACGGCGTAGAGCTCGGCCACTCGGATGTGCATATCCCAATCCTCGCAGCCCTGGATGCCGTGTTGATCGGCGCGGGTCAGATAAGGACCGGCGTCGCGCAGGGCCGAAGCGCGGAAGAGCGGCACGCTGGCGTTGCCGGCGAAATTGCGCAGCAGCATCGCACCCGGATGATATCCACTAATCGAATACGGAAAGTGGTTCGACAGGACGCCGCCCTGGCGGTCGATCTTGCGCGACCAGCAATAGACGAGCCCGGTGCGGGGGCCGGCCTCCTCGATCCGCGCGACCTGTTTCGCGAGCTTGTCGGGATGCCACCGGTCGTCGGAATCGAGCGGGGCGATGTAGGTGCCACGCGCCAGGCGGATCGCGTGGTTGCGGGCATCTCCGACCCCCCGGTTGTCCTGCTCGAGGAGTCGGAAACGCGGGTCGCGACGGACGAACTCCCTGGCGACGGCAGACGTGCCGTCGGTGGAACCGTCATTGACGACGAGGACCTCGAATTCGCGCAGACTCTGCCGGCGCACCGACTCGAGCGTGGAGCTCAAGTCGACGGCAGCATTGTAGGCGGGAATGACAACGGAAACGATGGGGAGCTGGACATTCATGGGGAGCGGGCGAGCGCGACCGGATTGTCGCGAAGCGGAAGAGGACCGATCGGGCACGACGGTGCCGGAAAGAGCTGGGCGAAGCCTGGAGCCGGCCATCCGCGTGTCACTAAAGTGGATACAGTGTGACGAGCCTCGGACGAGGCGGCGGTTTGCGCGTGCGCGCCGCGCTGGGAGTCGCCGTTTCCGGGCAAGCTGCCGCCCCTGGAAGGATGGCTTGCGGGATAGAGTGAACCTAGGTTGGCGGTCTCCCCTCGCAACGGGGGAGACTACGTAGGTCGCTGGCGGGTATCCGATTGCCGGAAAGTCCGCATCCCGATGCGCTCTGATCCGCGGGCGCGGAGCGGGGCGATCTTCCCTCCGCGCTGGGCCGGGGTCGCCGCCGCACCGAACCGTCGAGCGATCTCCCGCCGCTCAGAACCACGAAAAGCGCTCGGGTACGTAGACGATGTCCGAGGGCTTCAGGAAAAAGGGCTCCGTGGCCTTGCCTTCGAGGGCGAGGCGGAGGTTGAGCGTGTAGCTCTTCACCTGGCCCTGTTCGCGGCGCACCACGACCACGGCCTTTTGATTGGCTTTCGCGAAATCGAAGCCACCCACCTCCATCACCGCTTCGAGCGCGGTAATCGCGCGTTCGCTTTGGATCTTGCCGGGGCGCATGACCGCGCCGATCACGAAGACCGGAAACGACGACGACACGACCGTGACGTTCACCTCGTCCGACACCAGCTCCTTGGCGTAGAGCTCGGAGGCTTTCTTGCTCAGCTCCGCCGGTGTGAGGCCCACGGCGTCGATTTCGCCGACCATCGGGAGCGCGATCTTGCCGTCGCGGCGGATCTGCTGCGTTGTATCCAGGTTTGGGGTACGGGGAAAAGAGAACCGCACGGTATCGCCGTCGCGCAGAGTGACGGGCGGGGGCTCGCCGAAGCTCTGGGCGATCGATTCAGCGGAGGGAGCCGCCGTCTGGCAGCCTGCGAAGGGCAGGAGCAGCGCAAGGGCGAGAGCGGCGCCCAAGGGGCGCGCCAGGCTGTGGAACTTGCCGGCGTGACGGTGGCTAAGGTCGATACAGAGGGCCTGTTTCATGGTGCTCGTTTGGTTAGTGGTTAGTTGACGGATACAGTCCAAGGTGAGGCGGAAGCAGCCGGGCGCCTGGCGGGCGGAGGGGACGCGAGCGGGGCTTGGTGGGAGGCGGGATGAATCATGGCTTCACGCCCGGGTACCGAGCCGCTCGCGGGCGTATTTCCTCGCGGTGATGTCGGCCGCCCATTCGCGATGCTTCAGATACCAGTCCACCGTCCGGGCGATGCCGGTGGCAAAGGATTCACGCGGCGTCCAGCCGAGCTCGCGCTGGATCTTCGAACAATCGATGGCGTAACGGCGGTCGTGTCCGGGACGGTCCTGCACGTGCTCAATCTGCCCGGCGTAGGAGCGGCCGTCGGCCCGCGGCGCCTTGCGATCGAGCAGGGCACAGATCGTGCGAACGAGATCGATATTCGCCTGCTCGTTCAAGCCGCCGATGTTGTAGGTTTCGCCGATGCGCCCGTGTTGCAGGACAAGCCACACCGCGGCCACATGATCTTCGACGTGAAGCCAGTCGCGGACCTGCATGCCATCACCATAGATCGGCAACGGCCGGCCGTCGAGCGCGTTGAGGATCGTTAGCGGGATGAGTTTTTCGGGGAATTGGTAGGGGCCGTAGTTGTTCGAGCAATTGGTCGTGAGGACGGGCAGCTTGTAGGTGTGGTGATACGCCCGCACCAAATGATCACTGGCCGCTTTGGACGCGGCGTAGGGCGAGTTGGGCGCGACGGGCGTCTCCTCCGTAAAAGGCGACGCGTGCGGAGCGAGCGAGCCGTAGACCTCGTCGGTCGAGACATGGAGGAAACGAAAATCGGCCTGCTGCACCGCGGGCAGCGCGGCCCAGTAGCGCCGCACACCGTTGAGCAGGCGCAACGTCCCCACGACGTTGGTCTGGATGAAGGGCTCCGGGGAATCAATCGAGCGGTCGACGTGGGATTCGGCGGCGAAATTGATGACCGCGTCGATCTCGTGTTCCGCCAGCAGTCGCGAGACGAGTGCTTCGTCGCCAATATCTCCGGACACGAAGATATACCGCGGGTCGGCGTGGAAATCCGCGAGGTTGGCCGGATTGCCGGCGTACGTGAGGGCGTCGAGATTGACGAGCCTCGGAAGCAGTGCGCCCCGCGTGGTGAGACGCTGGCGGATGAAGTTGCTGCCGATGAAGCCGCAGCCGCCGGTGACGAGAAGATTCATGCCGGAATGGTCAGGCGACGACGGATGCAGGCGTCTCCGACAAAGGGATACAGCGGAAAATGGGAATGAGCGGATGGAAACACGCGGATCATCGTCGACCAGTGAGGGCGAAAGCGTCGGCGGGGCTCCAGTCTATACGGAGCGCAGAGCCCCTGATGAGGACCTGCGTAAAATCCCTGAGAAGGCGTCGAAAGGCGGTGATTCACTTTATACTCGGGCGTGCCCCAGGGCGGGGGTGCTTCCGCCCGCGCTCGGGAGCGGCGCTAGTGATGGGGAGGAAACGTGGGCGCGTCCTTGGGCCGGAAGTCCGCGACGAAGGCGGCGCCGATCCGTCGTTCGCCCGCCAGGCAAGCGTGCTCCCGCAGCCATTGCTCCTCCGGCGCGGGCTCTCCGACGGCGTGGAAATTGACGAAAATGACGCGGGTACGGTTCGCGAGCAGTGCGAAGAGGGATTCCGGCACCCGCCGCTGGCCGAGCTGGCCGACCCAGGAAGCGAGCTCCGCCGGGCCCTCCACGTACCGGGCGACGGCGAGTACGCCGGAAGGGATCGAGTGAACCAGGATCAGATCCGACGGATCCCTGTCTTTCGCGAGGTGCTCCGTGAGCGTCCAGAGCGGCGGGCCGGTGCGCGCCTGGCTGCGATGGATACTGCGGAGGCTCGGGGTCCAAGCGAGGACGATAAGCAGGAGCAGCGCGGTTCTGGCGGGGAAACGCAGGCATCCGAGACCGACGGCGGCCAGCAGGTAGGCGGCGGGGAGAGCCGGCAGCGCGTAGCGCGGCACGGCAACGGTGTAGGTGTGCTTCACCCAATCGTAGAGGAACGGCCCGGCGCAGGCCGCGGCGAACCACAGCCACAGGACCAGGCGGCGATCGTCAAAGGCACGTTCGCGTAACCGCCACAGCATTATGCCGCCCGTGACGCCGAAGAGAATCAGGGCGGCGGTCGTCGACCGACGATGAAGCTTCCAATAACCGATCGCCTTGCCGCTGAAATACTGCAGCGCGAAATCGGTCGTCGCCTTCACGCGGTCGAAGCGCGCAGGCACCATCTGCAGCCAGCCTTCGGTGACCCGCCATTTCGCGAGGCTTTCGGGCGCCTTGACATACCACGGCGCAATGAGGATCGCGACCACCACGCTGCACACGGCCAGCCGGGAGCGAAGGAGTTTCCCGGGGCGCAGGACGAGCCACGCGACGGTGGCGAGCCAGGGAAAGAGAAAGAAATAGTGGGTAAGGAACCCCGCGGCGGAGGCGATGCACCAGAGGGCGAACAAGGCGCGCCCGCCGCCGCGCTGCTGCAGCCGGAGTGACAAAAGCACGGTGGCCAGGACGCAGAACCACAGCAGGGGATACATGCGGCCTTCCGTGGAGTAGTAAACCGCCGGCGGCGACAGCGCGAAGAGGACGCAGGTGCTCACCACCGCCCGCCCGCCGCCCACGCGTCGCGCGATTCCGATCAGGAGCGGCAGGCAGGCAAGCGACCACGCGATGGAGAACAGGCGCAAGGCGAAGTCGCCGGTGCCGGCCATGCGCGTCCACACGTAGAGAAGAAGGTAATACAGCGGGGGGCTTGTGTCCGAGAGCAACACGGCCCTCATCACGCGGGCGGGCGACGCCGGCGGATCGTCGTGGCGGAGGAAGCGACGCAGGGTCGCCGCCGGCTGGGGTCCATCGCTTTCGGCAAAGTCACCCTGCACCGGGTCTGCGACCGCGGCCGGGTGTTCCAAGCTGTGGCCGGTGGCGATCGCGAGGGAAAAAATCTCGTCGGCCCAGAGCGGACTGCGCCGGGCGACGCCGACCCGCACCATCGCCGCGACAACGAAAATCGCGACGAGGAGCCATGTATTCAGTCGTGCGCTCATCGCGCAGGCACGCCGGTCTTGGCGGCGGACCGTCGAGCGTTTTCGAGGCGAGGGAGACGACGGAGCGTGCGGTACGGACCCACGCCAAAGATGGACTTGAGCCAGAGGGCAAAGAGAACGCGCCAGTAGCCGCCGCCGACGCGAAACAGGTGGAACGACGACGTTCCCATGCCGGGCGTGCGATTGATCCAGGAGATCGGAACCTCCTTCACCCGGTAACCGAGCAGGAGGGGTTGCAGGCCGGTTTCCGCATTCACGGCGAAGCCGGGCTGGCGCAGCTGCAGGTCTTGCACCACCTCGCGCCGCATGAGCTTCAGGTTGTTGGTCACGTCGCGCATCTGCCGCCAGAGGAGAAGGCGCGCCAAGGCATGAAAGGCGCGATTGGCGACGATCTTCAGGAACGGATAGTTCAGCAGGACGCTGTGCCGGGAAAAACGGCTGCCGATGACGACATCGTAGCCCTCGGCCGCGCGGTCGAATAGATCTCGAAACTCGGGCAGCAGGTGCTGGAAGTCGCAGTCCATCGTCAGCGCATAGCGCCCGGTCACCGCGTGCAGGCCGTCGGCGATCGCGAGACCGACTCCGTTGGGCGGGGTTCGGTGAAGCGGTTTCACGCGCGGGTCCTGCGCCGCGAGATCGCGGAGAATCTCATACGTGCGGTCGCTGCTGCAGTCGTCGACCGGAATGATCTCGTGCACGTATTCGTCGTAGAGCTCGAGGATGCGCGTCACCAGGGGGCCGACGTTCATTTCCTCGTTGCGACACGGGATGACCACGGAGATCGCGTTGCGCAGTGCCTCGTGGACAAAGAGCGAGGCCTTCGGCACCTCTTTGAGCCGCGGCGGTTTTTGTCCGTGAATCAGGATGGAGCCGGCCAGCCGGCGCGCGAACGGAGCGTTCTCGAGCAGAATGGAAAGATTGCGCAGCAGCCAGATCAACGGGCGGGTAAGCGGAGCGAATACGAAGTCGTTGAAGACGGCGTAGCAGCGGATGAAGCCGATCTCCGAAAACAGCTCGTAGAGGCGCGGACAGCTGAGGAGGTTGCGCGGATCGTGCCGGCCGAAAAGGCGCGAGAACCCTGCGCGCAGCCGGTGGACGGGATTCCACGGGTTGCTTTCGTAGAAGAGAACTTCGCCGCCCGGCGCCAGGAGTTGGAAGACGATCTGGAGGAGATCGGAGGAGTTCTTCCGGTCGAGCAGGTCCATCGCGACGATGCAGTCGAAACGCCGCGGTGCGAGCGGGCCCGGAAACGCGGCGAGCGGGAGCAGCTCGATGCCGGCGTCGTCGGCGGTGAGCGGCGGCGCTCCCGTCTGGAACGTGACGGCCGTAATCGGATTCTCCCGTCGTGTCACGCGGCGAAGAATCCGGGTGAACCGCAATTCCCCGCACCCGAGTTCGAGGATCGTCTGGCCGGGCAGAAGGTGAACCGTATGCCGGAGCGTCTGCGCGCGCCAGAGCAGGCGATCGTGGGCGATGGGGTCGCGCGATCGCCAGTAATCGTCGCGATAGCGTTCGCGCAGCGCGAGGGTCGCGAGGAGGGACCGGTCAGCCGTGGCTTCCAACGGGGGTATGTTCATGGCGGGGTAGGCCGGGACGGCAGGCGCTTCAAACTTTTCAGGTTGTCACGGACTCCTCCTCGCGCTCCGCCGCGGAGCGTGAATTAAACGTTGTAGGGACCGATTCATTACAAGGACAGGCCGGGCGGGGTGCCTGGTCAGTTCGCGGATCGAGAGTCGTGCGTGTAGATCGTCGTGGCGCCGATCGAGTGGACGGCCCGCCAGCGACCGGGCGCGCTTTGCACCGCGGGCAGGCCGTACCGGCGGGACACGTCGACAAACGTCAGTTCGTCCACGATCAAATAGGAGACCGGCACGGCCTCGAGCAGCCGCCGGGCCTCGTCGGGATCGGCTTCCATCGGCGGCAGGACGCTGCGGCGGCCGATGAGCAGATAGCAGAGGTGAGGGGAGCTTGTGGCCACGATGGCGTCCTTTGGCGCATGGTCGCCGATCCAGGCGACGGCCTGCTCCCACGCCCGCCACGTGAGGTTGTGGTAAAACAGCGGCGGTCCTTTGGGTTCGGCGCTCGAGACGAAGGTCGCGCCCTCGCGCTCGCGGATTCGGAAGAGCTGGCGGACGGTGTAAACCTGGGCGACCAGGGTGACGGCAAGAAAGCCGGCGAGGATCGAGTGGAGCGACCAGCGCTGCCAGCGAGGTGCCGCGGCGCGCAGCGCGCCGCTTAGGCGTGCGATCGCCACGACGGCTGCGATGCTGAGAAACGGCGCCAGCGGCGCGAGGTAGCGGGCAAACTGGCCGGGCCAGGGCGTCAGGCACACGAGCGCGAGCGAGGTGCCGGTGAGCAGCACCAGCAGCCACGCTTCTCCGCGGATCAGGACGAGCAGGCCGCCCACGACCGCGGCTGCGAGGGCGAAAATGGGAAGCCACATCGCCTCTTCCGGGATCACACGCTTTCCGAACAAGCGGTATTGGTAATGGGCGATTGCCCGCTTCCAGAGCCCGTAGTTCAGGCTTACGGCCTCGCCCAGGGCCGGGAAAAGCTCCGTGAGGTTGGTGGCGACGCGCGCCGCCAGCGTCTTCGCGTCGGCGCGCCCGAGTTCGGGTTGGAACGGATCGACGAGCCGGATGTTTTCGCCGTAGGAGACGTTGTAGTACTGGTAGGCGGCCCGCTGATACTCATAAGCGGGGTGCAGATACTCGTCGCTCGACCGCACGCGCCCGATGTGCGCCTGCCACGCGAGTACGGGGACGACGGCCAGCACGCCGCGCGTGAGTCCGGCGCGCCAGCGGCGTTGCAGAAACGCCTCGAGTGTCCAGGCGGCGAGCAGCGCGATGCCGGCGGTTCGGAGCAGGAAGGCGATCGTGCCGAGCGCGAAGGCCGCGGCTTCGCGTGCCGGCGAAAGACGACCGGTGCGGCGACCGTCGGCCACGAGAACGAAGAGCACACTGACGAGCGCGAACGGGATTTCCGCGAAGAGCAGGTCCGAGAGGAAATAGGTCTGGACGCTCAGCGCGCAGAGCACCGTGGCCAGCGTGGAAAGGCCCGGACTCAAAAGACGTAATGAAAAAGCGAATACAGAAAGCAGGAAGGCGAGGAAGATGGCGGCGTAAGTCAGGCGCAGCCAGGGCGCGACCACGGCGGGATCCGTCGTTCCCAGGGCCCACTGATGGACGGCAACGAGCGCCGGCAGCAAAGGCGGATATTGCACGCCTTCCGGCGCGCCGGGCTCGCTGAGGATGCGGTAGCCTTGGCCGGTCGCGAGCGACGTTCCCAGGACGTAGTAGACGCCGGCGTCGTAGCGCAGATCGATCGGGCCGGAAAGGCGCGGCATCCACAGCAGGACGGCGAGCGCCGCCACGACCAACAGGCCGGCCCAGCGGGCGAGCCGGGCACGCCGCCGTCGGGCCTCGACGCGCTCGATCACCGGCGGCTCTGACGACGGGCCGCATCTCCCGTTCCCGGGGATGGGGTGGCGCGACGTGCGCTCGGCGGACATGTTGCCCGAACTGCTCGCACTCGGAGTCCTACGCAGACTGAAGAGCAGGCCCATGGGAGGCGTGACGATCAAACCTCAGTGGGGTCCGCCGGGAGCGGACGCCATCGGCGCAGCGTGACCCTTCACCGGCGAATCGAGGGCGCCTGCCGGGCTGCGTTGGGCGGTTCCGGGTCCGGTCTTTCCGCTGCGAACGCGCCGCTCCACCAGGATGTTGATGATGCCCAGATAAAAACCGGCGAGCATCGTCTGAGAGCCGAGCAGCAGGAACAAAACCGAGCCGATCACGAAGCGGATGGTGGTCGACGGAGTGAGGGCGCCAAAGTGAGCCGCATGCCAGTTGTTCGTGGCGACGACCCCGAGGGCCAGGCCGACCGAGGCCATGATGCCGCCAGCGATCAAGAGGCGCTCGAGCGTCCCGCTTTGCTGCAAGAAACCCAACCGCGTCTTCGCGGGGTGGAGTCCCGTCTCGATGGCCATCAACTTCGCGAAGGCGGCGAGGAGGATCGACTGGTAGCCGATTGAAATCAGGGCGGCGGAATACATCAGCGTGTGATAATCGAACGTGACCGACATCACCGTCACCGGCCCGGTGAGAAGGACGGCCGAGACCAGCAGGCCGATGGCCATGAGCACTGCGCCGGGGACCGCGAAGACCCAGCGCGGACTCATCAGTAGGTAGAACCGAAGGCTGCGCCAGCCGTCGCGATAACGCCGTAGATGCGGCAGGCGATCGCGGCCGTCCGGGGAGAGCGTGGCGGGAACCTCCGTGATCCGCAGGCGATTCAACGTCGCCTTCACGATCATCTCGAGGGCGAACTCCATGCCGCGGCATTGGAGGTCGAGCCGTTGGATGGCCTCCTTGCGAAAGCCTCGAATCCCGCAATAGAAATCGCCGCAGCGGTCGCAGTGGAAAAACAATCGACCGATCGCGCTGAGCAGGGGATTGCCGAGATAGCGATGCATCGGCGGCATGGCGCCGGGGGCGATGCCACCGAGGAAGCGGTTGCCGACGACCAGGTCGTAGCCAGCCCGGAGCTTGTCGACGAACGGACGGAGGGCCGAGAGATCATAGCTGTCGTCGCAATCGGCCATGATGATGAACTGGCCGTCCGCGGCCTCGATGCCCCCGGCGAGGGCCGCGCCGTAACCGCGGGAAGGGACCCGCACGACGCGGGCTCCGAGCCGTTCGGCGAACTCGGCGGAGCCATCCGTGCTCCCGTTATCGGCGACGATCACTTCGCCGGCGATGCCTTCCCTCGCCAGGAATGCGCGTGCCTTGGTGATGCAGGGGGCGAGTGTCCGTGCCTCGTTAAGGCACGGCATGAGGATCGAAAGTTCGAGGGGCATCTTGGGGCCTTTCGTTCGGGAGCCTTCATATCAGTCAGGAGGCGGGGTATTCGTTTTGCTGAAGGGCGCGATCGAGCGGGGCTGCGGTTCGCTGCTGGCCGGAGGGGAGGTGAACCGAAGGGGGCTGCAGGAGTAAATCACGGCCATGCTTTTGGGTCGCGGCTCGATCTCAGCGTGTTGAAGCCGGGCGAAAATATTGGACTGCCCACCGAGGCGGGACCGGTAGTCGACGAAGCGGTAGAAGAAGCTCATCCAGAGGTCGGCGGCGTTGTCGACCGCCAGCTCCCGAAAGATTGGGTGTTCGCGTTGCTGGGCGACATACCTTGCCTCCGTCGCCTGCCAGCGCGTGCGGGTGGCGGCGAGGACGTCTTCAAGATAGGCGGGCAGCGGCGTTACGGCCGGGACCGGCAAGCCGCGGGCGCCCAGTTCGGCGATGACCTGTTGAATCCAGATGGCTTCGATGAATTCATTGATCTCGTCCTCACGCAGGCTCTGTCCCGCGCGCTCCGCCGCCTCGACGATCTCGCTGGCCCGGGGAAACGCCGGCATGTGGCGGTGCTCGATGAAAACAATCGGGCCAGGGTAGGAGTTCAGAAACGACCGGCGGACGGCCGCGACGCTTTGAATGGGCAGTCCCGTGTAATACGAGTATTTCAAATGGAGATTCGGCGTCGCATAAAAGCGGGTGCCCGGCTCGAAAGTTCGCTTCGAAAAAGCGGTGGCGAGGGGGGCCTCGGTCAGGTCTGAGTCGAAGCCTTGAAATGCGGCCAGCTTCCCGCTGCCCCACAGGCCCGCGAGTGTGGCCACAAAGGCCAAGGCCGGCGCCCACCGCCGGCTCGTCGCCACGGCGGCGGACCCGGCGACGATGCTGATGAGCAGAATCCCGGGCACCTGCAGGATCAGCGTGAGCCGCTGGCTGAAGTAACTGGCCGCGGGCACGAGGAAGTGCATCGTCACGAAGGCGACACTCAGCCAGCCCACCAGCACCACCGTGCTGGGAAAGCACGCGTGGATACGCTCGCAGAAGACGCGAGGAAGCCATCGCGGCGAAAGCCGGGCGCACTGAATCACGATCAACGTGCCCGCGAGCATCGCGAGGGAAACGGTAGGGGCCGCGGGGTAGGCAAGCCAGTCCGTCCAGGAGGTGAAAAGCTCGTAGGCTTTGGGAACGCTGTCTGCACTTTCGAAAAAGCCGCAGATCCAAGCCCACGGGATCGTGAGCACACCGGCCAGGCCCGCGGCCAGCGCGGATTTTGCGAACCAGCGTTCGTGCCGCATCAGGACCGGAAAGGTCAGCAGGGAGATTTGCGCGAGAATGACGGCGGAGAGTTGGTGCGTGTGGAACAGCAGGCCCTCCGCGAGGCCGAGCAGCATGAAGTTCCGCCAGCGCCCATGTCGCATCACGCCCCATAGCGCGATGGCGACGACGACCGTCATGAAGAGTGTCATCGAGTAATACCGCGCTTGATACCCCAGGAGAACCAGCCGCTCGCTGAACGCGGCCCACGTCGCCGCGACCAGGGCTGCCGGGAAGCCCGCAATCTGCCACGCCAGCCAGCCGATCAGGAACAGGAAGCCGGCCGAAAAGAGGATCGCGGGCAGACGAGGAGCCAGGGTGCGCCGCAGGGCCGAGTCGTGTCCGTGCAGCAGGCGAGGGGGCTCCGGCACGGCGTCGGGAGTGATCCCGGCGAGCGCCTCCGCGGCGGCGATCGCGTAAAGCGGAAGCCAGCCGTGATAGACGGCGATGCCCTTGCTCGAGTAGCTGCTGTCCCGGAACTCGTATTCGTCGCTGTCGGGCCAGGGAATCGTGAGCGTGTTCTCGTAGATCGGCATCGAGAGGTACTCATCGACGGGATAACCATGGCGTAAGATCGTGAGGGCGTTGATGCTCGATTCGGCCTCGTCGACGCTGAGCGTCGAGTGCAGCGCAGCAGAGATGCGAAGGGCGACCCCTGCCAGGACGATCAGGCTGAGCGCCACGACCAGCAGAGCCTTGGGCGCCTGATCCTGATGAAGCGAAGCATCCTCGTCGAATCGGTCGGTTTTCGCGCGGGAAGTGCGCGGGCCGATCGTGATCGACGCCTCGGACGGCGCGGCGGGTGGAAGCGCCAAGGGAGTCGCGGATGGCTGACCGGAAGCACGTTTCATCGCTTGGAGCGGTTGTCCCGTTGCCTACCCAAGGTGTGGCGCTGAAAACTCCGCGCCGGAGAGTCTCCTCCCTACGATTCGTCGTAATCTCTCACTCGATACGCGTTCCGGCGTTGGCGGGGTTCGGGCAGGCCCGTGGCGACTTCGCTGCGCGTCTCGCGGGCACAAGGAGAACGATACTGGATTCAGCGCCGGAGTCGAGCGGCCGCACCAGGCAAGATGCGCTCGGGCGGACGGCTGAACAGTTGAGAGCTGAGAGTTGAGAGCCTGACAGCCGGCGCTTTGCGCCGAAATCCAGGGAATATCCCAACTCACGGGGCTTTCGCTCTAGGCGCTAGGCGCCAAAGGCGCGGTCTCTTCATCTCCTGGGCCAGCGGCCCAGGAGATTGGCATTCAGCCTTCGAAGACAACGGTCACGCAACCTGCGCCGTTGACCCAGGCTGTGATCGAACGGTCGTCGGCCCTCGATCCGACGTGCATTGTAAAAATGGGCCAGACTCCAAGCGGCGGTCGGGACGACCGCCACTACCGGGTTCGAGTCCTGCGGTCTTTTTTGACGCCTGCTTAGCGAATGCTCACTTCGAAGCCGAACTGGTCGCTGGTGTATTCGAAGTCGCTGAGGTTCGAGCTGTTTTCGCTCTGGCGATAGAAAATCGCGAGCCGGGTGCGGGTAAAGACGGAGGTGCTCAACCCGACCGAGTAGATACTGCGCTCGTCTTCGCGTCCCTCGAATTGGGACGTCTCGGTCGAAACATAGTCGGTGTTTTCCTCGACGACACCGAGGGTGAGATACAAGCGGCCGAACAGGCGCTGGCGCAGGGTGGCGGAGAGGCGTTCGCGTTCGGTCACCAACCCGCGAAAATAGGAAGCAGAGACGTCGCGCCCGGCGCCGAGGGTGAGGGTGGTTGTCTCGAGCGGCCGATACGTGAGGGAAAGGCCGAGCAGCGTGTTCGAGAGATTGCTGCGATCGCCGCTGCGGAAATCCCGGCTTTCGACGCCGGTCCTCAAGTCCAGTTCGATCTTTCGAGTCGCCTGGACTCCGAGCCGCACCAAGCCGTGCGTGACCGACATGTCGGCACCGGGATCGACCGAAACGTACGAGGCGCCCGCGCCGACGCCGACCTTCAAACCCGGCCCGATGTAGTAGTCGACCCAGGCGGTGCCGTCCCACTGCCGATAGTCGACAAACTCGTCGGTGAAGCGCATGTCCTGCCGGGTTTCCACCTCGAAGCCCAATTTGCTGTTGATCGGTGCGCCGAAGATGAAGCTCGTGCCGAAATAATCGTAGCCCGTCTGCCGGCCCGTTTCGGCGAGTGACTGCTCGGAGGACAGGTAGTCCTGCGACAGGGCGAAGTGCCAGTCGTTATAGGTCGTGGCGCCGTCGAGGTTGAAGTAGTGATTGACGCGGTCGACGAAGCCTTCGTCGGAGTAGACGCGCCAGGTGGGACGGTAGCCGAAGGTCCACTTGTCCCCGAGGAGCACGATGACGCCGGGCGAGAAGTCCTGGATCACGGTGCTGCGCGTCTCGCCATCGCGGGCGCGCAGGTCGTCGGCCTGCGTGTAGCGGTAGGTGAATTCCGGGATAATGCCCATCGCCCCGAGGCTGAACGGTGCGCTGATCCCATCGTCGTCGGCGACGACGCTGCTCAGCGGCACGACCGCGGAGCCGGCGCCGGACGAGCCGGTCTGGGCCGGCGAAGGCGTCACCGTGAGCAGCGTGGCGAGGCCGGCGACAGCGGCCGCGCTTCGCGGAAGGCGACGGGGCTTCGCAAGGACGGGAAGCGGTCCGCGATCGTGCGGAAGATTGGCGTGGCGGAGGGTGTTTGGGTTGGGATTAGTCACGTGGTTTGCAGCGTGCGGTTGCATCAGGGTTAGTTGGGTTGATCTGGAAATCGTTCAGGAGCGGCAGGCCTCCCGGAAGCCTGCGCAAGGACCTTCTCGTGGCTGTGCGTCGCAGGAATCTCGATACGGTGGGCCGTTGAAAAAGCCTGCCGGTAGACGCGTGCAGTTTGTGCGGCAATGACATCCCAGCCCCATTGGGCAGCGGTCTTTATATTGTGCGCGCCCATCGTGTCGAGCGTGTCTCGTTGATCGCAGGCACGCTGCAGGGCCGCTTCGAGCGCGGCGGGCGCCGCCGGCGAGTAGAGAAAGGCGCCGCGGCCATCCAGCATGTCGGGAATGCAGCCGATCGTCGGCGCGATGCAGGCGCGGCCGAACGACATCGCGAGCACTACGGCTCCGGACGTAAGGATATCCTGATACGGGAACACCACGGCATCGGCCGCGTTCATGTAAACCTGGATATCGGCGTCCGGCACGTAGCCGGGGCGCAGCAGGATGCGGGGATCCCCGCCGGTGGCCTCCTGCAGTTCGGCGACCGCGGACTCGTGGAAGGGCTTGCCGGCAACCACGAGGACGCTCTCCGGCGCTCGGAGCTGGCGGAAGGCGCGGATGAGCTCGTTTACGCCCTTGTAGGGGCGGATGTTTCCGAGGAAGAGAAAAACCGTCGCCTGCGGGGGCAGACCGAGACGCGCGCGTGCGTCGGCGCGAGAGAGCGTGTTGGGGTAGGCACCGATGTAGTTGCCGTGGGGGATCACGTTGAGCTTGCGACGTGCCCTGGGGCCGAATTCCGCCCCGACCAGCTCCGCGGCGCTCGGCGAATGAGCGATAATGCATGTGCTCCAGGCGATCACCCGCCGGGTGAGCCACCGCTCAAGAAAGTAGCCGCCGACGTCGTGCGGATACAAGTTGTGGGCGGTCCAGACAATCCGCCGCCCGAGGAACCGCAGCGTGTAAAGCCGCACCACAAAGAGCGCGAGCTGGAACAGACCGCGGGGCGTGCGCGAAACTCGCGGCAGCCAGTGAAGGTGGATCAGCCGCGGTGCGCCACGCCGCAAGACGACATCACGAATGACGCCCTTCAGCCCCGGCTGCGCCGAAACCTGGACTCCGCAGGCGGCGAGATTCCGGGCAAGCTCACGCTGATAGGGGTTCTGGTGAAAGAACGGGACAAAGCAGGCCCGCAGCGGCGCAGCCGGTTCGCCGCCGGCTGTCGAGGTCGCGCTGGAAACGACCTCGGGTGGAATCGCTTCACTCATAGTGCAGCTGCTTCATCAACGCGCCAGCTTCGCGTGCCATCACGGCCAGATCCGCTGGTTGCAGGATCCTTTTCCAGCGACCGATCGACGAACTGTGACCTTCCCGGGCGGCGTCCATTGCCGCCGCGCGCGCCGCCGGCGAACGTTCGCCGATGAAATCAAGGATGCCTGACCACTCCCGCTCGGGCTGGAGGATGAGGTCCTCGTAGTGCACGTGGTGTTGCACTGCGGCGGGAAGGGCGGTCTTGAGTCGCTCAATCTCTTCGGCGTGCCGGCGCCAGATCCAGATGCAGCGGTGCAGGTCCGAGGTCTCGACGAATTCGGCCCGACGTTCCGGCTCGATATAGAAATGTGGATACGGGCCGTAGAGATAGCCGCCGGGTTCGCGCCGCCCCGACTCCAACGAGCGGCGAAGGTGCCACGGCTTCTGCAGGAGGGAAAGCGCGGTATCGCGGGCGTCGCGGCTGATGACGATGAACCGGGCGTCCGGAAAGATCTTCAGGAGGGTTTCCGCCACCCAAGTATGGTTGGGGTTTTTCTCGATGATGCGCGGTCCCTTGCCGGGCGCGCTCCAGAGCAGGGCGCGCAACCCCCAGCGGTAGTAGCGCCGGGCTTGGGCAAAGGATACCTGGTTCTGGTAGATCAGTCGCGTGTAGTACTTCAGCGCGGGCGGCTCGAAGAAATAACTGACCGTGGGCATCGCCTGCAGCACTTCGCCGAGAAACGTGGTCCCGGAACGGGGGCAGCCAAGTACGAAGACGGGCCGCCGGATCGGCGCGAAAGCGTGCAGCCGCACACGCAGCCGGTCCGCGCGCGTCGGCGGTTTGGCGGCGAGTAGTTGCGCCACGTGCGTCGTCTCCCGCCATTTCCGCCAGAGTGCGCGGCCCTTCAGGGTGAGGACGATCTCAGGCGCAGCGGACGACGTCATCGCGGCTGGCTCGAGAGGGAGCACCGGCGGCGGAGACCCAGGAAAGGATGTGCTCATGGAAATCTCGAAGGTTGTTCTTGGTGATGTGGAGCGATTCGTTGATCGAATAAAACGGGCGGTTGTGATGTGTGGGCCGGAAATCCTTTTTTCGGGCCGCGCCGTTGTCGGAGATGAAGAGGATGCGTTCGTAACGGCCGCGGGCGGCCGCCAGGATTTCGCCTGCAAAGGCGTCCATCGCACGGTATGCCTTCTCCACCTCGTCCATCCTCGGCGGTTCGACATAGGACAGGTAGAGGTGCTGCGTGGAGTCGATGTATTGGAACTGTCCCATCAGCAGGTTGCAGGGCGGATCCTGGGTGAGCGCTTCCATGAACTTCCGGCGCCGCCAGGAGAAGTTCTTCTCGCGCAGGTCCAGGGCGCCCTCCACGCCGAGGTCGGGATAGCGGCGCGGGTCGAGAATGTTGCGGTCGAGGGCCCACGACGGCTCCGGATTGTAGGCCGGCACATAGACCGCCTTGCTGTTCGGAATCCGGTCGAAGAGCGTGGGACAGGTGAGGTCGGCCTTGAGGAATTCGCGCGAGACGATGCTCAGCCAGCCGAAGGCCTGGTAGAACCGACGGCGGCGGGCCGCTCCGCGTCGCATGTTTCTGAATACCTTTTCCTCGAGCCAGCGGATGCGGCGGTTGTGGTACGTGTAGAAGTTCTTCTTGCGGTCATTGACGCCGTTCTCCCGCCACGTCTTGCCGGTGATGAGCTGGGCGGTGATCTGCGTGGCGACGTCGCGGTCGTTCCACAATTCGTCGACGACGACTTTGCCCCATTCGGCCTGGCGGAGGTTCGGGCAGTCCCAACGGGCGAGGAACTCGTGATCGAGCCCTCCGAAGATGACGACAAGGACATTCATGGCGGTGGAGTGGTGCGGGTGGCGTGGATCGTATGGACCGGCCGGAACGGGTGGCGCCAGGAGTGCGGGTGCGGCGACCCCGGAGCGAAGGAATCGCGCGCAACCGCGCTCCCGCGCCAACCACCCGGCTCAGGGTGCGGCGAGGAATTTCGTGCGCAGGTAGCCGTCGACGCTCGCGCGCTCGGTGTTCGTCAGCGCACGGTTGTAGATCAGCACGGCCGCCACCTCCATGTTGACGAAGCCCTTGCTGTTGATCTCCTCGGCGATCACGAGCTTCGTGAGCACGGTGTTGTAGGTGTGCGACCACTGGGCAACGGAGGTGCCGTCGAGGTAGAGCGTGCCGACGCTGCTGGCGAGCGTGGCGGACTGCAACAGCCAGCCGGCGCCGACGGCGGGTCTGGTGCTCACAAGATCCTGTCCGCTGCCCCAGCCGTGCAGCACGAGTTCGCCGGTCGGATACTTCGCAACGATGCCGAACGCGCGGTTCGTGGAGCCGGTGCCGTAGGCGAGGCCGGCCCACGCGGTGAGGCTGTTATACTTCGCGACGAAGAAGACCGTGCGGTTGCCATTGGCCGTGGGAAGTCCCTGCAGCGGAGCGGTGGCGTGGAGGCGCTGCAGCTTGTCGTCCAGGCCATCGAAGCGGATGGCGGGCAGTCCCGACGGCGTGAGCGCCGAGACCAGCATCGGCGCGCCTCCGGCCGAGAGGTGGTTGTTCTGGCCGGAGGTGTCGGACCATGTTGTCACCATGCCGCTGGCGACGGTGACGCCGGTGGTCGACTCGAAGCGCGCCACGAGGCCGGAGGTCACCGGCAGCGTTGAACTCGAGCCGGAGATCGTCACGTCGACGGTATCCGAGCCGGTGAGTCCTCCGCTGTCGGTGGCCGATGCCGTGACCACGTGGGCTCCGGCCGAGAGCGTGGAGCGCGTAATCGAGGCTCCGGTGCCGAGCGACCCATCGCGATCGGAACTCCACGCGAGCGAGGCGCCGAGGTTGCCGTCCTCCGCGTCGGCGGCGGTTGCGGTGAAGGTGACGGACGTGCCGGCGCCAAACGTGGAGCCATTGGCCGGTGCGCTGATGCTGACTGCCGGCGACTGATTCGCGCCGATGGTGATCTGGATGCTGTCGACGCCGCTCAACCCACCCTGGTCGGTCACCGAGGCAGCGATCACGTGCGTGCCCGCGGAGAGCGTTGAACGGGTGATGGACGCGCCGGTGCCGAGAGCGCCATCGCGATCGGAGCTCCAGGTGACGGAGGCGCCGAGATTGCCATCCTGGGCGTCGGTGGCGGTCGCCGTGAAGGTGACGGATGCCCCGGCGGCGAACGTGGCTCCATCGGCAGGAGCGGTGATGTTCACCGCCGGCGAGGAATTGGCACCGACCGTCAGGCTGATGCTGTCGACTCCGGTGAGGCCGCCGTTGTCGGTGACCGAGGCGGT
>DASWVO010000020.1:0-7089 GCA_036406235.1 Opitutaceae bacterium
GAGATCAGTTTGCTCACCTCAGGACGGAGAATGTAGTTGATAAACTGATGCGCCGCCCCGACGTGCTTCGCCCCGGACGGGATCGCGAGCACGTCCACAAACATGTGCGCGCCCTCGGAGGGAAGAAGATATTGGAACTTCCTGTCCTCGTTCCAAAGGATCGCGCCCTCCCCGCCCCATACGAGACCGAGATCGGCGTCGCCGTTGAGCAGCGCTGTCTTCGGGCTGTCCGAATCGAATACTTTGATCACCTCGAACCACTTCGTGAGGACGGGTTTCGCCTTGGCGATGTTTTCGGGCGTGATGTCGTTCAGCTTGTAGCCGAGGGTGTAGAGCGCGCCGGTAAGAAGCTCGCGGCCGTCGTCCACCACCACCACGCGGCCCTTGTGCTCTGGCGCAAACAGGTCGGCGTAACCAGTGACCGGCGTTTTCACTTTTTCAGTGTTCACCACGATGCCGACGGTGCCGGCCATGTAAGGCACGGTGAAACGCTGCTCCGGGTCGTGCGGCAGCCCGGCGTAGTCGGAGAGAATGTTTTTGAAGTTCGGCAGCTTCTCGTAATCGAGCGGAATCAGCAGCTGGTTCAGGATGAGCGCCTCGGCGATGTAGTCCGGCGGCTGGACGAGGTCATAGCTGGCGCCGCCGGCGAGCAGCTTCGCGAGCATCTCCTCGCCCGAGGCGAACGTTTCGTAGTTCACCTTCACGCCGGTCTCTTTCTCAAAACCTTCGATGACGGCCTGCGGAACGTATTCGGACCAGGCGAAAAGATTGAGTTCCTTCTCAGCGGCGGAAGCCGCGGTGGCCGCGCAAACGGCGAGCACGATCGAATAGAGCAGTTGTTTCATGGCGGTAAGGGACATCAGCGCGCCGCGAACCGGCGCAGGCGTTCGGAAAAGATCACGAACGCAACAGTCGTAAGGATGAAGATCGTCGAGAGGGCGTTGAGCATCGGGTTGAGGCCGATCTTCGCCATGCCGAAGACGCGCAGCGGCAATGTTGCCGACGACGGACTGGCCGTGAAGAACGTGACGATGAGCTCGTCCATCGAAAGGGTGAAGGCCATCAGACCTCCCGAGACGATGGCCGGCCGCAGGCTCGGCACGATGACCTGCCAGAAGGCCCGCAGTGGCGTTGCGCCGAGGTCGAGGGCCGCTTCCTCCAGCGCGGGATCGAGGCCCTGCAACCGTGCTTGGACGGCGACGAGCACGAACGGAAAGCAAAACGTCACATGGGCGATGATCACCGTGACGAAGCCGAGCTGGAGATGCAGGACCGTGAAAAAAATCAGCAGACTGATGCCCATCACGATTTCCGGCATGATCATCGGTATGCAGATGAGCGTCTGGATCGCGTGGGAGAATCGATATCGGTAACGATGCAGCAGCCACGCTCCGACCGTGCCGATCACGATGGAAAGCGCCGTCGTGAGCGTCGCGATGACCAGGCTGTTTTTCAGCGCGCGCAGGATGGGCGCGTTGCGCCACAGGTCGGCGTACCAACCGAAGGTGAATCCTTCCCACACGATGTTGAGCCGCGAGGTGTTGAAGGAGTATCCGACGAGGACCGCGATCGGCAGATAGAGGAAGGCGAACACGAGCGCCGTCCACGCGCCGAGTCCCCAATGCAGGAGCTTGAGGCCGGACGGGAGCAATGGGCGCGACGGCGGAGGCGGCATGAAACGCAGAAAACGCGCCGCTTGTTCCATCGCGTTGCGCGATGCGTGGCAAGCGGTTTGCGGGGCGGCGCGCGCGAAGCGTTACCGCCCGAGTCTCGCCTTCACGGTACGCCGGTCGAGATCGAGGCGCCGCGCGGTCTCCTCCACGTTTCCGTTTGCCTGAGCGTGCACGAGGCGGGTGTAGCGGCAGAGCAACTCCTCCGCAGTGAGGCGACCCGCACCAATCAACGCATTCCAGTCTTCGGCGGCCGGTGCGAGCGGCCCAGCCGGGCGATAGTCGCCGCGCACCACGAGGTTTCGGAGACACTGCTCGAGCTCGCGAAAATTGCCGGGCCACGCGTACTTCGTCCCCAGGCGGAGCGAGATCCAGTCGGCCGCCTCACGCGCAAACTCGGCGGCATCGTCGTCGCCGAGCATCCGGCGGACGATGTGGTCAATCAGCACCGCCAGATCGCCCGGCTCAGCGTCGAGTTGCTCGCGGAGCGACGGCGTACGGATGAGATCGGAGCACAGCCGGTAGTAAAAATCCTCACGGAAGCGGCCGGCCCGGATTTCCGCCGGGAGGTCGCGGTTGGTCGCGGCGATGATCTTGCCTTGGAACTGGCGCGTCTCCGTGTCGCCGAGGCGCTGGAACGTCCGCGACTGCAGCACGCGCAGGAGTTTTACCTGAATGCCCGCTTCGACGTCACCGATCTCGTCGAGAAACACCGCGCCGACCGCCGGGCAAACCTCCATCCATCCCGAGCGGTCCGCCAGGGCGCCGGTGAACGCGCCGCGGCGGTGGCCGAAGAGCTCCGACTCGATCAAGGTCGGCGAGAGCGCAGAAAGGTTGAGCGGAAAAAAGGCGCCGGGAATGCCGTCGATGAAACCGCCCCTCCGCGGATCGAACGGCAGATACCGGGAGAGCGCAATCGCTCGCGCGACGAGCTCCTTTCCCGTTCCCGAAGGTCCGGTGATCAGCGTAGCGAAGTCTCCCATACGCGCGTGAAGCACGCGCCGGTAGCGGTTCAAATCGTGCGAGAAGATCGACTGCCAGATACCGGCCCGCAACCGCGCCATCGGCGCCGAACCGCCCACGAGCGAGCGAAAGATGTGATGAAACGCGCGCCGGATCTGAAACGCACACGCAAACAAGTGCGACACCGGCTGGTCTTCGAGGAGGGCGAGACCCGGCAGCACGAAACAACGCTCGGCGTCGGCTTTGAAGGCAGCGTAGAACGCCACGCGCCCGTCGTGACCCGCCGCGCTGGCAAGCGCCTCACGGATGACCGTGTCGAAGCGAAGTGAATACGTCTGGTAGAGCCAGAAGCCGGCCAGTTCCTCGTAGCGCGCCGCGTCCGCGCGCCCGACGCCGCGGCCGTCCTTCGGCCACCGGGTGCGCACACGCTCGATGATGTCGCCGGCCCGCGCGGTGAGTCGCGTGTGATTCGGATGCTGGGTGGTCGCCGGCGGCAGCTTGTTCCACTCCGCCCCCGCCGCCACAAAGTCGTTCCCCAACGCCGCCCGCTCGCAAGCGATGCGCTCCGGCAGAAAAGGATTCGACGCATTCAGCCGGACGACGGCATCGGCAAATTCGCACTCAGCCTCGAGAAACAGAGAAGTCACGACATTACATGACAGCAGATCGTCATTTTTTGTCTATATGTCTCTTCTAATCAACGGGGTTGATATCACTTTGTCGTTTTCCTTCTGCGACTTACAAATCGCCCACTCAGACTGGCATCAGACGAGCAAGAGGGGGCGTGTTGGTTTCAACTCAATCGACATTGCTTCCCATGAAAATGAAATCGCTTCTGCTTGCCGGACTATTCGCGTCCATTGCGGGCCTTCTCTCGCCGCACTCCGCCCGCGCGGGCGGCACGCTCACCCCGGTGGGCTCGCCGCAATCGGCCATCCAGATCCAGTCCCACCAGGTCAACGTCACGATCAACAACGGTTTCGCCCAAACGGAAGTGTGGCAGACTTTCTTCAACCCCAACGCGCAGGACCTTGAGGCCGTTTACTCGTTTCCGGTGCCGAAGAGCGCGAGCCTCTCCGAGGTCACGATCTACGCCGGCGAGAAGACACTGCAGGGCGAGGTGCTGCCCAAGAAGGAGGCCGAGTCGATTTACGAGGAGGAGAAAAACAAGGGCAACAACGCCGGCCTCACGACAAAGAACAGTTATCAGACGTACGACTTCAAGGTCTTCCCGGTCCGCGCCGGGGCGGAAACGAAGCTCCGCTTCGTCTACTACCAGCCGCTCGAAATCGACACGGGCGTGGGCCGCTATCTTTATCCACTCGAGGATGGCGGCACCGATGAAATCGCGAAGAGTTTCTGGGCACCGAATACCCAGGTCACCGGACAGTTCTCCATCAACGTGGAGCTGAAGTCCGCCTGGCCGGTCGCCGACGTGCGCGCGCCGGGCTTCGAGAACGTCGCCGTCGCGCAAAAACTCGGCGACGGTCATTACAAGCTTACGCTCGACCGGCAGGGCGCAAAACTCGATCGCGACTTTGTCTTTTATTATCGACTTGCCGACAACCTTCCGGGCCGCGTTGAGGTAATTCCGTATCGAGCCAGCAAGGACAGGCCCGGAACCTTCATGATGGTCGTCACGCCGGGCATCGACCTGCAACCGATCACTCAGGGTGCGGACTACACGTATGTGCTCGACGTTTCCGGCTCGATGCAGGGAAAGATCGCCACGCTCGCCAACGGCGTCGAACAAGCGCTCGGCAAGATGCAGCCCACCGACCGGTTTCGCCTCGTCACCTTCAATAACGGGGCGCGCGAAATCCTCGGCTGGACACCGGCCACGGCCGACAATGTCCAGAACGCCGCCGGTCTCGCGAAATCGCTGCGGGCCGACGGCAGCACCAATATCCACGCCGGCTTGAAACTCGGCCTCGACGGACTCGATGCCGACCGCGCCAGCAGCATCGTGCTCGTCACCGACGGCGTGACCAACACAGGCATCGTGGACCCGAAGGCGTTTCACTCGTTGCTCAAGCAGCACGACATTCGCTTCTTCGGCTTCCTGCTCGGCAACAACTCAAACTGGCCGCTGATGCGCACGATGGCCGAGGCGACCGGCGGCTTCTACGCCGGCGTCAGCAATGAGGACGACATCGTCGGCCAACTGATTCTGGCCAAATCGAAGATTGCGTATGAGTCGCTTCATGACGCGTCGTTCAGATTCAGCGGTGCCGCCCGCGTCTATGACACCACCGGTGACACGCCGCAGAAGATTTACCGCGGCCAGCAACTCGTGATTTTCGGACGCTATGAGGGCGCCGGGAAAGCGACCGTAACGCTCAAGGCGCGGCTCACGGGCGAGGACCGGACGTATACGACGAACTTCGAGTTCCCCGAGGTCGACACCGACAATCCCGAGATCGAGCGGCTGTGGGCGCTCGCGCAGATTGAGCAGATCGAACTGAAAGAGGCGATCGGCACGCTGCCGGCCTCCGAATCCACCGACGCGATCACGCACCTCGGCGTCGCGTATCAGCTGGTCACCGACCACACCGCAATGATCGTGCTGGACGATGCGACGCACGCGTCGCGCGGCATCGAGCGCAAGAATCAGCAGCGTGTCGCCACGGAGCGCGCGGCGCAGGGCGCGAGAGCGGCGCAGCCCGTGCGCAACCACCAGGTCGATGCGCAACAGCCAACCTACCCCGCCCCCGCGCCGCACGTGAGCCGTGGCGGCGGCAGCGGTGGGGGCGCGTTCGAGCGCCGCGACATCGCCATGCTCTTCTTCTTCGCCGCCGTAGCCGGTGCCGCCCTCTATGCGCGCCGCCATCTGGCGAGAAAGTGAAACCAACCACGGAGGCCGCCGCGCCCTTCGCGGCGGCTCCTTTTTCGGCGCTGAAGTCATCCCTTTTCCCTGAGCCGATGAAACGTTTTCCAATCCTGACGCTCACACTCGCCGGCCTGGCCCTCGCGATCCATGCGATTCCTGGCGCCGCCAGCTGGCTGGAATTCTCGCGCACCGCGCTTGAACGCGGAGCCATCTGGCGGCTCGCCACCGCGCATCTGACCCACTTCAGTGCGGATCACCTCCGGTGGGATGTAGTTGCACTGATATTACTCGGCGCGATTGCCGAAAACCTGTCACGACGCGCGTATGCGCTCACGCTCGCCGCGTCCGCCACCGTCATCGGCATCGCCATCTGGCTGTTCCAGCCGCAGTTCGACACCTACCGCGGTTTGTCGGGCCTGGACTCCGCGTTGTTCACTTTCATCGCCGGCCGGCTCCTCTTCGGCGAACGGCCGGTGGGCGACTGGATTTCGCCTCTCGTGGCGCTTGTTGCGATCGCCGGATTCGGCCTGAAATGCGGCTACGAGATCGCAACGGCTTCGACGATGTTCGTGGCGAGCGACGGTTTCGCCCCGGTCCCGCTCGCTCACCTTGCCGGCGCCGCGACGGGACTTACGGGCGCGCGGTGCTCAATTCGTCAACGCGCGGTTGAGCAGGTTCTGCAACTGCGAGACGCCGATAGCCTGGACCGAGCCGTCGAACCGGAGTTGTTCGATCAACGGAGCGTATCCAAGAGGATCTGACGATTCGCCGAGCAGCTTGAGCGTGCGCAAATTCTCGGCGAGCTGCTCTCGGGCGCCCAGTTGCAGGTTCACCAGCAAGGGCTGGCGCCAGACGGACACGCCAGGCTGATATGTGATCTGACCGGTCCCGACCATCCGCACCAGCGGGGAGATGAGCGTCAGATCCTTGATCGCAAAATTATTCCGCTCGTCGCGTTCGAGCACGACGTTCAACTGATCGAACTGGATCGCGCCAAGCTGCTTCGAAACGTCGGCTGCGGCACGCACTCGGTCGGCATACTTCACCGTCGTGCCGCTGCCAGCGATCGAGCCGATGATGCCGGCCACTGCGGCGAGTTTTGAGGTGTTCTCCGCGGCCGCGTTCACCTTCACGCCGAGCGCGCGCAGCGTGCCTCCGCGACTCGTCAGCTTCACGTCGCCCAGTGCCGCCTCCGCCAGGCCCGCCGGTTCCGCGGCCTGTCCGACAACGCGGGTCGTGAGGTCGAAACGGCCCTCGACGGGCGCCGGTTTTGCCGGATCCAACGAGCGAAAAATCGGCCCGGGGTCGACGTTCGTGAGCGCCACGTCGGCGCGCAACGCGTAAGGTTGCGCGGGCTTTTGAGCATCGAAATCGAGCCCGCCGTCGACCTTGAGTCCGCCGCCGTCGCCGAGGACGGCGCGCAGGTTTTCGAGGGACATCGCGGCCGGCCCGATTCTCACGGTTCCCGCGATGTCGCTTGCTGTGAACGTCGGCGAGTAAACCACTTTTTTCAGACCGAGCGTCAGCTGGCCGGTGATGCCCGCCCAGACGGGCTGGTCGGCTGGAGGGGCGGGCGCGGGCTGAGGCGCGGGATCCGGCCGGGGTTGCTGCGGTCTGCGCGATTCC
>DASWVO010000021.1:0-14830 GCA_036406235.1 Opitutaceae bacterium
CACGTGACGTCGCGCCTCTACGTGATGGGCGACCACGTCATCCGCAGCGACGTCGGCGGCACGAGCGCCGCGCTCACCGCGGCCGGCGGCGGCAGCCGCAATCCCTTCACCGGCGAATACGAACCCGGCGTCAACTGGAACACCGCCGCCTACAACGCCGACCAGACCGGCACGGTTGTGCTCACCGGCACGCCGGCCCCCATCACCGATCCCTCAAGCTGGATCTACCGGCGCAACAACGGTCGCGTGTATTTGGAATACACGGAAGCGCATCTGAAAAACGACTACGCAGTGCGGTTCGAGACCTCGTTCCTCAAGTCCACCACGATCGCCGGATTCGCGGCGAACACCTCGAAGGTCCACTTCAAGTCCTACCCGCCCGCCGCCCGCTCCGACGTTGCCGCCAGCAATCTCGGTGCGATCACCTACGAAGGTTACGCGTTCCAGCAGCCGACCGTCGCCAACGGCGGCACCGACAAGACCGCGAAACAGCACGACCTGCAGCTCTTCGTCTATGAGAGCCTAAGCTTCTTCCGGGACCGCCTGCAGCTCTCCGGCGGCGTTTCGCGCTTCTTCGGCGAGCTCACGCGCACCGACACGACCGGCACGGCCCTCGATCCCGTGCTGCTGACGACGACACCTTCCTACAACCTCTCCGACACCGCGGAGTCGTTCGGCCTGGTCGTGAAGCCGGTCAGGCAGTTGTCGTTATTCTACGGATACAACAGCACCGGCGGAACGATGCCCGGCTCCCTCAGCGCGGGCAACAACCGCCCGGACCTCAAGGTCGCCTCCGGCGACCAGAACGAATACGGCGTGAAGACCTCGCTCTTCGACGGCCGGCTCACCGCCTCGCTCTCCTACTTCGACATCGTGCAGCAGAACTATCCGGTGCCGAACAGCGAATACTACGTGCTCATCGCGCAAGGCATCACTCCGCCGCCGGATTTCCCGAACCCGCTCTACCTCGACCTCAATTCGCGCGGCTGGGAGGGCGAGCTCACGTATTCGTGGAACAAGAACCTCACGATCCTGGCCAACTACACGGACTTCAAGGTCCGCCAGCCGGTCACCGAGACGCGCCTGCGCTCCGTGCCCGACCGCGCCGGCGGCCTCTATGCCGACTACCGCTTCACCGACGGCGCGCTCAAGGGCTTCGGCGTGAACGTGGGCGCCGACTACAAGAGCGATGTCGCCGGCGACAACGTCACGGGCTACACGACGACGCGCCCGCTGCCGGGCGATACGCCCTTTGTCGCGCAGCAGCCGAGCTTCAAGGTCGCCGGCCGCACGCTCGTCAACCTCGGCTTCAGCTACCGGCGGCCCGCGTGGACGGCGCGCGTGACGATCACCAACCTGCTCGACAAGGACTACATCCTTGCGGCCGGCAGCCGCGGTTCGCTGATCGTCGGCGAGCCGCGTGCGCTCAAAGGCTCGATCACCTACACCTTCTGACGGGACTCTGTGCAGCCGACGAAAGGAGGCTGGCGATCGTCGTTCACCGTTCGCCAGCCTCGTTACCTCGTCTGCTACTTTCGGGGCTGTATTGTCACGGCTTGGCGGGCGTTTCATCCGGAGCGAAACCACGCATCCGCACGCAGCGTAGTTTTGCTGAAACTACGTCGTATTCGTCAAAATTCAGCTAACGTAAACGGAGGGTAAATCCCCTAGAATACGACGCATTCGCGTCGCGTGCGGTGTTGCGAGGCGTAGGTTGTGGGCGTCGCCAAAAGCACCCCGCCCATGAACCTCGTGAAGAAGATTCTTGTCGTGCACGCGGACGCCCGGGCCCGGCGCCGGATCGTGCTCACGCTTGCGGAGGCCGGATACGACGTCCGCGCTTTCTCGGTTACCGCGCCGGCGCTCGAGACTGTCAGCACCGAGTGGTTTGATCTCGCCCTGGTCGATTCGCAGCTGCCGGGAGCCGGAGATTTCGAATTTGCCGAGTCACTCAAGAAGGCCCAGCCGACGATCCCCATCATGCTTCTGGTGCCCGCCCTCGAACTGGAGCAGATCGTGCGTGGCATCCGCATGGGGCTTACTGACGTGCTTCCGTCGGAGGAGGATCCCCGGCCGCTGCTGCGCCGGGTCGACAGCCTGCTGCGGCCCGATCGCGTGACGTCGCTCGCCGACGAACTCACCCCCGCGGATCTGGCGCAGGTCGAGGACGCGCTGTCCCGCTTTGCCGCCGCCGAGGACGCCGCAACCACCGACCCGTTTGCGGCCCGCGGCACCGATTTGCGGGAGGAGGTCGTGCGCGGGGCCAAGGAGCGCGCCGCGCTGGAGGCGCAGGTCCAGCGCCTGACCCACGAAAGGGCGGCGCTCGAGGCCGAATTGAAGACGCTGCTGGCGCAGAACAACGACACGCTCCGGCTGCAGGCCGATCTGGCGGATCTTGGTTCACAGCGTGAGATGGCTGCCGCCGCCCAGGCCGCGATCGACGCGAAGGCCCGGCAGCTGGCGGTGACCCGCGCGGAAATCGCACGCGAGCGGACCGCGCTCGAGGACGAGAAGCGCCGCCTGGCCGAAGCGACGCCGCCGCTTTCCCGCACCGACGAGGAGCTGCACCGCGAGCGGCACCGGCTCGAGGCGCTGGAGGGGCACCTCCAGGATTACGACGACCGGCTTCGGCAGGAAGCGGGGCGGCTGCAACAAGAGTCGATGCAGATCGCCTTGGAACGCCGCCGCTGGCACGACGATCTCGATTTGCTTCGCGCGCAGGAGAGCAACCTCCGCGCCTACGAAGACCGCCTCCGTCAGATGCAAGCCCGGCTCGAAGCCGATCGCGTCTCCTGGGGGCAGAATCGCACCGAGCCCTCGCGCTCGCCATTCCGCGACGACAGCTCCGTGCACGCCGCGTGGGAAAAACTGCAACGAGCGAACGAACTGCTCGAGGCCGAGCGCGCGGTTTTCCGCGACGAGCGGATGGCCCTGCGCGACTACGACGTGTCGCTCAAGCAGCGCGAAACGAAGCTCAAGGAACTCGAAACCAAACTTACCGAGCAGGAAAAACGCCTGCGCGGACTCCCGCCGCCGCCTCCGCCCTCCGCCAGCACCGCGGCGACGGCGGCACCCACGTCCGCCTTCAGATCTTTGACCCATGCCCCGTTCGGTCTCGCGAAGTCGATCTGGGGCAAGGGCAAGGCATAGCCATAGGTATCGTAGTCGTTGGAGTGGACCTCGCCGGCACCGCCCCCTTGGACTGGGTGGTGCCGGCTTTTTCCTGCCCCTTCCGCGCGAGCACCGGGCCGCACGCCGAGGGTCACGGTTGCGAGGTCGCGTCGAAGACAAAGAGCGTGCCGGTGCGTTGAATACTTCACTCGCCAGGGTGGCTTGTGCAGCCGGTTCGCGTTTTCGCGCTTGCGCGCCCGCGGGGCGGTTGTCATCTCCGTGGTCGTGGTCATCGCCGCACAGTCCCGCACCCTTCGATCCGTCGCCCCGAAAGCGATGCGCGGCAACGTCGCCTTCTGGTGGCACGTGTCGGCTCGGCGATGGTGGCGCGATCCCTACGCGCAGGTTTAACCAGAGAACCTAAACTGAAATCACCACCTCATCGCCGAGCCCGACTCAATCCGAGTCGGGCTTTTTGTTTTCCGATTTTCCCTCCGCTCCCAATCGCAATCCGCACCACCACCGCCATGCCCACGCTCGTCATACCACCCAGAGTCGCTCGTCCCGCCGAACCCAGTACCAGCGCGCGTCCCGCGTCTGCCTCGACCGCAGCCCGCACCGCAGTCCCCGCGCTCGAGTTACCGTCGGTTGCGTTCTTTGGCCGCACGCTCGCCGAATACGCGCGCTTCTTCGCCCTCGAGCCTCTCAAGCTCCGCGGTCGCGCGGTGCTCGACGTCGCCGCCGGCCCGTCGTCGTTCACCGCCGAGGCCTGCCGCTTGCGCGTCGATTCCGTCGCGGTCGATCCGCTTTACGGCTGCAAGCCGGAGACCCTCGCCACCCACGTCGAGCTCGATTACCGCCGCATGCAGGCGCAGATGCGCGCGAATCCCGGACTGTTTCGCACCGCGGCCGGCGATCCGGCTTCGCCGGTCTATTTCGCGTCGCTCGACGAAGCCGACCGCGACCGGCGCACGGCGGCCGCGCGTTTTCTCGACGATTATGCGGCTCACTTCGCACACGGCCGCTATTTCGGCGCGGCTCTGCCGCACCTGCCGTTTTTCGACCGGCAGTTCGACCTCGTGCTCTGCGCCCACCTCCTTTTCGTCTACGCCGCGCGTTTCGATTTCGTGTTTCACGTCGCGGCGTGCCGTGAGCTGGTGCGCGTGAGCCGCGACGAGGTGCGCATCCATCCGGTGTGCGGACTCGATGGCCGGCCTTACGCCGGACTCACCCGGCTTCGGCGCGAGTTGAAGGAACACGGGATCGTCGCCAGCGTAGTGCCGGTCAACTACGAGTTCTTCGTCGGCGGCGACAGCATGCTCGTGCTCAAACGCGCCTAGCCGCGGTCCCGCAAGCCGAACCCGAAGTGTAACCCGTCAGGTTGCACTTCGGTTCAGTTTGAACCCGAAGCGACGGCTGGCTCGCCACTGGGAACGCGTAACCTAATGGGTCACCTCAGCGGCGTCGGAGTGTATTCGCGCTCGCCGGCGGAAAGGGGCGTGTTTACGATCGGCGCATGTTTCCGCAGCACATCATCGCGAAGAAACGTGACGGGCAGGAACTCACGCGCGACGAGATTGCCGCCTTCGTGCGCGGCGCCACCGACGGATCGTGGGCGGACTATCAGTTGAGCGCCCTGCTCATGGCGATTTTCCTCCGCGGAATGACGCCCGCGGAAACCGCGCTCTACACCGAGGCGATGATGCGCTCCGGCGCGGTGGCCGACTTGTCCGTCGTGAAAGGCACGAAAGTCGACAAGCACTCCACCGGCGGCGTGGGCGACAAGATCTCGCTGCCGCTCGCGCCGATCATCGCCGCGTGCGGCGTGCCCGTCCCGATGATCAGCGGGCGCGGGCTCGGCCACAGCGGCGGCACCCTCGACAAGCTCGAGTCGATCCCCGGCTTCAACGTCAACCTCACCCTCGAACAGTATCGCGATCAGGTTGGGCGTGTCGGCTGCGCGCTCATCGGCCAGACCAGGGATCTCGCGCCCGCCGACAAAAAACTCTACGCGCTGCGCGACGTCACCGCGACGGTCGAGTGCATCCCGCTCATCTGCGCCTCGATCATGTCCAAGAAACTCGCGGAAGGCATCGATGCGCTGGTGCTCGACGTGAAGTTCGGCCGCGGTGCGTTCATGAAGGACAAGGCCCGCGCGCGCGAACTGGCGACGGCGATGGTCGAAATCGGCCAGGCGATGGGCAAGGGCGTGCGCGCGCTCCTTACTGCGATGGATCAGCCGCTCGGGCGCAGCGTGGGCAACGCGCTCGAAGTCGCCGAATCGATCGCGTGCCTCCGCGGCGAAGGCCCCGCCGACGTCATGGAGCTCACTTACGCGCTCGGCGAGCAGATGCTCCTGCTGGCCGGTGCGGCGCACGAACCGAAGGACGCGCAAAAGCAACTCGAGCATGCCGTCGCCAGCGGCGCGGCCCTCGACAAATTCGCGGAAATTGTCGCGGCCCAGGGCGGCGATGCGCATGTGGTCGACGAGCCGGAGCGGCTGCCGCAGGCGCGGGAGCGCGTTCCCCTGGCCAGCCCGCGCGCCGGCGTCGTGCGCGACGTCGACGCGATGGCTGTAGCGTTGGCGGCACTACGACTCGGCGCCGGCCGGGCGCGGGCGGAGGACAAGGTCGATCCCGCCGTCGGTGTGAGCGACCTCGTGAAGATCGGCGAGACCGTCGACGCCGGCCAGCCGCTGTGCGTGGTGCACGCAAACGACACGGCGGCGCTCGCCGAGGCCCAGGCCCTGCTGGCGAAGGCGATTGTCGTCGGTGACGAAGCGGTCACGCCGCCGCCGCTGATCGACGAGCTGATCGGGTGGGATCTTGCGCGGTGAGATCCCCGCTGAGGTTTTCGCGCCGCGAGAATCTCAGTTCTCCATCGCGGCGAGCTTGGTCGCGGCGGCTTCCCACTCCTCCGTCGCGGCGGTGATCTGGTCGACGATCGCGCTCAGCTCGCGGTTCAGATGCTGTGCTTTGCCGGGCTGCGTGTAGGTGTCGGGCGACTCGAGCTCGGCCGTGAGCTCGGCCTGTTTCGCCTCGAGCTCCGAGACGGCCTTCTCCAGCTGGCCGACGTGCTCGCGGAACCTGCGGATCTCGTTGGCGCTCGGTTTGGCCGGCCTGGGTGCCGGCGCGGCCGCGGCGGCCGGGGCTGCCTTCGGCTGGATCGGCCGCGCGTCGGTGAAACCCGCGGTGAGCGCGGCGCGGGCATCGGTGGCTTTCGATTTTTCGAGGTAGTAATCGTAATTGCCGGCGTAGGGGGTGAGCCGGCCGCTGTGCACGTGGAGCACATTCTCCGCGAGCGCGCGGATGAAATGCACGTCGTGGCTGATGAAGATGAGCGTGCCCTCGTAGTTTTTGAGTGCGCCGATCAGGGCGTCGATCGACTGGATGTCGAGGTGCGTCGTCGGCTCGTCCATCAGGAGGAGATTCGGCGGCTTCACGAGCAGTCGTGCGAGCGCGAGGCGGGATTTCTCGCCGCCGGAGAGGACGGAGATCGGTTTGTGGACGTCGTCCTTGCGGAAGAGAAACGCGCCGAGGATTGCGCGGGCCTGCTGCTCGGTGAGCTGGTTCTCGTTGGTGCGCAGCTCCATCACGTTTTCGAAAACGGTCAGCTCGGGCTTCAGGTTGTCGAGGCGGTTTTGGGCAAAGTATCCGCAGACGACGTTGCTGCCGAGCTCGCGCGCGCCTCCCTGGATGGGGATCGTATCGGCGAGGATCTTGAGCAGGGTGGATTTGCCGGCGCCGTTGGGCCCGATGAGCACGATGCGCTGCCCGCGCTCGGCGGTGAAGTTGAGATCCTGATACACGACGTGGCTGCCGTAGGCCTGCTGAACATTCTTCAACTCGACCACCTTCAAGCCCGAGCGCGGCGGCTGGGGGAATTTGAAGTTGATGCGCTTCAGCTCCTCGATCGGCTCCTCGACGGCGACCTCCTTGAGGCGTTCGATCTGCTTCTCCTTGGACTTCGCGCGTGAGGCCATGGAGGCCTTGGCGCCGAAGCGGTCGACGAAGGTCTGCAGGTGGGCGATCTCGCGCTGCTGGTTCTTGAACGCGGCGAGCTGCTGGGCCTTGCGCTCCTCCTTCTGTTTCAGGAAGTCGTCGTAGTTGCCGTGGTAGTAGTGCAGCGTGCCCGCGCGCAGCTCGAGCATGCCGGTGCACAGCGCGTTGAGAAACGCGCGGTCGTGCGAGATGACGACGAGGCCGCCGGGATAGCGCGTGAGGTAGTCCTGAAACCAGAGCAGTGCCTCGAGATCGAGGTGGTTGGTCGGTTCGTCGAGGAGGAGCAGCGCGGGCTCCGCGACGAGCAGCCGTGCGAGATGCGCCCGCATGACCCAGCCCCCGGCGAAGGTCTTCGCGAGTTTCTCGGCATCGCCTTCCTTGAAACCGAGGCCGGCGAGGATCTTGCGCGCGCGCGGCTCGAGCGTGTAGTCGATGTCGTAATCGTCCTCGTCGGGCTCGAGTTTTTTGCCGCTGGTGGCGATGTGGAGGATGGTTTCGTCGCCGGCGGGCGCGCTTTCCTGCGGAAGAAACCCGAAGTCCGCGCCGCGCTCCCACTCGATCGTGCCGGTGTCGGGCCGCTCCTCCCCGAGGATGAGGCTGAAAAGCGTGGACTTGCCCGCGCCGTTGGGGCCGACAAGGCCGAGCCGGTCGGTGCGCGCAATGAAGAGCGAGACGTCGGAAAAAAGTTCGCGGGTGCCGTAGGACTTGGAAACGTCGGCGATGGTCAGCATGTGTGAACCGCCGACGAAAACGCTCGCGCTGCCGGTGGTCAATGGCCGGGACCTGTCACCGATTAAGTGACATGATTCCGGGTCGCGTTTCTTCCTGTCTTGTCACTTATTAGGTGACGGGGCGGTTTGTCCTCAACGGGCGAGGGTGAGGGCGATCACGCCGGTGACGGCGAGCGCGCCGCCGGCGAGCGAGCGGCGGGTGGGGCGCTCGTGTTCGATCCAGTAGGCAAGGGGAACAATGACGAGCGGCGTGCAGGCGACGATCGGCAGGACGATGCCGCTGGGGGTCGTCGCGAGCGACCATTGGTAACAACTCACGCCGAGGACCGCGCCGCACAGGGCGTTGAAGATGCACCAGCGATACGCCCGCCAAGCCGGGCGCGCGACGGGCAGCGGGAGCGCATCGGCGGTCATCGGCCTGGTCACAGCGAGCGCGCGACGCCGTTGCAGGCGGGACTGGATCGCAAAATAGAGCGCGGTCAGCACGAAGCCGCCGACAATGCGCTGATAGGCGGCGGTGATCCCGTCGATCGGCTGGCCGGCGAGTGCAGTGAGTTCGTTGGCCTTGCGGCTGGCCACGGCGCCGAGTCCCTGGCCGGCGGCTGCGCACAGTCCGAGGACGAAGCCGCCGGCTTTCAACGGCACGCGGGGCGGCGATGATTTTGAGGGCATCAGCGCAAAGGCGACTCCGGCGAGGATCACCGTTGCCCATGTCATCTGCGCGCCCGTGAGCTGCGTGCCGAGCCAGGCACGCTCGGCGAGCATCGCGACCGGCACGGCGACGCATTGCGTAATGAGAACGGTGAGACGCGAGCCGATGAGCGGCAGCGCGGAGAACGTCGCGAGATCGCCCAAGCCCATGCCGATCACGCCGCTGATGAGAAACCAGTTGCGCCCGGCACCACCCAGGCCGCCGCCGAAAAGATGAGCATATGCGCCGAGCAGCAGCAGCGCGACAGCGAGCCGGCCGAGGTTCGCGTGCACGCGGCCGACGGCGGAGATCGAGCGGTTGGCGAAGATCGCTGACAGCGAGAAAAAAAGGGTCGTGAGAAAGGCGGCGAGCATCGGCTGGCTGCGAAATGTCCGAGACCACCAAGCTTCGGCGGGCGAGTCGAAAGTGTTTTGGCGGCGCCTTTGCCGAGGCTCGCCATCCGTCCCTGTATTCCGCCGGGCGGCCGTGGCCGTGGTCATGTACGGCGACGGGCAGGTCGCGCTTGCGTGTCCGTCCTGCCGGTGCCACGTCCCCGCCGGCCGTGGACGCGGAGAATTTATGCGCCACGTCGCAAAAAACGCGCGGCGCGTTTCCCCCGTCGCCGATCGATCTCAGTTAGGCGTTTGTCGTCGTCGTTCGACTACGCCTCGAAGACAAGATCTGGTCGGACCAGACCGCCGTGTCGGCCCCTTCTGGTTCGGAGTCCGATCCGGCGGTAGCCGCGCGCGAAGCACTGGGCGGCGACGCTGGCGGTGTTGAAATGATTTTCGCGCACCCGGTTGAAGATCGGCGCGGCCAGGGAGAGGCTGAGCGCGACGACGGAGAAACCGCTCCAGTCATAACCGAGCAGGGACGTATCCGGTCCGGGCATGCGGCCGATCAGCACGCCCTGGATGTTGCGGGCGCGCATGGGGTGGGCGCAGCGTCGCCGATTCGTTGCGGAGCGGACAACACGGCGGGAATTGAACCGACAGATTCCGCGCAGGATCCCGTGGCGCTCCGCGTTTTTTGTAGCCATCGCTTCGAGGGCCTTTCTATTTCTCGCTGCATCCATGAAAGCCAAACGTCAGTCGAAACGCCCCGAGGACATCAATGCCGCCCTCGCCGCCAAAAAAGGCCCGGTTTCCCGATTCATCGCGCAACACTACCGCCACTTCAACGCGGCGGCGCTGCTCGACGCCGCCAAGGGCTACGAGGCGCACCTCGCGGCCGGCGGCAAGATGCTCGTCACCCTCGCCGGCGCGATGTCGACCGCCGAGCTTGGCATCTCGCTCGCCGAGATGATCCGCAAGGACAAGGTCCACGCGATCGTCTGCACCGGCGCGAACCTCGAGGAGGACATCTTCAACCTCGTCGCGCACGATTACTACGAGCGCGTGCCGCACTACCGTCATCTCACGAGCGACGACGAGCAGGCGCTGCTCGACCGGCACATGAACCGCGTCACGGATACATGCATCCCGGAGATGGAGGCCATGCGCCGCATCGAGGCCGCGGTGGCCGACGAGTGGGTTGCCGCCGACCAGGCCGGCGAGCGCTATTTCCCGCACGAGTTCATGTACAAGATTCTTCGCAGCGGTAAGCTGAAGAAGTTTTATCAGATCGATCCGAAGAACTCGTGGATGGTCGCCGCGTGCGAGAAGAACCTGCCGATCATCGTCCCGGGCTGGGAGGACGCCACGCTGGGCAACATGTACGCTGGCCGCGTGGTCACCGGCGAGATCAAGAACGTCCACACTGTGCGCACCGGCATCGAGTACATGGCCTGGCTGGCCGAGTGGTATACGAAGACCGCGAAGACGCTGCGCAACAAGGAGGGCTCGATCGGCTTCTTCCAGATCGGTGGCGGCATCGCGGGCGATTTCCCGATCTGCGTCGTGCCGATGCTGCACCAGGACCTGCAGCGCACGGGCGTGCCGCTCTGGGGTTATTTCGCGCAGATCAGCGACTCGACGACGAGCTACGGCAGCTATTCCGGCGCTGTGCCCAACGAGAAGATCACCTGGGGCAAGCTCGGCGCGAAGACGCCGAAGTACATCGTCGAGAGCGATGCGACGATCGTGGCTCCGCTGATCTTCAGCTGGGTGCTGGGTCAGTAAGCGTTGCGCGGCGGGCGCGGATCGCCCGGGCGCACCCTCGGCAAAAATGCCGCCCTTTCCCCGGGGCGGCTTTTTTCGGGGCATGCGGTTCCGGAGAAGGGGAGAGCGGCTGGTAAAGCGCGGCGCTCGGCGTCGGCGGGGAAGACGGAACGAAAAAGCCCACCGACGCGCGGCGGGCCTTTCGTTTCCGCGTCCGCGCCGTGGTTTGGAAAACAGGCGCGGGGCGGTGCGCGGTTTTTCTTGGGAAAACCGGAGACTATCCGATCGCGATCAGGGTCTGCTGGGGCTCGTGATGACGTTCGCGCTGGTGTCGATGACAGGAATGAGCGGGGCAGGTTCGTTGGTGCGCGGTTGCTGGACGGGCGGCTGGTTGGGTTGCGCGACGGCGGTCTGCTCGTTGGACGTGAGAATGGTATTGATTGCGGCGGAGTTGGCGGCGTTCGCGGTGCTGAGCTGGGGGTTCTGCGCTGCGGAGGCGAGCGTCGCGGCGACGGCCTGCGCGGCTTGGGGCACGGCGCTTGCCACCGTTTGCGAACTGACGGCGGCATAGGCGTTGGCCATGGTGGCGAGCGCCGCTTGAGGGTTGGTCTGATAGACCGCGGGCGTGGTGGCGACGTTGGTGACAGTGACGGCGAGGGCCGCGACGGCTTGGGGGGCGACGCGCTGCGCCGCGGGATTGATGACGATGCGCGCGGCGGTCGTGATCACGGCGAGCGCCTGTGCGGGCGCCGCCGAGGTGACGGCGTTGCCGGTCACCGACTGCACGGCGGCGGAGGCAACGGCAACGGCTGCCTGGGGGTTGACTGCGAGCAGTTGTTCGGCGGCCGTGACGACTTGCGCGGCCAAGGCGGCGGCGCGCGTGGGATTGCCGCCGGCGAGCGTGGCGATGGCCTGCTGGACGGCTTGGGCATTGCCGCTCAGCACAGCGGCGCGGAGCGCGGGCGGAAGGGCATTGATCGGTGGCTGGGCGGCAGGGCCTTGCTGCGCGCTGGCCACGCTGGCGATGATTGCGGAAAGAGCGATGAAGAGGACGGTTTTGAGAATTCGCATACGCGGTGGTGTGAGGTGGGGAGGAGAGCGAACAGGAGCTATCGGATAACGCCCAGGCTAATTGTACGTCGGCCGGCCGCAGGCGCCAGAGCCGCAACCTCCGTCAATCGGCCGTTTGGGGCCCGGGCGTAGGAAAATCGGAAAACGGCGGCGGGCCGGCGCGGGCCGCGGCCGCATCGGGGCTGGCCCCGGCGGACCGATCGGAAGCGTGGCGAGCCCCGCGGGCTTTGCGTTTTCGCCTCTCTCTGTTCCAGTTGCGTGATGCCCAACCGCCTCGCCGACGAGAAATCGCCCTACCTGCGCCAACACGCGGACAACCCGGTGGACTGGTTGCCTTGGGGCGACGCGGCGTTTGCCAAGGCGCGGAGCGAGCAGAAGCCAATCTTTCTCTCGATCGGCTACTCGACCTGCCATTGGTGCCACGTAATGGCGCACGAATCGTTTGAAAACGCCGGGATCGCGGCGCTGCTCAACGCGCACTTCGTTCCGGTCAAAGTCGACCGCGAGGAGCGGCCCGACGTCGACAAGGTCTACATGAGCTACGTGCAGGCGCTCACCGGCCACGGGGGCTGGCCGCTTTCGGCGTTTCTCACGCCGGAGTTGAAGCCGTTCTACGGCGGCACGTATTTCCCGCCGGAGGACCGTCACGGCCGCGCGGGCTTTCCGTCGCTGCTGCGTGCGATCGCGCGCGGATGGGCGGACGAGCGCGAGAAGCTCGTGGCCGAGGCCGACCGCGTCATCGCGTCGTTGCAGGAGTATTACGGTGGAGGAGCCAGGAGCTCGGAGCCAGGAGCCGAGAGCCCGGCGGGGGCCGCCCCTCCGCACTCCGCTCTGGATGCTCAGCTCTTCAATGTCGCCGGCGAGGCGTTCGAAAAAGCCTACCAGTATTTCTACGAAAATTTCGACGCCGCCGAGGGCGGTTTCGGCGGGGCGCCGAAATTTCCCCGCGCCTCGAATCTCGATTTCCTTTTTCGCTGCGCCGCGCTGCAGGGCGTGGCCTCCGATTCCGGGCGCGAGGCGATCCAGATGGCCACGCACACGCTCGCGCAGATGGCGCGCGGCGGGATTCACGACCACGTGGGCGGCGGCTTCCACCGCTACGCGGTCGACGACGCCTGGTTCGTGCCGCACTTCGAGAAAATGCTCTACGACCAGGCGCAGATCGCGGTCAACGCGCTCGACGCGTATCGGTTTTCCAACGACGAGCGTTACGCCTGGCTCGCGCGCGACATCTTCGACTACGTGCTGCGCGACCTCACGCACCCGGCGGGCGGTTTTTTCTCGGCCGAGGATGCGGATAGCCCGGTCCCCGAGGCGGCCGGGCCGGGGGATGCCGGGCAGACGGCGGGCGGCGGGACCAGGGGGCACGCCGAGGGCGCGTTCTACGTGTGGACGCGCGCGGAGCTCGAGCGCGTGCTCGGCGACGACGCGGCGTTTTTCTGCGACCACTTTGGCGTCACCGCCGACGGCAACGTTCCGGCGCCGCTCGATCCCCAGGGCGAGTTGCGCGGAAAAAACGTGCTCAAGCAGCGTCAGTCCCTGGCGGATACAGCAAAGGCCCGGCACCTCGACCTGCAGAGCGCCGCCGACCGGCTCGCCGCGCTGCTCGAGCGGCTGCGGGCGGTGCGGGCGCAGCGTCCGCGTCCGCACCTCGACGACAAGATCATCACCGCCTGGAACGGACTGATGATCTCGGCGTTCGCGCGCGCGGCGACATGTCCGGCGGAGTGCCTGGCCGACAAGCGCGAGTTTTACCGCGAGGCGGCGGTGCGGGCGGCGCGTTTCGTCGAGCGCGAACTGCAGGATGGGGGGCGCGCGGTGCTCTATCGCAACTGGCGCGACGGCCGGGGCGCCAACGAAGGCTTTGCGGAGGACTACGCGTTCTTCATCGCCGGACTGCTCGATCTTTACGAGGCGAGCTTTGACGCGCACTGGCTGGAGTGGGCGCTGCGGCTGCAGGCGACGATGGACGCGCGTTTCTGGGATGAGGCGGGAGGCGGTTACTTTAATTCCGCCGCCGACGATGCGAGCATCGTGCTCCGGCTGAAGGAGGACTACGACGGGGCGGAGCCTTCGCCGAACTCGGTCGCGGCGGCGAATCTCCTGCGCCTGGCGGCGATTTTCGAACCGGGCGCCACCGCAACCACCGCCGCGGCCATTCCGGGCGAATCGACCCGGGAGCCGGTGGGCTACCGGGCGCGCGCGCTCCGCACGATCGAGGCCTTGCGCCGGCAATGGACCCGCGTTCCGCACGCGGTTCCGGCTCTGTTGTGCGCGATCGAGCGGGTCCTCGCGGAACCGCGGCATGTCGTGCTCGCGGGCGACCGGCAGCGGGAAGACTTCGCGGCTCTGGTGGCGGTGGTGCAGGCGCTCCGGCCCGGCCCGCACTTGACGGTGCTCGCGGCCGATCCGGTGCTGGCTGGCCGTGCGCCGTGGCTGGCGCCCATGCAGCCGCGCGCGGGGCGGGCGACTGCTTACGTCTGCGAGCACTACGCGTGTCAGGCCCCGGTCACTACGCCGGCGGAGCTGAAAGGCCTCTTGGGCGGCACGTTCCAAGTGTAGAGCCGCCGGCTGCGCTCCGGCCGCGTTCCGAACCGACTCAGGTATTTCCTGAGGGCGGCTAGCGGTCTATTAACTGGCCGGAGGGGGGAGGGGCACTAATCTCGTTGGGATGGTTGCGGAAGTCGTTCCCTCGTATGAAGTCACTCGCTACAGCGCACCGGACGTGCGCGGGCCGCGCAGAGACGGCCGGGCGGGGAACGTAGGGGGATGCGGCGGGAGTTGCGACGGCGGCGCTGGCGCGGCTCGTCGTCACCGATGAGGACGCCTGCCCACGAAGCGCCGGTGGATCCGGTGTCGAGCCGCTGGCTGCGCGTGATTGGCGGGGCGCTCCTGTGCCTGGCGGGCACGGTGCTGATCGGCCGCTTCACGGGGCTCACGTGGCTGGTCCGGGCGGTCCCGGGCGGCGCCCCCATGGCGTTTGTTGCGGCGATCGGTTTTGCGCTGAGCGGGGGCGCCTTTCTGGCGTTTGCTGCGGGCTGGCTGCGGGCGGGCCGGTGGCTGGGGGTGGCGTGTGGCGCGCTGGGCGCGGGCACGCTCGGCCTTTACGCGGTGGTGGCGTGGCGG
>DASWVO010000022.1:0-2264 GCA_036406235.1 Opitutaceae bacterium
GGTCGCAGTGAGTCGAGGGGCATCCGACGATCGACTTCGGCTGGTGACCGCCTGATCCGATCCGGACGATGAATGCGCTCGTCGTGCAAGCTGGGCGGCTTGCTGGGGGACTGATCGAAGGAACGTGTGCCGTTTACTTTCTTCGGCTTCGCTCCGGGCAGCTTTACATTGGTTGTACGACTGACCTTGAACAGCGCCTGAACGATCACGGCGTTGGCCGCGCTTCTGCGAAACGATCGAGGCGGGCAAGTGTTCGTCGCTGGGCGATGAAACTGGCGCCAAGATTCACGAACTCTTCCCCGGTTTCTCGTGGGTATTTGGTCCCGGTGAAAACGGGAAGGGGCATTCCTTCACGCTAAGTGGCGAAGGTACGGCATTAGGCAGGGCGGGGTGATCTGCGCCGCCCGGCTGGATACACGCCCGGCACTACTCTCGGAGCGCGCGAACTTGGCGACCGGATTGCTTGAGCGTGAGCGCCGTCGCGGGGCCGCCATCGGCGGGGAACTCGAACACGATGTCGGCTGCGACGCGGCGGGAGAAAAACGTCTCCGGCGAGGCCGCGTAGAGGCGATCAGTCGCCTGGCCGGTCGGTGTGAGGAAAAGCGCTTCGTTGCGGCGCTCGAAGACGAGCGCGAACTGCGGGCTCACCCGGAAGGTGCCCATGCAACGATCGAGTTGCTCCGCGCTCAACGCGACCGTGGCGCGATCTCGATTGGGCGCGGGACGCTCCGGCACCCCGGCCGCGCGCCGCATCAGCGCTTCCGCAATCTGCGAGCCCGCGGGCGTCGAGCGGTTGGACAGCACGATCGTCGCAAGACCGAGTTCGCGATTGACGAAAAGCGCGGCGTGAAAACCGCCGGTCATGCCATTGTGCCAGCGGGTGTGGCCATCGCCGGCCAGCATCCATCCGAGCGCCTGCCCGCCGCCCGTGATGCTGCCGGCGAGTTCCTGTTTCGACCAGGCGAGCTCGATCGCTTTTTGCAACGAAGTCGTTTCCGGATGCAACACGGCGTTGGCGAGACGGATCATGTCCGCAGTCGTGGAACGGATTCCGCCGGCCGCGGCCAGCGCCTTGAATTCCCATGGCTGGCACGGCGCCCCCGTTGAGGTGAAAGCGGGCGGAAAGCGATCCCGCAGGACGTCGCGGAGACCGATCACGGTGTCCTTCATTCCCAGCGGCTGAGTGATTCGCTCCGCGAGCATTTCGGGGTACGTCGTGCCCGCGTTCCGCGCCAGCAGCGTGCCGAGCAGACCGACCGCGAGATTGCTGTAGCTGGCTTTCGTGCCCGGGGGGAAATCGAGCTTCACGCGCCGCAGTGTCGCCCACAGCTCAGGCTCGCCATAGGTCGCGTAGGGATCCCGATAGTCGTCGCTCGGAATCTCCGAAGGAATGCGCGGCAGCCCGGACGTGTGCGTGGCGAGCATGCGCAGCGTGATGCGTTCTCCGTCGCCGTCCGGCAACGTCACGTCGGCCGGGAGGAGGCTGGCCAGCGTCGTGTCGAGTGTCACCTCACCTCTCATGACGGCATCGGCCAGCAACAGTCCCGTGAACACTTTGGTGATCGATCCGATTTCGTAGAGCGTTTGGTCGTCGGGCGGCGCGGTGGTGTCGGGACTCAATGACCCGGCGTGGGCCGTGACCACCTTGCCCGACTGGATGAGCCCGAGAGAAACGGCCTGCAGGGTTCCATTCTCCACGAGCGGGGCGACCGATTGCTGGAGGTCTGCTTGGGTGAGCGGGGCCGCAACGGCGAGGTGAGCCGTAACGGCAAGACTCACGGCGGCGAACAAAGTAGGAACAGTTCTCATGCGAGGAAGCGGGTGAAGCCGACGATCAGAGGACAGGATTCGATTCGAGATCACGCAACAACGACTCGAGCCGGCGACGCTCCGGCACGAGTCGCCGGCGGTAACGCCACGCCACGCTTCCGCCGCCGAGGGCCAGCGCCAAACCGAAAACCAACGCCATCGACCACGCTTCGTTGACGCTCGCCTTGCCGGCGAGGTGCAGTTGCCGGATCGCGACGGCGGTGATCGGCGCCAGCGCGCCGAGGAGAATCGCGATCACGGCGAGCCTGCGGCGCTCCGCGCGGTTTCCCTGCCGGGCCGTGAGCAAGGCGTCGCGCAACGGCGGAATCGACGACTTCGGCGGTGCGCCTTCACGAAGAAATTTCCGTAGGAAGTGAATGGCCGCACTCCACGGCAGCAGCAGCAGCGGCCATAGCGCCCACTGTCCCGCGAGCGCAAGCGGCCCTTGCTGCACA
>DASWVO010000023.1:0-14716 GCA_036406235.1 Opitutaceae bacterium
GCAGAACGAAATCGTGAGATGCTCGAGGACCGAGCCGACGACCTCTTTGCCAAATTCGTCCGGGCTCATGTATTTCATCGGCTCCGTGCCCTCGATCTCGAGCGCGCGGTAGGCGTATTGCGTGAACGTGATGCCGCGGATCACAGGGCCCTTCCGGTCGTTCTGCTTGCCGTGGGCGTCGCGGATGGTGCGGACGAGCGCGCTGTCCTGCGTGGTGATCTCGACGAGGCGGTTGGCAGGGTTGGTGCCGATGTAGATCTGTCCCGCTTCGTAATCGATGTAGTAGGATTTTTCGGTCATCTCGTGTTCACCGCCGACGGCGCTGAGCAGCTCTCCGTCGATGAACAGCATGTCATTATTAAACAAATACAGGGGCGTCAGTTTTCCCTGACGCTCGCGCCGCCACCAGTCCGCCGGCGCCGCGGGGAAGAATTTTTTCCAGGCGGTGCGCCACAGGCCGTTGGGCTGAGCGACCCATTCGGCGGCGACCTCGGTGCCCTTCAACACCGGCCGCTCGTCCGCGTAGGGCTGAATCGTGACGCCCTGGTTCAGCACGAGACCGCCGGTGCGATAGGTGCCGCCGCGCAGCACGATCGCGTCGCCCGTGACGACGCGGGAGACGGCCGACTCGAGCGTGGTGGGCTGCTCGAGCGCGGTGCCGGCGGAGTCTGCATTTCCCTCGGGCGCGACGTAGTAGATCCGTTTCGCCTGCGGAAGCTCGTAGCGCTGCTGGATCGGGCCGTAGGGGCCGCCGGAAGGCTGGGCGCGGGCCGCGAGTGCGAGCAGGCAGGGCAGCATTAATCCCGCCACGATGCGCCAGGCGCGGCGGAGGTGCAGACTGGAGGACGAGGAGGGGGCGGGTGGCTTCATCATGGGTGAGGTAGGCGCTCAAAATAGGCGAGAAGTGCGTCCCCGGCGCGACGAAAGCGACGCAAAGTTGTTCAAACGGTAGTACAACCGTGGCGCATGACTCTTCCGCCCGAATCTCCTCTGGTGCGAGGACATCCTGCGTTCTGCTCACGGGCCAACGTGGAGGCTCGCGCCGTGCCGGCGGCGGCGCAAGCGTTTGACGCCGCCGGCCGCAGTCGTTGCGTTCTGTCGCATACCCATGAATACCCGCTTTGCTTTCCTGTTTGTGGTTGTGGCCGCTGCGTTTCTGTCGCGACCGGCGTTCGCCGAACCGGCGGGCCAGCGCGAGCGCATCGCTGCGTCGTTCCTGCTCGCCCTGGGGCGCCCGCCGTCGGCCGACGAAATCGGAGAGTGGGCGAAACAGGAACCGGTCTCCGTGGTGGACCTGATCGCGCGGCACCGGGAGCAGTTGCACGGCGACGCGGCGGCGAGGCGGGCCGCCGCGCTCCGCGCCGCTGCGGATGCTTTGGGCCGCGCGCCCACCGAACAGGAAATCGTCGCGGCCTCGAGCGCGGGCGCCACTTACACGGAGTTGATGCAACGCCATGTCCAGCGGTTGCGCGGGCAGCCGTCGGAGTACGAGCAAGTCATCCGCGGCGCGTATCTCCTGCTCGTTCGGCGTGACGCGTATCCGGAAGAGATCGAGTACTGGAAACAGCGGGAGACGCATTCTTACGCGTTGCTCGTCGGGTGTCTCGACGATTGGGCGCGGCGCAATCAGCCCGGCCTCATGGTCACCACGGGCACGCCGACGGTGTCCGTGAACTGCGCCTTTCTGAACACGGTGCGGCTCTCGCCGGCGATCGCCACGGAGGCGCGCGCCGCGGCGGGCCTCGAGCCGTCCGGTGATGCGGCGCTCGCGTCCGCTGCCGGACACAATCTCGTCGCGGCCGGCGCGGACGGCATCGTCACCGGCGGACGCATTCACTTCGTGGCCGCCGGCCGGCCGGAGATCGTGCCGGCCCCGGCCGGCCGCTGACGCCTCGGTCGCCCGGGCGGCGGCAAGGTGTAACCGACGGACGGATACAGTCGGTTTCCGACACTCGGTGGGTCAACGTGCACTCCCGATCCCTTTTGAGGATTCGGGTGAGATGAATTCACGTGGCCGGACCCAACACCCTGATTCTATTCGAGCGCCGGCTGGCGTTGTTCGCGCAGTGGTCCGCAAGACCGGTTGCGTGACGAGGCCGGCCCCTCCCACGCACACTCCGTCCACTACGCGCCTGCAGCGCCACCTGCATCCGGGCCGACGAACCATGTCGGCCGTCAACGTCCTTTCGCCCCGATGAGTCCCAAATTGCAGTCCCTCCTTCCTTACATTCGCAGTGGTTTCGCCGCGGTGGCCCTTGGCGCCGCGACGACCGGCTTCGGCCAGTCCGCTCCGCCGGCGCCCGACCTGGCGACCGACGGCGAGACGATCGAGTTGTCGCCGTTCAGCGTGAGCAGCCAGCAGCAGAACGGCCGCTACGAGGTCTCCGCGGCGACGTCGGGCGGGCGCGTTCGCGTCAACCTCCTCGACTCGGTCCAGAGCGTCTCGGTCATCACACCCGAGCTGATCGAGGATACCGGCGCTTCGCGCGTGCTCGACGCTGCGAAATACGTCTCGGGCATCACCGAGTCCACGATCCCGAACGGACTCGACCGCATCACCATTCGCGGCTTCCAGACGAACGGGCAGACGGTTGACGGCTTCACGTCGCTGTCCCAGGCCAACCTCGATCCGGTTTTCATCGACCGCCTGGAGGTGGTGAAGGGGCCCAACGCGATCCTCGCACCGAGCGGCGTGCCGGGCGGCACCATCAACGTCGTCAGCCGGAAGCCGCAGTTCCAGGACGCCGGCTATGTATCCGGCGAAATAGGACTGTTCGATCCCGATCGCGCCGAGATCGACGTCAATCGCGTCTTCGGCGCCTCGAACAACATGGCCGCGCGCGTGGTGCTGGCGGGGCAGGACGGCACGGGCAAGGCCGACAACCGTACGACCTCGTTTTCGATCATGCCGATGCTGCGCCTTCGCACGAAGGCTGGTGCCGATGTCCTCTTCCAGTTCTCCTACAACACCTGGCGCACGCAGAACTATTTCGGCGTGCCCATCGATCCCTCCTCGGGGCCGGAAACCGGCGCGCGCCTGCTGGGCGTCGTCCCGAGTCGCCTCAACACCGCCGGCCTGGACTACCGTTCGGACCGCCGGCCGGAGTTCCGCTTCCTGCTCACCACGCCGTTGTCCGAGTCGATCTCGATGCGGCTGGCGGCGCGGTATACAACCTTTGACTACAACACGCTCCAGAACCTCGCGAACACCTCGACGACCGGCGGTGCCATCAATCCGCTCACGGGCATCTACACGCCGGGGATTGCCTACGGCAACGCGCAGCAGAATTTCGAGCCGCGCCCCGCGACGCCGATGCCGCTGACGATCGGCCGCGGCGGCACGCTGCTGCATGACCGCGTGACGCAGGGCGACATCCAGAACGACTACGTCCACCAGTGGAACAACGACCTGGTCGGCTTCACGACGCTCGTCGGGGTGGCGGCGACTTACTACCGCAACGAGGACCGGATCAACGTCACGACGGTCGATCCGATCAACTACCTGGCGCCGACGCCGGTGTCGGACTACACGCTCGGCGCGCTCTCGAATCGCCAGAACGCCGTCAACTACACGTGGCAGACCTACGTCAACGAGCGCGTGTCGCTGTTCCAGGAGCGGCTGATCCTCGATGCTGGTTACTCCTACAACAACTTCGACCTGACGGTCGACGACCTCCGTTCGGGCACGGACACCGTGGCGACCACCAGCACGGAGCTGATCTCGTACGGCGCCGTCGTTAAGCCGGTTCCCTCGGTTTCGCTCTACTACGGCCACAGCGAGAATGCCTCGCCGCAGGGCGTCACGTCCATCGCGGCCGGCTCTCCGCCGCTGCAGGAAGGCGAGCAGGACGAGTACGGCGTCCGCTTCCAGTTCTTCAACGGCAAGCTCTTCGCGACGATCGCCTATTTCGACATTCTCCAGAACAACTACTCGATTCCGAATCCGGCCAACCTCGTCGTGCCGCCGCCGGTGCCGATCCTGCCCGCGTTGCTCGCCGACCGCACGGCGAAGGGCTGGGAATACGAACTCCGCGCCAACCTCAACGACCAGATCTCGATCATCGCCAACGCGACCCACTTCGAAAACCGCGATCCCAACGACGTGCCCTTCCGCGGCACCGCGGAGAAATCGGCCGCGATCTGGGTGAACTACAAGTTCCCGTCGACGTCGCGGCTCTCGCGCCTCTCCATCGGCATCGGTGCCAATTACCTCGACGAACGTCCGGGCGACTCCGTCAGTGGCGTGACTGCGGCCAGCACGCCGGACCAGGTGATCCCGAACCGGCCGACCTTCTGGCTGCCCTCGCGCACGCTCGTGGACCTCAATCTGAACTACAAGGTCGACGACCACTGGCGGATCCAGGTCAACGTCGACAATCTTTTGGACAAGGAATATCTTGCGGCGAGCATCAACCGTTTCACGGTTTTCCCCGGCGACCCCCTGAACGCTCGCCTGAACGTGAAATACAGCTTCTGACGGCACCCCCAATGAAGGTCTTTCGCACGGTCTCCGGTATTGTCGTGGAAAACGAAGGCGCGGCGTCACTGCTGCCGGCCGGCTTCGATTGGGACGCGTTGTTCGCCGACCGCGATCCCGCCGCGCTCGTGCGCTCGCAGCTTGCGCAGGCGGAGCGGCTCGTCTCCCTGCCGGCGCTCCAGGCGCCGGTGAAATCTCAAGAAGTCTGGGCGGCGGGCGTGACGTACCTGCGCAGTCGTGTCGCGCGCGTCGCCGAGTCGAAGGACGCGGGCGGAGGTACGTTCTACGACAAGGTCTACGAGGCTGAGCGGCCCGAGTTGTTCTTCAAGGCGACGCCGCACCGCGTCGCTGGGCCGGGGGAGGCGGTCCACATCCGCCGCGACTCCAAGTGGAACGTGCCGGAGCCCGAACTCACGCTCGCCATCAACGCGCACGGGCGGATCTTCGGCTACACGATTGGCAATGACATGAGCTCGCGCGACATCGAGGGCGAGAACCCGCTCTACCTGCCGCAGGCGAAGGTCTATGATCGCTCGGCGGCGCTCGGGCCCGGCGTGTTGCTCTCCGACGAGGTCCTGCCGGCGGCGACGGAGATCGAAATCGAGATCAGCCGGGACGGGATGGTCGCCTTCACGGGCGGCACGTCGCTCAGCCAGATCAAGCGTTCGTTCAGCCAGCTCGCGGAGTTCCTGTTTCGTGACAACGCGTTTCCGGTGGGCTGTTTTCTCATGACCGGCACCGGCATCGTCCCGCCCGACTCCTTTACGCTTCAGCCGGACGACGAGATCGCCATCACCATCGCGCCGATCGGCCGGCTCGTGAACACTGTATCCTACAAAGCATGACACTGCACGGAAAGAGCATCGTGGCCGGGCGCATCGCGGAAGCGGCGGGACCCGCGTTTTGCGCCAGCGACCGGACGACCGGCGCGGCGCTTGCGCCCGACTTCTTCGAGGCGCTCCCCGCCGATATCGACGCGGCCGCGACCGCGTCGGCGTCGGCTTTTGCCGAATACAAATCCGCCGGACCGGAAACCCGGGCGCGGCTGCTCGAGGCGATCGCGAGCGAGATCGAAGCGCTCGGAGACGCGCTGCTGCAGCGCTGTCACCTCGAGACCGGCCTGCCGCTCACTCGCCTCCAAGGCGAGCGCGCGCGCACCTGCTCGCAACTGCGCCTGTTCGCGCACGTCGTGCGCGAAGGTTCGTGGGTCGATGCGCGCATCGATCCCGCCCTGCCGGCCCGGCAGCCGCTGCCTCGCCCGGACCTGCGGCGGATGCTCCAACCGATCGGACCGGTGTCCGTCTTTGGCGCGAGCAACTTTCCCCTGGCATTCTCCGTCGCGGGTGGCGACACGGCCTCCGCGCTGGCCGCCGGTTGTCCGGTGGTGTTCAAGGCGCACCCGGCGCACCCGGGCACGTGCGAACTCGTGGGCGGCGCCGTGACGCGGGCGGTCGCGAGCGTCGGTCTGCCGGCCGGACTTTTCTCGCTCCTGCACGGTGGCGCGGCAATCGGCGGGGCGATGGTCCGCCATCCGGCGATCACCGCGGTCGGGTTTACCGGCTCACATGGCGCGGGCCGGGCGCTTTTCGATGCGGCGGCGGCGCGCCCGCGGCCCATTCCGGTGTTCGCGGAGATGAGCAGCGTGAACCCGATGTTTCTCCTCCCGGGCGCGCTGGCGGAACGCGGGGCGGCGATCGCGCAGGGCCTCGTGACATCGTTCACGCTCGGCACTGGCCAATTTTGCACGAAGCCCGGACTCGTGTTCGCCGCCGAAGGCGACGCGACGACAGCGTTTCTCGGCGAACTCGACAAGGCCGTCGCGAGCGCACCGGCGGGCGTGATGCTCACGGCCGCGATTTGCGAGTCGTTCAAGAAAGGTCGCGATCAGATGCTGAAGCTGCCGGGCGTCACGCTTCGTGCGTCGGCGACGATACCGACCGGCGCCGCGAGCGACAGTCAGGCCGCGGCGCTCGTGCTGACCACGGGAGCCGACTTTCTCCGCACCCCTGCGCTCGCGCACGAAGTCTTCGGCCCGTTTGCGATCGTTGTCATCGTCAAATCGGCGGACGAGATGCGCGCCTGCAGCCGCGCGCTGGAGGGGCAGTTGACCGCGACGTTACACGGCACGCCGGACGATCTCGCCGAGTCGCGGGCGCTCCTGGCCGAGCTGGAGCAACGCGTCGGCCGGCTCCTGCTCAACGGCTTTCCGACCGGCGTCGAGGTTAGCCCGGCCATGAACCACGGCGGCCCGTATCCAGCGACCACCGACGTTCGTTTCACGTCGGTCGGCACCGCGGCGATGCTCCGGTTTGCCCGGCCGGTCTGCTACCAGGGATTTCCGGCGGCGCTGCTGCCCGAGGCGCTGCGGGACGAAAATCCCCTCGGCCTCCTGCGCCTCGTCGATGGCCGCCACACCCGCGATCCCGTCGCGCCGCCCCATGCCGCCTCCCGAGTTTCTTGAATCGAGCGATCCGGGCATCTACACGCTGCGCACGCGCGCTTCCGGCCCGGCGGGCAAGCTGCCGATCGATGCCGAGACCCTGAGCGGCGCGGCGAGCGGGACGATCTTCGGCCTGACGCAGGACGCCGGCATGGGCTGGGATCCGCGGCGGTTGCTCGGGCCAGAGTATCTCATCCTGAGCACCCAGGGCGGCATCCGCCAGCCGGACGGCAAGCCGCTCGCGCTGGGTTACCACACCGGACACTGGGAAGTCGGATTGCTGATGGAGGAAGCCGCGCGAACGCTGTCGCAGCAGGGCGCGATTCCCTTCGCCGGCTACTGCAGCGATCCGTGCGACGGCCGGACGAACGGCACGGCCGGCATGCTCGACAGCCTGCCGTACCACAACGACGCGGCCGTCGTATTCAGACGACTCATACGCTCGCTCCCGTCGCGCCGTGGCGTGATGGGCGTGGCGACCTGCGACAAGGGCCTGCCGGCGATGATGATGGCGCTGGCCGGCACGCCCGATCTGCCGGCGATTCTCGTGCCCGGCGGCGTGACGCTGCTGGCCGAGGAGGCTGAAGACACCGCGAAAGTACAGACCTTGGCTGCCCGGTTCGCGCACGGCGACATCGGCCTGGATTACGCGCTCGAGATGGGTTGCAAAGCCTGCGGCTCGCCCGGCGGCGGGTGCCAGTTCATGGGCACGGCGGCGACAAGCCAGGTCGTTGGCGAGGCGCTCGGCCTCGCGCTGCCGCACGGCGCGCTCAACCCCTCCGGCGCGCCCATCTGGCGGGACCTGGCCCGGCGGTCCGCGCTCGCGCTGATGGCGATGACGAAGCGCGGTATCCGAACGGCGGATATCCTTACCGACGATGCAGTGCACAACGCCATGGTAGTCCATGCGGCTTTCGGGGGATCGACGAATCTCGTTTTGCACCTGCCGGCGGTCGCGCACGCTGCCGGCTTGCGGCGCCCGACCGTGGTTGATTGGGCGCGGATCAGCCGGCAGGTGCCTCGCCTCGTCGACGTGCTACCCAACGGCCCGACGCACTACGCCACGGTCCAGGTCTTCCTGGCGGGGGGCGCGCCCGAGGTGATGCTGCATCTTCGGGAGCTCGGCCTGCTGCGACTCGACGCGCTCACCGTCACCGGCCAGACCCTCGGCGAGAACCTCGCTTGGTGGGAGAAGTCGGAACGCCGGGCGCGGCTGCGCGCGAAGCTCCGCGAGCTCGACGGAATCGACCCGGATCGCGTCATCCTCGCGCCCGACGCGGCGCACGCGGCGGGGCTGACGAGCACGGTGACATTCCTCGGCGGCAATCTCGCACCGGAGGGCGCGCTCGTGAAGAGCACCGCCATCTCGCCGACGCTCATCGGCGAGGACGGCGTTTACCGGCACGAGGGACCGGCGCGCGTTTTCAAATCGGAGGCGGCGGCGATCGCGGCGATCAAGTCGCGCGGCGCCGATGCGGTGAAGCCGGGCGAGGTGCTTGTGCTCGCGGGCATCGGGCCGGCGATCGGCATGCCGGAAACCTATCAGGTGACGTCGGCGTTGTAATACCTCGCGCACGGCCCCCGGGTGGCGCTGCTGACCGACGGCCGTTTCTCGGGGGTTTCGACCGGCGCGTGCATCGGGCACATCAGCCCGGAGGCGCGCGCGGGCGGGCCGATCGGACGGCTGCGCGACGGCGACGTGATCCGCATCCATATCGATACCCGTGCGCTCGAGGGGCGGATCGATGTCGTCTCCGTGTCCGCGGAGGAACTCGCGGCGCGTCCGGCGGCTTCGGAATGGCCGGAGGCGCCGGCGGTGCCCGGCGATACGCTGCTGTGGTCGGCGCTGCAGAACGCCTCCGGCGGGAGCTGGGGCGGCTGCGTTTACGATCACGACCGGATCGCGCGGCTGATCGCGCTGGGACTCGAGGCCGAGCGGCGCGGGGCGTCGTGAGGCGCCGCGCCCGGGCTTCGTTCACTCTCGTAGGTCCGCCAGGTAGGGGCGTTCGTGGTAGGTGAAGTAGTCGAAATCTGCCGGGTGCGCGGTGCCGGCGGTGTCCTGGCAGGCGATGCCGACAAATGCGCCGGTGAAGTTCGGCTGGCCGGGCGCCGTTGCCTCGTCGGAGAGGATGCTGGCATCGAATGGCTGGGGCAGCCAGCGCCAGCCGGCATCGTCACCAGCGACTCGATACGCGAAGAAGAGACGTTCGTAGTCGATCTCCACCCGGAGGTGCACCGGTTTGCCCGCGGGAATCGGGATCGGCGGCGTAAACGCGTCGGCCTGCGGGCTGTCGGGCAGGGCGGACATGACGCGCAGGTGTTTGCCGTGGGTGTCGTCGTGTGAGAGGTGCAGGTAGTGAAATTTTGAACTGTTGTAGTAGCAGACGAGTCCGGCCGCCTGCTGGAAGTGCTCCGGCTCGAACTCGATCACGGTTTCGGCGCTGAAGCAGTGCGCCTGCTGGCGCCGCGCCACCAGCGATTGCTTGAAAAGGCTGCCGATCGTTTCGCGACCATAGAGCCGCAGGTGACCGGGACGCGCCGTGAGGCTGAACAGCTCTTCGGGAAACGGGGAGCGCAGCCACTGAAATGCAGACGGCAGCTCGGGCCGGTCAAAGTCCTCCCGCTCGGGATCGGCGGGAAAGGGATGCGGCGGCAGCCCCGGCGCGGGGACCTCGAGCTGCGGGAGGCCCTGCCGGTCGGTGGTGTAAAGCCAGCCGTCGTCGTCCCACGTCATGGGCTGAATTGCCGTCTCGCGGCCGAGCGTGCAGCGGCCGCGGTTGGGGAGCGGGCGGCCGCAGAGATAAACCATGTACGTCTGTCCGTCCGGCGTGTCGACGAGGTCGGCGTGGCCGGCGCGCTGCAGCGGGGCGTCGGGCCGGTGCCGCGCGCTGAGGATATAGGTGTCGGGGTGCAGCTCGTAGGGCCCGGTGAGCGTGCGGGAGCGCGCCAGGGTGACGGCGTGGTTCCACATCGTGCCACCCTCGGCAACGATGAGGTAGTAGTATCCATTGCGTTTATACAAATGCGGCGCCTCGGTCAGCCCGAGCGGCGTGCCCTTGAAGATGAGCTGGCGTTGGCCGACGAGCTGGCGTTTGGCGGCGGAGTATTCCTGCAGGACGATGCCCGCGAACCGGTTCTGCCCGGGGCGGTGGTCCCAGAGCATGTTGACGAGGTATTTGCGGCCGTCGTCGTCGTGAAACAGCGAGGGATCGAAGCCGCTGCTGTTCAAGTAAACGGGATCGGACCAGTCGCCGTCGATGCGTGAACTCGTGACGAGGTAGTTGTGGAAATCGCGCAAGGAGGCGCCCGACGCGCCGCCGACCGTGGTACGGCCGTAGCGTTTCACGTCGGTGTAGATGAGATGGAAGAGGCCGTCCGCATACGTGAGGCACGGCGCCCAGATGCCGCACGAATCGGGATCGCCGAGCATGTTGAGCTGGGCGGGCCGGTTGAGCGGACGCGTCAGGAGCCGCCAGTGCACGAGGTCGCACGAATGGTGAATCTGCACTCCGGGGAACCACTCGAAGGTCGACGTCGCGATGTAGTAGTCGTCGCCGACCCGCACGATCGAGGGGTCGGGATTGAAGCCGGGGAGGATGGGATTGCGGATCGTGGCCGTGGTTGCGGGCATGGGAGGGGGCGAAGGGCGGGGATCGGCGCTTAAGCTGCGATGGTGGTCGGGTTTAGCGTAGTGGAGTTTACCCGACGCTCGCGCACGAGTGTCCACAGGAGCACGGCGCCGACGAGGTCGAGCGCGCCGAGCGCGATGAAGAACGGCGTGTAGCCCACCGTGGTGACGAGGGCGCCGATCGCGAGGGACGAGAGGAGAAGTCCGGCGTTGCCGAAGGTCCCGGCCATGCCGGCGACGGTCGCGACCTCGTTCTTGCGGAAGAGATCGGAGGACATCGTGATGACGGTCACGGAGAGTGTCTGGTGCGCAAAACCGGCCAGGCTGATGAGCGCGATGGCCGTGTAGGGGCTGTCGACGAAGCCCACGAAGCCGACGCCCAGCATCAGGCAGGCGCCGAGGGTGAAGGCGGTGCGGCGGGCGTTGAGCAGGTTCATGCCGAACCGCTTTTGCAGGTGCATGCTGACGACGCCGCCGAAGAGGCAGCCGAAGTCCGCGGCGAGAAACGGCATCCAGGCGAACAGCGCGATCTGCTTGAGATCGAAATGGCGCACCTGCGTGAGATACAGCGGCAGCCAGAACGTGAGCGTGCCCCAGGTGGGATCGGCGAGGAAACGCGGCAACGCGATGCCCCAGAAGTTCCGTTGTCGGAGAATTTTGGTTACAGACGGGCGCGAACCGTCGGCCTGCAGGTGCTTTTCCTGGCCGGAGACAATGAGCTCGCGCTCCGCGGCCGAGAGGCGGGGGTGCTGGTCGGGCGACTGGTAGCTCCACAGCCAGAGCGCGACCCACACGAGGCCGAGTCCGCCGGTGATGACAAACGCGCTTTGCCAGTTGTAACTGAGGATCGCCCAGGCAACGAGGGGCGGGGCGAGCATCGAGCCGAACGAGGCGCCGATGTTGTACACGCCGCCGGCGAGGCCGCGCTCCTTGGCGGGAAACCACTCGGCGGTGGCCTTCATGCCGGCCGGATTGGCCGAGCCCTCGGCGAGTCCGAGCAGGCCGCGCAGCGCGGCCAGGGCCTGCCAGCTGTTCGCGAAGCCATGCGCGATGCTCGTGAGCGACCAGGCCGTGGCGAAGATCGCGAAGCCGCGTTTCAATCCGATCGTGTCGAGGACGTAGCCGCAGAGCGGCTGGAGCATGATCGTGCCCTGGAAGGTCGCGACGATCCACGAGTATTGCTGGGCCGTGATGTGAAGATCCGTCATCAGCGTCGGCGCGGCGACCGCGAGAGTCGAGCGCGTGAGGTAGTTGATGACAGAGCCGAGCATCACGAGCCCGATCATCCACCAGCGGAGACCTCGGAGCGGGCTCATGACGGGGAAGCGGGCGCGGCGGCGCGCGGGCGGCGACGGGTGAGCAAGGGCATGTGGGTCGGGGTGGTGGCCGCGGAACTATGCCCGCAACGTCGGAGAAATGAAAGAATCACCCCCGGGCCCGAAGCGCGGGCGGGGTCGACGTTGACCTGGATGGACGGCGCGTCGGGCCGGGATCGGAAGCCGCGCGCTGCGCGGGGCCTGGCCACAAGGGCCAGCAGCCCTACAGCGGTACAGCTGCGGATGTTTCCGCGCGCTCAGGCCGTTGCCGGCAGGGGAGGCGGGGCGTAGTGCTCATCCAACGACGCATTTTCGAGCCGCCCTTTCCGGTCCTCGCGCCAGCGGCTGGGCGACAGGCCTTCCCAGCTCTGAAACGCCCGCAGGAACGAGGTCATGTCCTCGTAGCCGAGCAGGAACGCGAGTTCGGACAGCTGCAGGGACGAGTGCAACAGATAGTGATGCGCGAGTTCGCGGCGAGCCTCGGTGAGCAGTTGTTGGAACGTCACCTGCTCGTCCGCGAGGCGGCGCTGCAGCGTGCGCACGCTCACGCTGAGTTCGCGCCCGACTTCGCGGATGTCAGGGCGTCGGCCCGCCATGCCCCGCTTCAGGATGGTTTTGACGCGTTCGCCGAGGCGCGACTGTGCCGCGCGCAGAGCCCACTCGGCTTCGAGTTGGGGGGCGATCAAGCGGAGCAGGTCCGGGTTGTGGGTGACGAAGGGCGTTTCCAGATCGCGAAGCCGGAACACGATGGCGTCGCGCACGGCGTTGAAAACGATCGGGCAGCCAAAATGGGCCTGATAGACGTCGGCTACGTCGGGCGTGCGGCGCAACTCGAGACGCACCGGGGCCAACGGCCGCGCCATGCCGCGCCGTCCGATGCCGAGCATCCAGGCGAAGCAGCAATCCAGGAGCGCGGCGGGAACGGCCTCGTTGGCGAGCGGCCACTCGAAGCTCACGATGCATTCGTCGTTGCGGCCGGTGAGGCGGATCTCCTCAGGACAAGTGAGCTGCTTGTAACGCACGATGCGGTTGAGCGCCTCGCGAAACGTCGGCGTGGAGATCGCCGTGATGGCGATGGGATCATAGCGTTCGATGCGCTCCTCGCTGCCGAGCACGAGGCCGATGCCGGGCCGGGCGCTGAGCGCCATGATCGCTTTCCAGAAGGCAAACAGTTCGTCGGTCGAGAGAAGGATGTTTTCCTGCTCGAACAGGTCGGGCGGCAGTCGGGCGTGGCGAAGGACGGCCGTGGGAGAAAGGCCCGCCTCGGGCAACTTGCGGGCGAGGAGGCGGGAGAGTCGGAATTGGCTGCTCATGGCGGTGCGGGTGTGAGAGGAGGGCCGGAGGTTCCCGACCCGAGTGCGGCGATGGGTGAGGGAGTGGCTATCGAATCGGAGCCCCAAGGCAACAAGCAGGATTGATGCGCACGGCGGCCCGTCCGGTTTTCGGTGCGCTCGCCGGCGGGCAAGGCGCGGTGCAACGCGGTCTTGCGGCCTTCGCGACTCTGGAGAACGACGTCCCGGTTCAGCGGGCGCCGTGCGTTTTCGAGCGCCTTGCGGGAGCGCGCGTTGCCTCGGCCGCGCGCGTTGCGCTCCCAGGCGCGGGCCAAGGCACCGCGCTACCTCGGGCAGCCGTCGCCCGAGGGCAAAAGCGTCTTTACGGATTTTCCCCCGCCAGCACGAAGGGCTCAGGTATCCTCGGGCGCGCGCGCCGGGACGAGACGGATGATTTTTCCGGGGTCGTTGACGGCGACGTAGATGTAGCCATCGGGGCCGCTGGCGACATCGCGCAGGCGGCCGATGTCCTTGAGGAGGATTTCCTGGTGGGTGGCCCGGTCGCCTTCGATGACGACGCGCCGCAGTTCCTGTTGCGCGAGTGCGGTGACGAAGAGATTGCCTTTCCAGGCGGGGAAGCGGTCGCCTTCGTAGAAGTCGATGCCGCATACCGCGATCGAGGGCGTCCAGTGCAGGACCGGCGGCTTGATGCCCTCCTTCTCCGTCTGGCCGGTGATGGCGGTGCCGTCGTAATTCATGCCGAACGTGACGACCGGCCAGCCGTAGTTGGTGCCTCTCTGGATGATGTTGAGCTCGTCGCCACCGCGCGGGCCGTGTTCGGTTTCCCAGAGAATGCCGGTGCGCGGGTCGAAATCCAGGCCCTGCGGATTGCGGTTGCCATAGGTCCAGATGGAGGCAATCGCGCCGGGCACGTGGGCAAACGGATTGTCGGCGGGGATGCGGCCGTCGTCGTGGATCCGGTGAATCTTCCCGTTGGGCCGCGTGGTGTCCTGCGCGTGCTGCATCATGCCGCGTTCGCCATGACTGAAATACAGATAACCCGCCTGGTCGAAGGCGAGGCGGCAGCCGTAGTGCACGCCGCCGGCCGGGCGGTAGGTCTCGAGCGGCGCCTCCCAGATCGTCTGCTCGTCCACCCACGCGCCCTCGCGCAGGTGACCGCGGACGAGCTTGGTCATGCTCACGTTTTCACCACGGGCGTTTTGGGTTGGATGGCTGAAAGCGAGATAGATCCAGCCGTTCTTCGCGTAGTCGGGATGGACGGCAACTTCGAGCAGACCTCCCTGGCCGGAGGTGATGACCCGCGGGATGCCGCGCACGGGCTCCGGGAGGAGTTTGCCCCGTTCGACGATGCGCAGCCGGCCGGTTTTCTCGGTGACGAGCATGCGCCCGTCGGGCAGCCATGCCAACGACCAGGGAGTGTCAAGTCCCTCGACGACGGTCTCCACGCGGAAGGCGTGAGCCTCGGTGCGCAGCACCCTGGATTCGTCGGGCTGGGCGAGCGTCGGCCGGCGTCGCTGATAGTTCTGCCCCTTTTCGCGCAGGAACAGGATGAGCGTGCGTATT
>DASWVO010000024.1:0-6910 GCA_036406235.1 Opitutaceae bacterium
TTGGGAGCAGCCATGGGCGTGTTATTTGCCTCCGGGAATGAAGAGCGTTTGACCCACCTGAATCTTCGACGGGTCGGAAATCTTGTTGGCGTTGATGATGTCGCGCACCGACGCGCCGGTCTTGCGCGAGATCACGGCGAGCGAGTCGCCTTTCTGGACGGTGTAGCTGACGCCTTCCTTGGGGTAATCCTCGGTGAAGCTCGTCTGCGCGGTGGGCCGGGTGGCGAAGCCCTTGGCAAGCGAGTCGATCGCCGCGTTTGTCTGCCGGCCGAGCTCCTTGACCTGCGCTGCGGCGCGCTCGGCGGTGGCGGCATCGCCCGTCTTGATCGCGCGCTCCAGCTCGGCGGTGGCGGCATTGAGCTGCGCGACGGTGACGTAGCTCGATTGATTGAGGCCGGAGATGGACTTTTTCAGCGCCTCGTTTTCGCGCTCGAGTTCCTCGACGCGCAGGCCGAGCTCACCGAGACGCTGGGAGAGCAGGCGCACGTCCTCGCGAAGGTTGGCCAGCTCGACGGCCGGCGAGGTGGGCACTTGGGCAAATGAAAACGCGGCTGCGAGGCTGGCGCCCGCCCCGCACAGGATGGCTTTCCACATGGGCGCTCAGGTTGGGGAATCCGCCGGCAAAAACAAGTGCTGAGGCGCGGGCGCTCTTATCGTTTGAAAGGAAAGGGTTGAGGGGCGACCAGCGGGGGCAGCGGGCGCGACGGCAGCAGCGTGCCAGTCAGCACCGGGAAACCGCGGAGAAACTCCGGCGCCACGAGCATCTTGCCTCCGGGGCGCTGGAGATTGCGAACGCGCAGTGTCCCCTCGCCTGTCGCGACAAGCAGGCCCTCGGCGTCGGCACCGAGGATCGTCCCGGGCGCGCGGGCGGTTTGCCCGCAATCGGAAGCGGGCGGGCCGCCCGCGCTCCCAGAGACGACGTCCGCCAGCCCGAGCTTCACCGGCTGGCCGGCGATTTCGACCGAGCAGGCGGGCCAGGGAAAAAGGCCGTTGATCCGCGCGGCGAGCGCCGGCGCCGGCGCCGCGAAATCGAGTGCGCCGTCCTCTTTCGTGAGCTTCCGGCAGAACGTCGCCCGGGCGTGGTCCTGCTCGACAAACGACAGCGTCCCGGCGGCCAGCGCGGGCAACGTCCGGGTGAGCAGCGGCACGCACGCGGCCGCGAGTTTCTGTTCCACCTCGAGCGCCGTATCCAGCGGGACGATCGGCACACGTTCGCTGTCGGCTACCGGGCCGGCATCCAGCTGGCGCACGATGCGCATGAGCGTCACGCCCGTCTCGTGTTCGCCATTGGCCACGGCGGTCTGGATCGGCGAGGCGCCGCGATACTTCGGCAGGATCGAGGCGTGGAGATTGAGCGTGCCGAGCCGCGGCGTGGCGATGAAGTCGTCGCGCAGGATGTGCCCGTAGGCCATCACGAGCGACACATCCGCCGCGAAGCCCGCGAGCTGAGCACGCACGTCAGGCGTGAGCTTTTCCGGCTGGAGCACCGGCAAATTGCGGGCGAGCGCCCAAGTCTTGATCGCATTCGCCTGCACCTTCTGGCCGCGACCGACCGGGCGGTCGGGCTGCGTGAACACGGCCACGACGTCCGCAAGCGCGCGCCCCTCGCCCGCCAGCCACTCGAGGAGCGGCAGCGCGATGGCGTCGGAGCCCATGAAGACGAGGCGGAGCGGCATGGTTGCGATTGCTTGTGGGTCGGGGTTCATTCCCGACACGTCGGGCGTAAAGCCCGACCCACATCGGAAAGACATCAGATCTTCTTCGCCCATGCCGCGACCGCCGCCGCGAGCTCGGCGAAGGCCTTGTCGGTGTTCGGCTTCTTCAGGCCGTCAAGGACGCCCCAGTGCTCGACGTGCGTCACGCTTTTGCCCGGCTCGAGCTTCACGAGCGGGCTCAGCGTCTCCAGCTCGATCATCTCACCATTGGTGAACGTCTCGAAAGCGCAACCAAAATCCGGATACGCCGCGCCCTTCACCACCGGCGCAAGTTTCACGAACGTCGTGCCGCCGAGCCAGTAGGCCGACCAGCCCGGGTAGTTGGTGATGCCGAGCTTGTGCGGCGTCTTCGCCAGCGCCACCTCGATGCCGATGAAATCGCGGTGCAGGTCCCAGACCTCGGCCGAGAGGTCGGTGTAGGTCCAGGGTACGAGCGAGTAACCGGGCAGCAGGTCGCCGTCGGCGTGGTTGCCCTTGGGCAGCAGTGGCAGCACGCCGTAGCCGCCGGCGCGGAACATCGTGAGAGCCCACGCGGCGGTCTCGACCGTCCAGAGTCCGTGATTGGTGAGCGCGTGCGTGACCTTGACCGTACGGTCGTTCACGGCCTCGAGTTTCACCGCCTTCTGGATGCCGGTCTTTTCCTCGGTAGGCTGCGCGAGGGCCACGCCGTTCTTCAGCTCCTTCACGGCCAGCATGTCGTCATCCGGCTGATACGTGCGCACGATGTCCTCGGGCGAGTGCCAGAGCCGGTGCCCGCCGAGGAAGTTGTAGCCGTGGGCGCGCGGTGCGTCGGGGGGAAACTCGAGGAAGAGGTTGCCGGCGCGGCCCTCCTTCGAACGGAAGCCGACGACGCGCGGGCCCACGGAGGTCGTCACGACGAGCTCCAGATTTTTGGTGGCGAGCTGCAGCGCTTCGCCGCCCCGATACTCAGTCTTCGAGAGTTTCATGCGGAGAGTCTTTGTCGTCCACGCCCTCGCGTTGCTTCCACTTGGGCGTCGGCGCCTGCTTCCGTTCCTGGGCTTCGCGCATCGCGGAGAACGACATGCCGGGCTCGGGCTTTTCCTTGCCGACGAGATCAAAGTAGATCGGGCAGCCGTTGAGGCCAAACTCCTCGACGAGGCCGGCTTCGAGATAACGGCGGTACTGCTCCGTGAGCTTCTCCTCGCGATTGCAGAACAGCTTGATCCGGAAGGGACGCGTGCCCGTCTGCGTGGCGTAGTAGACGCGGAAGCGCCGGCCGCCGATCGCGGGCGGCGGAGTGCGCTCGGTGAGATAGGCGATCTGCTTGTTGAGCTTCGCGGTCGGGATCTTTGTATCCAGAATCCGGTTCAATTTCACCGCGGCGTTGAGCATCCGGTCGACTTCGTAGCCGCTCATCGCGGAGACGAAGATCAGCGGCGCGCCGGGCGTGAAGAAGAGCTGGTTGAAGACGGCCTGCTCGTATTTTTTCCGGTATTCGCGCTCGTTGCGGTAATCGTGGATGCCACTCGCCTCGGCGAAGTCAGGCTGCTTGTGCTTCGCGAAGGCTTCCTTCACGAGGTCCCACTTGTTCACGACGACGACGATCGGCTTGCGCTCCTTGATCGCCTCGCCGGCGATCGCCTTGTCCTGCTGCGTCACGCCGTCGACGGCGTCGAGCACGAGGAAGACGACGTCGGTCTGCTTGATGGCGTCGAGCGAACGCAGGCGGGAAAAATACTCGACGGGTGAGGCGAGCTTCGTCTGCGCCTTGATGCCGGCGGTGTCGATCAGCTTGAACGGATACAGCCGGCCGTCGCGGCCCTTGAACTCGAAGGGCAGCTCGATCGCATCGCGCGTGGTGCCGGGCACATCGCTCACGATCAGGCGGTCGCTCTGGAGAAGCCGGTTGCTGAGCGAGGACTTGCCGACGTTCGGACGGCCGATGAAGCACACGCAGAGCGGATCTTTTGCGGTCTTCACGCCCTCACCTTCAGTTTCACTCACGGCGGGCGGCGGACCAAGGCGATCAAGGATGGCGGCGCGCAGCGCCGGTTCGCCGGTACCGTGCTCGGCGGAAACGCGCACGGGCTCGCCGAGGCCGAGGCGATAGGCTTCGGCGAGGTCGACTTTCTCGTCGTTGAAGTCGGCCTTGTTGACAACGAGGAGGACGTCCTTCTTCGACTTGCGCAACATCTGGGCGATGCGCGTATCCAAAGCGGTCATACCCTCGAGCCCGTCGACCACGAAAAGGATCAGATCGGCCGTGTCGATCGCGAAGCCCACCTGCTCCTCCGACGCGGCGATGAGTTTTGCCGGCGTGAGGTTGGCGTCGGTGAAGCCGAGGCCGCCGGTGTCGAGGAGCGTGTAGGCGCCGTCGGCGACGTCGGCCGAGATCACGTCGCGCGTGACGCCCGGCTGGTCATGGACGATGGAGATGCGCTTCCGCGCCAGCCGGTTGAAGAGGCGGCTTTTGCCGACGTTGGGTCGGCCGACGATGGCGACGGTGCGGGACATGATTGGAGGAAGAATCGAGGAGCGGGGAGCGAGGAGCGAGGAGGAAAACAGCCCAAAGCGGAAGCGCGAGCGGGGATCGACTGCTCGATTCCCGCTCCTCGCTTCTCGCTCCTCGCTACTTCTTCTGCCCCACGAACCGCTCGATGCGGTCGCAGGCTTCGATGAGTTGTTCGTAGCTCGTCGCGAAACAGGCGCGCACGTGGCCGCGTCCGTTTTCGCCGAAGGCCGTGCCGGGCACCACGGCGACCTTCTCCTTCTGGAGCAGGCCGACCGCGAAGTCCTTTTCGTTGAACCCGACCGGCGTGACGTCGGGGAACGCGTAGAACGAGCCGCGCGGCGAGTGGCACTTGAGGCCGATTTCGTTGAAGCGGCGGACAATCAAGTCGCGACGGCGATGGTACTGCTCGCGCATCTTGAGGACGTTGTCCCAGCCGTGCTTGAGCGCTTCGAGCGCGCCTTCCTGGGCGATGATCGAGGCGCACATCATCGCGTATTGGTGCACCTTCATCATCGCATCGATCAGCACCGCCGGGCCGCAGGCGTAGCCGATGCGCCAGCCGGTCATCGCGAAAGCCTTCGAGAAGCCGTGCAGGAAGATCGTGCGCTCCGCCATGCCGGGGAACGTCGCGATGCTCGTGTGCGTGCCTTCGAACGTGAGCTCGGAGTAGATCTCGTCGCTCAGGACGAGCAGGTCCTTCTCGCGGCAGAACTCCGCAATCTTTTCCAACTGCTCGCGGTTGCAGGTGCCACCCGTCGGGTTGCACGGCAGGTTGAGCATGAGGATCTTGCAGCCGGGCTGCCACGCGGCGCGGAGCGCCTCGGCCGTGAGCGCGAAGTTGTCCTTCGCATACGTCGGCACTGCGATGCCCTCGCCGTGCACGAGCGTGATGCTCGGGTGGTAGGACACGTAACACGGCTGGTGAAACATCACCTTGTCGCCGGGATTGCAGAAGGCGCGAAACGCCAGGTCGAGCGCTTCGCTCACGCCGACCGTGACGATGATCTGGTCATCGGGCCGGTAGCTGATGCCGAAGTGCTCCTCGACGTACTTCGAGATTTCCTTCCGCAGCTCGGGCATGCCGAGGTTGGAGGTGTAGTAGGTCTTGCCGCGCTCGAGGGCGTAGATCGCCGCCTCGCGCACGTGCCAGGGCGTGACGAAGTCGGGCTCGCCCACGCCGAGCGAAATCACGTCCTGGCCCTTCATCTTGGCGACCAGCTCGAAGAAATCGCGAATGCCGCTCCTGGGCAGCGTGGACACATGTCCCGCCACCCAACGTTTTGGGTCGGTGCTCATCGGAGTTGTCCTTTCCGTTTAGGGAGCGACCGTGAGCCGCGTCGTCTGCGCCTCGCCACTGTCGAGCAGGAAGCCCTGCTCCTTGTAGCAACGCAGCATGAAATGAGTCGCGGTGGAGAGCACGCCCTCGACCGACGAAAGCTTTTCCGAGACGAACGACGCCACCTTCTGCAGCGACGGTCCCTTCACGAACACGAGCAGGTCGTAGCTGCCCGACATGAGGTAGCACGACTCGACTTCGTCGAAACGCGCGATGCGCTCCGCGAAACGGTTGAACCCGCCCCCGCGCTCCGGGGTGACCTTGACCTCGATGACGGCGCGCACGGCGGCGTCGGCGGCGGCCTCGCGGGAAAGATCGAGCACCGGACGCCAGCCGAGGAAGATTTTATCTTTTTTCAGCTGTTCCAGGTGCTGTTCGACTTCGCTCACGGACAATCCCGCGACTTGCGCCATTTGCGCCGTCGAGAGGCTGCCGCCTTCGAGTAACAGCTTGAGAACAGGGTTCATGAAGAGCGGGTGTTATTCGGGAATCGCCGGCCTTTGACCAGACGAAAGATGATGGCACGATTTTTCGGTGGTCCACTGTGTCGCTGCGTAATCGCGGATTCGCCGGCCGTTTCGATGAAGTCACGCAACACGCGCGAGTTGCACACGTGACAGCGGACTTTGCAGATCCGACAGCGTCGTCTGCAGAGTCGACAGCGGACCTTGCAAGCTCGACCGTGGGCTTTGCAAGGTCGACAGCCGACCTTGCACGCTCGACAACGAGGTTTGCAGAGCCGCCAGCGGACTCTGCAAGATCGGCAGCGCCCTCTGCATGGTCGACGGCTCGCTCTGCATGGTCGGCAGCGCCCTTTGCATGGTCGGCAGCGCCCTCTGCATGGTCGGCAGCGCGCTTTGCATGGTCGACAGCGCCCTCTGCATCGTCGACAGCGGACCTTGCACGCGTGACAGCGGACCTTGAAAGCTCGACAGCGCGCCCTGCAAGGTCGACGACGGACTTTGAAAAGCCGCCAGTGCGTCTTGCGCAACGCGCGGAGTCGGCGACCCCGCCCCACCTCGGAGCTGCGTCACACGAGTGCTTTCTACACTGGGCAGCCTACGGGCCCCGCCTCTGCCATTGCGTTTGCCCGGATTTCGGGCTCACGTGTCGCTCCCGCATGTTCGAGTCCCTCACCGACAAACTTTCCTCCGCCCTTCGCAACCTTCGCGGCGTCGGCAAGCTCTCCGAAGAAAACATGGCCGATGCCCTCAAGGAGGTGCGCACGGCCCTCCTTTCGGCCGACGTTCACTTCAAGGTGGCCCGCGAGTTCATCGAACGCGTGCAACAGCAATGTGTTGGCCAGGAGGTCCTCAAGGGCGTCTCGCCCGGCCAGTACATCGTCAAGATCATCCACGACGAACTTGTCCGCCTGCTCGGCGAGGG
>DASWVO010000025.1:0-7209 GCA_036406235.1 Opitutaceae bacterium
CGCAGCGTGTCCATGCACTGCCAGAAATCGGAATGCCGGTAGGCCATCAGCTCGCCTTCGCGGGCGAGCCGTTCCATCGGCTCCTTCTCCCATTGTGTATCATCTCCCTGGATATAGTCGAAGATCTGCGGCTCGAGCACGAAGAACGCGCCGTTGATCCAGCCCTCGGCGGCCTGGGGTTTCTCGGAGAATTCGAGGACGCGGTTTCCGTCGAACTGCATGTGGCCGAAGCGGGCCGGCGGGCGCACGGCGGTGACGGTGGCGAGCTTGCCGTGGGAGCGGTGAAACTCGAGCAGCTTGGCGAGATCGACGTTCGAAACGCCGTCGCCCCAGGTGAGCATGAAGGTCTCGTTGCCGATGAACGGGGCGAGCCGCTTGATCCGGCCGCCCGTGAGCGTGGCCACGCCGGTGTCGATCAACTCGACGTTCCACTTCGGGTGGTTGTTCTTGTGGTGCGTGACCTCACCGGTGCCGACCTTCACCGTGAGGTCGCTTTCCAGGGAGCAGAAATCGACGAAGTATTTCTTGATGTGCTCCCCCTTGTAGCCGAGGGCGATCACGAAGTCGTTCAACCCGAAGGTCGAATAGTGCTTCATGATGTGCCAGAGAATCGGACGGGAGCCGATCTCCACCATGGGCTTCGGCTTCAGCTGGGTTTCCTCCGAGAGGCGGCTGCCGACGCCGCCGGCAAGTATGGCTACTTTCATGGGAAAAGGTTCGCGTGAGCGCGAAGCGATCGAGGCAACGGAGACGTCGTCAGTGCACGCGGAGGCTGTGGCAATGCTGGCCGCGGGGTTACGCAGACCGATTGCCGCCGCGGCTCAGACACGCGAAGCTCTCGCCTGTCAGATGCGTCGTGGGGGGGATTGAGTTTGCTCTCCTGCGTTGACCGGGCGGGACTGCTCACCGGTGGCGCAAGGAGCGTTGAAGCAAGCGGACTCTAAACAAGCTGCCGCCATTTCGGTGCTGTGAGGCACGTCCGAAATGGCGGGCTGACTTGATGGGAATGACGCCGCACGGGACCTACGATCTCAAGGTTATACCGGGACGCATAGCCCTGACGCACACCTAGGGAATTCCCCTAGCGCTGGGATTTTACAATCTGTCGGGCTGAATTTTCCACTCGCGCAGAACCTGAAGCGGAATGCCGCCTCGCGCATCCATGGTATGGCGCGGCGCAGTGTGCCCCCGGGGCGGGGGCTCAACCAAGTCCGTAGACAGGGATGGCCGCGCCGTGGATCGGTCGTGCCGACGCGGAGGCGAGGAAGAGGACGATTTCAGCAAGTGCGTCTGGCTGAACCCATTTGGCAGGATCGCCTCCGGGCATGGCCGTCCGGTTCTGCGGTGTGTCGATAATCGCTGGGAGAAGAGCGTTTACGTTAATTCCTTCCTGTTTCAGCTCGGCGGACATGGCCTCGGTCAACCGGAGCACCGCGCTTTTCGCGGCACTGTAGGCCGCGGAACCAGCGGTCGCGGCGAGGGCGGAGCGGGCTGCGATATTGATGATGCACCCGCGGTGACGCGCGAGAAAGTGTGGAACGGCGGCCCGGCTGGCGAGCAGGGTGGGGCGAACATTGGCCTCGAACAAAAAATCCCAATCAGTCAGGGGGGTCTCGTGCGTGGGACGTCCGCCGCGCCAGGCGCCGATCGTGTTCACGAGCACGTCGAGGCAACCGAAGCGTTCTACCGCCGCCGCCATGACGCGCGTCGCGGCGGTTTCGTCGGCGAGATCGACGTTGTCGAGCAGGAGGTGATCGGCGGATTCGGCGAGGTCGGGAAACTGGCGGCGCAAGCGGTCCGTGGCGCGATCAACGAGGACGGTGTGAGCGCCGGCGAGTTGGAACGCGTGCGCCACGGCCGTCCCCAGGTTGCCGGTGGCGCCGGTGATGACGACGACGGGGCGAGGTGGGGTAGTCATGGCAAAATAAAAGCCCCGATCTCGTATTCAGTCTCGCGCTCGTTCCCGGACGAGGGCGGACACCGGGAACGGGTGAACGCACTTATTCGCGCTCGGGCATCTCGAGAGGAATGATCGCGTGGCGGCGCAACTCCACACCGCGCAGCAAGGTCACTACGGCGCGTTCACCGATGCGATCGGCCGTGAGGAGCGTGTGCAGTGCGTCGATCGTCGGCGTGGGAGTACCGTCGAGCGCGAGGAGGATATCGCCTTCCAGCAGCCCGGCGCGCACAGCGGGACTGTCGGGTTCCAGCCCGGCGACCAGCACGCCGCTCTCGTGAGCGAGACGGTGATAACGCACGAGTTTCCGAAGCAGAGGCACGTTCTGGCCCGCCACGCCGATGAAACTGCGGCGGATGCGGCCGTCCTTGATCAGCCATCCGGCGACCCAGCGAGCGGTGTTGCTCGCGATGGCGAAACAAATGCCCTGCGCCGGCCGGATGATCGCTGTGTTTACCCCGATCACTTCGCCGCGTGTGTTGATGAGCGGCCCGCCGGAATTGCCGGGATTTAGCGCGGCGTCGGTTTGAATGATGTTGTCGATGAGTCGTCCCGATGCACCGCGAAGCGAACGACCGAGTCCACTTATGATCCCGGCTGTGACGGTCTGCTGGAATCCCATCGGCGATCCGATCGCGATGGCAATCTGACCGGGGCGCAGCGCGCTGCTGTCGGCAAGCGCGAGGTGCGCGATGTCAGGGCCACTCACGCGAAGCACGGCGAGATCGGTGTGCGGATCATCGCCGATGAGGTCGGCGGAGAGTTTGCGTCCGTCGGCGAGGAAGACCTTCAACTCGCGGGCGCCGTGGACGACGTGACTGTTCGTGAGGATATAGCCGTCCGGCGAGATGAAGAAGCCCGAACCCGAGCCGCCGGGTGCGTTGTTGCCGAGCACTTCGATGTGGACGACGGCGGGATGTGCGGCCTGCACCGCGCCGGAGACGGCGTGAGAATAGGCGTCGATGAGAACCTCATCGAGGGGCGCGACCGATGTTTGCCTGAGGAGCGAAACCATGATGGCCGGAATGAGCCGAAAAATCACCGTTCCGCAAATGAGTCGGCGGCGGAGGCCGGGTTCGGGCCAGACACGTATCCGTGTAGTCGATAGCCCGGAGCAGGAAAAACGAGTGAGCCGTTTCTCAACTCATTTATTCATCGGCGCAAAGCGCCGGATGTCAGGCTCTCAGCTTTCAACTCCCCGCTCTCAACGACAATAGATTGTCGCCTCAGCTCTTCGCCGGCACGGACTGGCCGTGGAGCAGGGACTCCTCGTAGTCGAGGAGTTGCTGGAGCGGCCGGTGGGTTTCGTCGGTGATGACGTCGCGCCGCCAGAGGTCGTCGATCGCCGCGCGCTCGGCACGCAACGCGTCCAGCCGGAGCTGGCGGGCGTTCGTGCGGCGGCGGCGGGCGCTTAGCCGCGTTTCGCCCTCGGCGGTGAGTTCGGAGAGGCGGCGCTCATACTCGGCCACGACCTCGCCGAGGGCGGCTTGCGCTTCGGGCGTGGCGGCGGTCCCTTCCGACCCGCGCAGAGCCTTCAAGCCGGCGTCGACCGCCGCGATGCGCGCCAGGCGTTCCTCGCGCACGACGGTGTCGTCGCCCTTTACCCCGAGCCGGCAGATGAGCCATTCGAGCGTCGTGCCTTGCAGCAAGAGCGTCACCACGATGACACCGACCGCGAGAAAGATCACCATGTCGCGGGCCGGAAAGGCCCTGCCATCGGCATGCGCCAGCGGAATCGAGAGCGCGGCGGCCAGCGTCACCGTGCCGCGCATACCGGCCCAACCGGCGACGAGCACCGTCCGCCACGGCGGCGGCGTCTCCGTGCGGCGTATTCGGGATAAGAATACGAACGGGAGGTAGGCTCCCGGAAAGACCCAGACCAGCCGCGCGACGATCGTCGCGCCCGACACTGCGCCCACGGCCAGCAGCAGCCGGGCGGGCGAGTAGACGTCGATCACCGAAGCGAGGATTGCCGGTAGTTGCAGACCGAGGAGCACAAAGGCAAGCCCGTTGAGCCAGAAGAGCACGATCGCCCACACGCTCCAGGACGTCTGCCGGGTTTCGGCGTCCATGCGAACGGGGTCGCGCCAGCCGGAGTAGAGTCCGGCGGCGACGACGGCGAGAATGGCGGAGAGGCCGAGTGCATTGGCCGCGAGATAAGCCGCATACGGCGTCATCAGTGAGACAGTGACTTCGATGAGCGGATCGGCCCCCCGGACGGCCTGGAGGAGATCGCGCACGCGGCCGACGAGGTAGCCGATCAAGAGGCCGGCGAGCACGCCGCCGAGGGCGAGCACCACAAACTCCATCGCGGCCGCGCGCAGCGAGAACGTCCCGGCGATCATAGCGCCCAATGCGAACTTGAAGGCGACGAGTCCGGTCGCGTCGTTCATGAGGCTCTCGCCGTTGAGCACCGCCGTGAGCCGCGCCGGCACCTTCAGTTTCTGCGTGATAGCGCCGACGGCGACGGCATCGGTGGGCGAGACGACGGCGCCGAGGGCGAAAGCCATCGCCAACGGGATGCCGGGCACGAGCCAGTGGGCCACCAGGCCGACCGACACCGTGGTAAACACGACCAGACCGGTGGCGAGGGTGAGGATCGGTCGTTTCGCGGCCATGAAGTCCCGCAGCGGCATGAGCCAGCCGTCGGAGAAGAGCAGTGGCGGCACGAAGCACAGAAAGAAGAAGTCCGGGTCGAGCTCGGTGCGGGGGAAGGCGGGCCACAACGCAGCGAGCCCGGCGCCGACCACGTAGGTGATGGGGGCAGGCCAGGGTAACCAGCGAGCAACTACGCTGAGCGTGGTCGTAAGCAGGATGAGAAGGAGCGCGTGTTCAAAGGGCGTCATGCGGAACGGCCGGGTGTGCCAGGGGCCGGCGTATGTTGCATCCGGCTTTGTCCCCGCAGTCAAAGCGCGACGCTGACTCCGCCCCTCACGGAGGCGCGCTGTCCGATGGCGGCGGGCTCGGTTCGAAGTGCTCCGCGCTCGGGGCGCAGGACCGGAGATTCTTCCCTCACCGGCCGGTGCCAGGCGTGGGGCGAGGATCAGGAAATGACGGGCGGACCGTTTGTCGGCGAGCAGGCGGCGGACACACTGCACAGCCGGCAAAACTCCTGCTTGACGCACGCGGGGAAACTTGAACTCTCTGCCCCTCCGCGAAACGCCCTCATCGTCTAGCGGCTAGGACGGGGCCCTCTCAAGGCCCAAACCGGGGTTCGATTCCCCGTGAGGGCGCCACTTAAGTAGCTCATGAAGCGTTACTTGAGTCCTAGACGCGAGATTGCCAGCGCTGGGTGCCGTATTTTTTCGCTGGGCCTTTTCGCAGGCATTCGGCCCGGCGTGCCGGACAGTGGGATTCGCAAGTTCGCGCGCCGCGCCAGCGATTTCGATGTCGGCATCGTCACGGTTGTCGCGAGGTCCCGAAGATTCGCGAGCCGCGTATGGTTTTCATCGAACCGAACCTTGCGGCCCGGCTCCGTGCGTATCCGCTCGAAAAGTACCCGCTGGTAGCCGGAAAATTTCAGGCGGCGTACGCGAAGTTGCGGAAGAAATTCAAGCTGTCCCATGTTTTCGGGACAGGCGCTCGTGCGGGATCGATGGTATTCTGCCGCTGCTACGCACCAGTCAGCGGAGCAATTACCCTCACCCCACGAACACAGAATGTCTTCCGACGCGAAAATTCGTGTCGTCTCTCACATGTATTGTCCCGGCTTTTCCTTCGAACGAGGCTCGCTCGCAATGCGCAGGCGGAGTGTTGGCGCAGAGTCGAGCGTATCGCGCGTGGCGCGGAGATGATGGCGTCGAACAGCGCTCCCGATTTTCACATGCACCGGACACTGGCATTATCATTTGGCGTTTTCATTGCCCTGGCCTGTACCGCGCTCGCGGGCGCGGCGCAGCTGGCTTCGCGATCGGCCACGGGCGAAGGACTGCGGACGATCGCCGCAGACTTGCGCAGGATCGCGGGACCGACGAATCGCATGTCCAATTTCTGCGTCGGGGCAGGGCGGGCGAATGAAGGCCTGCGCGCCGATTGGCAGCGTCAGCTCCGCCGGGTGCGCGCAGAGTGCGGCTTCCGCTACATTCGGTTTCACGGCTTGTTCTGCGACGACATGGGCGTGTATCAGGAAGACAAGCACGGCAACCCAGTCTACAACTGGCAGTACATCGACGAGCTCTTCGACTTTCTCCAGAGCATCGGGATGAAGCCGTTCGTGGAGCTGGGGTTCATGCCCGGCGCGCTCGCGAGCGGCCCGCAGACAATCTTCTGGTGGCGAGGCAACGTCACGCCGCCGAAGGATTACGCGAAATGGGAGGGGTTGGTTGCGGCTTTCGTGCGGCACTGCACCCAACGCTACGGACGCGACGAGGTGCGCACGTGGTACTTCGAAGTGTGGAACGAGCCCAATCTCGACGGCTTCTGGATGGGCAATCCCGAGAAGAAGAGCTTCGAGGAGTGGGCCCCCGCCGCCCGTGCCGAATACTTGAAGCTCTACCGCACGACCGCGCGTGCCGTAAAATCCGTGGATGCGGCGTATCGCGTCGGCGGACCGGCCACCGCCGGCGAAGGCTGGATCGACGAGACGCTCGCCTTCTGCGCCGAGAACAACGTGCCGCTCGATTTCGTCACCACGCACAGCTACGCGACGATGAGCGGCTACCTCGACGAACACGGCAACGCTGGCACGGTGCTTTCGCCGGACCGGGACGCGATCACGTCTGGCGTGCGGCGTGTGCGGGGGCAGATCGATCGTTCGCCGTTTCCGAAAGCCGAGCTGCACTACACCGAGTGGAGCGCTTCCTATACGCCGGCGGATCCGATCCACGACAGCTATCACAGCGCCGCGTTCATCCTCGACAAGATGCGTCACATTGGCCGCGCCGCGGACTCAATGTCGTATTGGACTTTTACCGACATCTTCGAGGAAGCCGGTCCGCGCACGACGCCGTTTCACGGCGGTTTCGGCATGCTCAATTATCAGGATCTGCCGAAGCCCTCGTTCTTCGCCTACAAGTTCCTGAACCAACTCGGCGAGACCGAGCTCGCGTGCGACGATCGCGACGCGTTCGTGTGTCGTGACGAGTCAAATGGAGTGCAGGCACTCTTCTGGGATTTCACGATCACGCACCCTGGTCCTACGGTTAACAACCAGGAGTTCTATAAGGCCGAGCAGCCCGCCAAACCCGTCGGTCCGGCTGCGCTGAAGCTCACCGGCCTCGCGAAAGGCACGTACCGCCTGCTCGCGACTAAAG
>DASWVO010000026.1:0-2228 GCA_036406235.1 Opitutaceae bacterium
TGGGCGACTCGCGCGACGAGCGGCAACGGTGGGACGCCGCCTCTCGAGATGTCGGCGGGGAAGCTCTACGCGGCGACCGGCAGCAGGATCTCGCTGGAACTTTCGGACGGAACGCTGCGGGAGCTTCCCTCCGTCAGCGCCATGCCGGACCTCGCTCTCGACGGCGCGTGGCAGGTGCAGTTTCTCGACGGCCGTAGCGCACCGCCGGAAGCGACCTTTCCCCGGCTGCAATCGTGGTCCGAGCGCACCGAGGAGGGCATCAAGTTCTACGCCGGCACCGCAGCCTACCGAAAGCGTTTTACGCTGCCGGCCGGTTACGCGCTGTCTCCGGCGCTCGTTGCGTGGCTCGATCTCGGCCAAGTGGCCGATATCGCCGAGGTGCACATCAATGGCACGCGGGCCGGCACCCTGTGGGCGCCGCCGATGCGCGCCGACATCACCCGCTGGCTGCGTCCGGGCGAGAACACTCTTGAACTCCTCGTCACCAACACGTGGGTGAACCGCCTGATCGGCGACGAACGCATCCCGGTGGCATACGGATACCAGCCTAAAGGCATCAGCAAGTTCACCGACGGGAGGCTCCTCGCCCTGCCCGCCTGGCTCAACGCCGCTGCCGGGACGGAGAGGAATCCGCGGCACTCCTTCAGCACGTGGAAGCACCACGACGCCGCCGCCCCCCTCCTTCCGGCGGGATTGCTCGGCCCAGTCCGCATCACGTGGCGAACGCCCGTTGCACCGGAACTTCTTCAATAGAAGTCCGATGCCCCCGGAACGAGCCGGAATCGGGAGAAACGGCGCCCGCAACCGGCTACAGCGAAGCCGCCGCGTCCCCGCGCCGAGCGCAGACCTCCCCGTCCGCGGGGGGAATTTGCCCGTTGACAACGCTTGGTCGTGGCCGGTTTACTCCACGCCTTTTTCTGAAAATGAGCACCACTGAACAGACCCAACGCAGCCTCACCCCGGCGGAGATTCCGTTTACCACGCCGCAGGCGATGAGCCGTTACATCACCGACACCGGCAAGATCCTGCCGCGCAAGTACACGGGCCTCTGCGCCAAACACCAGCGCCGCGTTACGAAGACCCTGAAGCGCGCGCGTAACATGCTGCTCGCGCAATAAGCCGCGCCCCCCAGTCCTGTTTCGAAGCCGGAGTGCAAACTCCGGTTTTTTTGTGCCATGACCGCCCGTTCTCGTCCGGACCTCCAGACCCGCACCTTTCGGGGAACACCGCGCAATCTTTCCCGCCTCTCCCAGGCGCTCACGCGCGGCGAACTGGTCGCGGTGCCAACGGAGACCGTGTATGGGCTTGCTGGAGACGCCCTCGACGTACGGGCGTGCCGCGCGATCTTTCGTGCCAAGGGGCGACCTACGAGCGACCCGCTGATCGTTCACATCCATCACCTGCGGCAGCTTGACGAACTCGCCGTCGTCAACGAGGCCGCATTGGCTCTGGCGAAAGCCTTCTGGCCCGGCCCGCTGACGATCATTCTCCCAAAACAACCGATCGTGCCGGACCTTGCCACGGCGGGATTGCCCAGCGTCGCCATCCGCATGCCGCGGCATCCGCTCTTCCGGGCACTGCTGCGCCAGTCGGGGCGACCGCTCGCGGCGCCAAGCGCGAATCCCTTCGGGTACGTGAGTCCGACCTCGGCCGCCCACGTGCGCGCCGGGCTCGGCGGCCGGATTCGCTACATTCTCGACGGCGGACCGTGCCGAATCGGGCTCGAATCGACGATCATCGACCTGCGCGATCCGGCTCGCCCGGAGATCCTTCGCCCGGGCGCAATCGGTCACGCGGAGCTTGCGCGCGTGCTCAAGCGGCCGGTCCAGGAGCGTCAGCGAACCGTTTCCGCCGGACATGCGGCCGTCGCTCCCGGCCTGCTCACCCGCCACTACAGTCCGCGCACCCCTGTTGTCCTGCACGAACGGCTCGAGTCAGCGCTCGCCGCCGACGCCGAAATGGCCGCCGAAGCGTTTGTTTTTCTCGCCCGCCCGGCAAAGCGCACGGGGCCGAATGTATTCTGGCTGGATGACCGCGGACGCCTAGCGCCCGCAGCACGCCGGCTCTTCGACCTGTTGCAGCGACTCGATACCGGAAAGTGGCGCCGCATTCATATGGAGCTGGCGTCGGGCGAAGACGGTCTCGCCGTCGCCATCAACGATCGCCTGCGTCGGGCCGCCGCCAAACGCTGAGCAGCCGGATTACGGCCCCGTTTCTTTCGTCGGGCC
>DASWVO010000027.1:0-17512 GCA_036406235.1 Opitutaceae bacterium
AGGCTTTGGCCGTTGGCGGCAACGTAGCGCTCCACGATGACATAGCCAATCTCATCACCGCCACTCAGCTCCGGCGGGTACTCGGGGCGGAGCGTCCGTTTCTCTTGCGGCAATACGTCGGGGGAGTTCTCCTCATCGAACGCCACAGGAGCACCGACTAATATCTCCTGTGATCGGAGCGGACTGCTTACGGCAAGCAACGTCCCCAAAAGAAGAAGCTGGATCTTCATCGCGGTTAGGAATTCGAGGGCACCCCGGCTGGCAAACGTAAACCTCACCACCAGTCTGCATTCCCCCCGAAACTCAATTTATCTGGCGCAACCGCGTAACTGACGCCGGTTCCGAGGCTTGTCAGAGATTTAAAACCTGCTTTCGAGCCCTTTGCCCTCCGAGACACGGCGTCGCAATGGCGTTTCCAGCGGCTGCCCGCGCGCGGGCGGCGTTCGCAAACGCGAGGGCGGGCCCTGCCTTCGCTTTTGCAGACACCGCAATCGGTTTTTTCGCCCTCGAAAACGCTCGGGCAGCGTCCGACCTCGCGATGACAGACTCCGACCTCGCTCGGGCAGACTCCGCAATCGGTCTTTCCGACGCCGGAAACGCTCGGGCAGCGTCCGAAATCGCGATGGCAGGCTCCGGAATCGAGCTGCCGGACGCGGCCGTCCAGCCGGCCGAGTCGTCGCTTGCCGTTTCCGACTCGAAAAACGCGCGGGCAAACCCCGGCAGCGCGCGGACAGGCGTCGTGAACGCTGAGGCAAGGTCTGGCGTTGAGGAGCCGGCGTTTGGCCGCGGCGCGGCCGGGGCGTGCAAGCGCCCGGCGCACCCAAGCTCCACCCGTCGGGCGACTCAGCGTATCCGGGAGCACGATACCCGAGCGGACCGGCCCGGAGGCGGGACGAGTCTTCCGGCCCCAGGTGAGTCGGGCCTGATGCCCGACCCTGGAGTTTGACCAATTTTGCAACGCCCGTCGGGTCGAGGGCCGAAGGCCCGTTCGATCACAGCCTGGGCCAACGGCCCAGGTGGCGTGACCCTTGTATTCGAGGGCTGAAAGCCCGGTCCATCATGGCGCCGGCACGCGAATGCTTTTGCGGAGCGCGTCCCCCTTTCTATGTTCGCCCCATGCGAAAACGGTTCCCGTTCGTTGCCATCCTCACCCTGCTCACCCCGCTCGCCTCCGCCGGTCTCCACGCCGCCGATACGCCATCCGCACCCGCGGAAGCCAGGGAGACGCGTCTCCTTCGGTTCCCGACCACGAACGGCAAGGAGATCGTCTTCTCCTACGCCGGCCAGCTCTACACCGTCCCGGCCGCGGGCGGCACCGCCCGGCGCCTGACCGACGGTCCCGGCTACGCGATCTTTCCGCGCTTTTCGGCCGACGGCGCGCAGCTCGCCTACACGTCCCAATACGACGGCAACACCGAGGTCTACGTGATGCCGGCGGCGGGCGGCGTGCCGAAGCGCCTCACGTATTCGGCGACACTCGACCGCGACGATCTCGCCGACCGCATGGGGCCGAACAATGTCGTGATGGCGTGGAGAAGCACCGCGCCCGAAATCGCGTTCCGCTCGCGCTGGCACTCGTACAATCCGTTCATTGGCCAGCTCTACACTGTCGGACTTGCCGGCGACGTGCCGACGCAACTGCCGTTGCCGCACGGCGGTTTCCTGACGTTTTCGCCCGACGACACGAAGATCGCCTACAACCGCGTGTTCCGGGAATTCCGCACGTGGAAGCAATACCGCGGTGGCATGGCCGACGACGTCTGGATCTACGACCTGAAGACCGGCGCCCTCGAGAACATCACCAACAACCCCGCCCAGGATATCTTTCCGATGTGGGCGCCGAACGGAAAAATCTACTTCGTCTCCGAGCGCACACCCCGCGCCAATCTCTTCAGCTACGATCTGAAGACAAAGCAGACGAAGCAGCTCACGAATTTCCCCGAGTTCGACGTGAAGTTCCCCTCGCTCGGTCAGGGCGCCATCGTCTTCGAACAGGCCGGGCAGGTCTGGAAACTGGATCTCGCCACGGAAAAGGCCGCCGCCGTGCCGATCGTCGTGCGCGAGGACCTGGCCGGCGCCCGTCCCGCGCTCGTGAAGGCCGAGAAATTCATCCGCAGCGTGGAGCTCGCGCCGGACGGTCAGCGTGTGACCGTCGTCGCGCGCGGCGACGTGTTCACGGTGCCGGCCAAGGACGGCCCGACGCGCAACCTCACGCAGAGCGCCGGCGTGCACGACCGCGACGCCGTCTGGTCGCCCGACGGCAAGTGGATCGCGTATCTCTCCGACGCCACCGGCGAGTTCGAGCTGTATTTGCGCGCCCAGGACGGCAAGAGCGCGCCCGTGCAACTCACGAACGGCGCCGACACCTACTACTTCGCCCCGCTCTGGTCGCCCGATTCGAAAAAGCTCCTCTGGGCCGACCGCAAGCAGCGGCTGCGCTTCGTCGATGTCGAGTCGAAGGCGGTCACACTCGTCGATGAAAACCCCGACGCGCCCATCCGCCAATACGACTGGGCCCCCGATTCGCAATGGGTCACGTGGACCCGTGAGGAGCGCGGCACGCTGTCCAAGGTGATGCTCTACGGCCTCGCCTCCGCGCAGAAGACCGCCGTGACCGACGGCTGGTACGGCGCCAACTCACCGCGCTTCAGCGATGACGGCAAATGGCTGCTCTTCGCCTCGGCGCGGGATTTCCGTCCCATCTATTCGGATACGGAGTGGAACCATGCCTATCTCGATATGGAGCGGGTTTACCTCGTGGCCCTCGCCAAGGACACCCCCTCGCCTTTCGCGCCGAAAAGCGACGAAGTGGGCATCGCCAAGGACGAAGACGAGAAAAAGGACGACGCCAAGTCCGACGAGAACGGTGACAAGAAGGAAAAGGAACCCAAGAAGCCGCTCGTGGTGAAGGTCGACGTCGACGGCCTTGCCGGCCGCATCATCGGCCTGCCCATCGCCCCGTCCAACTACGGCGACCTCCGCATGGTCGGCGACAATGTCTATTACCGGCGCGTCCCCGGCGGTCCGGTGACGGGCGGCGGTGGTGGCGAGGGCTTCGGTGCCTCGAGCGGCGGCCGCTCCGTCATCGCCCTCTACAAGTTGAAGGACAAGAAAGAGACAGAGCTCGGCAATTTCGACGGCTTTGAGATCACCGCCAACGGCAAGAAGATGCTCGTGCGTTCTGGCCGCGACGTGTCGTTGATCGACCTGCCCACCGCGAAGATCGAGCTCAAGCCCGAGCAGAAGCTCGACTTCTCCGGCCTCGAGGTCCGCCTCGACCGCGCGGCCGAGTGGACGCAGATCTTCGACGAGAGTTGGCGCCAGCTCCGCGATTTCTTCTACGCGCCGAACATGCACGGCGTCGACTGGCCGGCGCAGCGCGCGAAATACGGCGCGCTCGTCCCCTACGTCGCCACGCGCAACGACCTCACCTACCTGATCGGCGAAATGATCAGCGAGCTCCACATCGGGCACGCCTACGTGGCGGGCGGTGATCGCGTGGAGGCGCCGCGCGTCAAGACCGGCCTCCTCGGCGCAGAGGTCTCGCGCGATCCGCAGAGCCGTGCCTACCGCATCGACAAAATCCTCCACGGCGAGAACTGGCAGACGAAGACACGCTCGCCGCTCACTGAACTCGGCGTGAACGTGAATGTCGGCGACTACATTCTCGCCGTGAACGGGCAGCCCGTGCGCGAGCTTTCCAACCTCTTCGAAGCGCTCGTCGGCACCGCGGGCAAACCGGTCGTGTTGCGCGTCAACTCGACGCCCGCCGACGAAGGCGCGCGCGAGGTCACCGTCGTGCCGATCGCCGACGAGGCGCCGCTCTACTACGAAGCGTTCGTGCAGGGGAACATCGACTATGTCTCGGAAAAGACGGGCGGCAAAGTCGGCTACCTGCACATCCCCGACATGGGTCCGGAAGGTTTGAACGAGTTCGTGCGCCGCTTCTACCCGCAGCTCAACAAGCAGGCGCTGATCATCGATGTGCGCGGCAACGGCGGCGGCAATGTATCGCCCATGATCATCGAGCGGCTCCGCCGCGAACTCGCGATGATCAACATCCGCCGCAACGGCACGCCCTCGCCCAACCCGGCCGACCAGATCGTCGGCCCGAAGGTGACGTTGATGAATGAATACTCCGCGTCGGACGGCGACTTGTTCCCGTATCGCTTCCGTCAGCACGGCCTCGGCAAGCTGATCGGCAAGCGGTCGTGGGGCGGTGTCGTCGGCATCACCAATTCACTGCCGTTCACCGACGGCGGCGACCTGCGCAAGCCGGAGTTCGCGCCGTATGCGAAGGACGGCAAGAGCTGGATCATCGAGGGCCACGGCGTGGACCCCGACATCGTGGTCGACAACGACCCGGCGCGGGAATTCCGCGGCGAAGACCAGCAGCTCGACAAGGCGATCGAGGTGATCCTCGAGGAGCTCAAGACGGGCGGCCAGACGCTCCCGCCCCCACCGCCCTGGCCGGTGAAGTGAGCGGGGCAGAGTTGAACCGCGGATAACACAGAGGCCGCGGAGACGACCACAACGTCTCCGCGGCCTTTTTTTACGACGCGACCCGCGTTTGCTTCGGCGGGTCGGGCCCGACCTGCGGGCGGGCCGCTCAGCAGGCGCGAGCCCCTCGGCGGCCCGCCCGGAGGTCGGGCCCGACCGGACGGGCTTTGGACTTACTCTGGAATCTCGTACACCTCGACGAGCGCGATGCCGGTCGTGCCGTTGCCACTACCCACATGCACCGTATAGGGGCCGGGCGCGAGCGTCACGATGAGCGCGGCGTCCGTGCTGCCGGCCGTGAGAGCGAAGGCGCCGGTGGCGGTCGCCGCCTCGGCGAGTTCGCCGGCCGTCGCGGCCGTCTGGTTATCCGCCACGATGACCGGAGTCTCCCAATTGTCGTTGCGCGCGATCACGTCGCTGCCGCTGTAGAGCGCCAGCGTCGGGTCGGCCAGCGGTGCGGAGACGCCGTGGCCCCGGAGGGCCGGGCCGACCGCGCGAATGAGGACGCGTTTCGGAGCGTTGCCGCCGACCACAAAGCCGCCGATCAAAACGCCCTCGCCGCCGCTCACGTTGCCGCGGCTGGAGATGTTGAGCAGGCGCTGCTGAGTCGCGCTCGTGCCGGTGTCGTAGATCTCGGCGAGCGCCACGCCGGTCGCGCCGTTTCCGTTCACGTGCATCGTGTAAGCGCCCGGTGCAAGCGTCGCGACCAGCGCGGCGTCCTGGCTGCCGGCGTCGTAGGCGAAGGCGCCGACCGACTCGAACGTGTCGGCCAGCGTGGTGTCACCACCCCATCCGGCCACTTCACGCAGCATGCGGCCGGCGTGATCGAAGAGCCGCAGGCGCGGCGCCGCGAGCCGGTTCGCCACGCCAAACTGCGCCAGCGCGGGCCCCACGGCGCGCAGAAGCACCGTTTTCGGTTCGCTGCCGCCGATGACAAAGCCCGTAATGAGCGTTTGCTCGCCCGTGGCGCCGACGTTGGCGCGGGAGGAGAGGTTGAGCAGGCGGTCGGTGCGCGCGGTCGTGCTGCTCGTACCGAGGAACGCCGAGGTTTCACCGGCAATCGTGATCGTGCCGGTCACCGTCTGCCCGTTCGCACCGAGCTGGCCCGCGAGGGAGACTTCGGCCGAAGGCGCGAGGGCAAACGTGTAGTTGCTTCCCAACGACGCCGTTCCAGAGACCAGCGCCTCACTCGTGACGGCGAGCACGTAGACGGTTTCCTGCGTCCCGACGATCGAGTAGACATGGCCGTCCGCCGTATCGAGCGCCGGAGCCGTATAGTATCCGGCGATGTCGGCCGAAGGCCCCGTCTGCGGCTGCATGGCGAGCGTGAACGTGACCCCGAGCTCCACGATCGTTCCCGTCATCACGCCGTCGGTGATCGTACCGGTAAAGGTGAGCGTGCCGGTTGTGCCGGTGACCGCCCGCGCCACCGACGTCGTCGTCGCGGAGCGGCTCTTGCGCGTCGACATCGCCGCGGAGGTCTCGACCGCCGCCAGCGACTCGACACTGAGCTCGGCCGACTCCTGGCTGCCGGCACCGGTGAACGTCGTTGCGATACCGGAGAAGCCGCCGTTCTCGTCCGGCGTGAAGGTCAGGACGAACGCCTCGTCGACGCTGCTCAGGTAACCGAGGAGAACGCCGCTGGAGTTATCCTGGGCAAGGTTGGCTGCGATCGCATCGGTGCCGCCCGCGGTGCCGAAATAGACCTGCGGGCCCACCGCCACGACACGGAAGCTGCGCGTGACGCTCGGCGCCGGCTGGTAAACAGAGTCGCCGGCCTGCGTCGCCTCCACGACCACCACGCCGCTGACGCCGTCAAGAGTAAGCGTGTCGCCCACGATCTTCGCCGGCCCGGATGCGACCGCAAACTTCACCGCCAGCCCGCTGCTTGCGGCGGCGCTGAGAGAGAACGGCGCGGCCGTTGTCATCTGGTCGGGCAATTCCGCAAACACGATTGTCTGGCTGAGCTTGGTAATCGTCCCGGCCGGAATCGTGTAGGTCACCGAGCTCGGGTTGTGGTTCGCATCGCCGGCCTGGGTCACGCGGATGACGATGTCGCTCCCGGCACTGGCGACGACCAGCTTCCCGTCCACGATGGATGCATCGCCAGAAACGACTTCGAAGGTGGTGGTCAGGCCTGACGACGAGCTCGCCGACAGCTGCGCCGGTGCGTTGATCGTCACGTCGGTCAGACCGCCGAAGTTCACGGTTTGGTCGGCCTTGGCGACGATGATGGACAGCGTCGCCGTCCCCGTCGCACTCGCATTGGCAGCGCCGATGGTGACGCTGAACGGACTTCCCGTCACTTCTGCCGGGGTGCCCGAGATGACGCCGGTGACCGGATCCAGGGCAAGGCCCAGGGGAAGCCCGGTTGCCGAGTAACCGGTGAGGTCGAGGAGACTGGACGCCGTGATGGCGTAGCTGAAACTGCTGCCGTAGGTACCCGTCGCGGTGAGAGCGCTCGTAATGACCGGGGCCGGGGCGGTTGGCGTCGCGGTGAGGGACACCGTGGCCGAGCGTTCGCTCACACCCGTCGCGCCTGCATCAGTCACGTCAAAAGTGATCGAACGCGTGGCCGCACTGGAGCTCGTCGTGACAAACGTCACCGCCCGCAGCGCGGTTTCATACTCGGCGAGGGAAGCCGTGCCACTCAGCGTGAGCACACCCGAGGACGAGTCGAAGGAGGCGCTGATGCCTCCCATCGTCGCGGAATCCACGATCAGGGCCAGCGTATCGCCCGACGCGCGGTTCTTCGTGAGGGCAACGCGGGCCCCCTGAAGGTTGGCGTCGTCGACATCGGCGACGGTCACCTGCGCGTTCACCACCGCAGGGGACTGTTGAGGAGTGAACACGAAGGCGCCGGTTGCGGAAACCACCGGGGCGTCGTTGACGCCGGCAATCGCGACCTGAGACGTCACGGAACCGATCTCGCCGTCGGTGTTGGCGGCCGAGATCGTGAGGGTGCGCGTCGCCGGCGGGTTGTCCGAGAGGTTCTGATACGTCACGAGCCGGCCAAGCGCCTGCACGACGGCGTCATCAACAACGTTGCCCGAGCTGCTGGTGATCTCGATGCTATCGAGCAGAAGGCTCGCGCCGAGGGCGCCGCCGAACGAGAAATCGAAAGAGCCGCAGATGAAGACGAACCTGTAGTTTCCCGAAGCCGACACCGTCGCGGTCACCTTGGTCCAAGGCTGCGTCGCCGAACCGCTGTTGCCGGTGGCATTGAGCAGGATCTGCGCCTGGCCGTTGTCGACGTTGACGATGTAACCGAAAACATCATACGCGTCGGACGATCCCACGGCGCTCCACCAGAAAGAGACGGAGTCGCCGGCGACCAGCGGGAACGAGGAAGCACTGATCGCCGAGGGGCCGCGCACCACGCCTCCATACGCGCTCACACTACCGCTGAGGCTCATACTCAGAGATTTGGTGCCGTTCACCCCATCCGCGGCGACATTCGAGCTGATCGCGTGGTTATAGTTCATGCTCGCGCTCCCACCGTCTCCCGGCGAGGTCGCGTTCCCGTTGGAGGGAGTCGTCGGATCGGACGGCACGGGCCAGCCGGCAAGCATCGTCGCGCCATTGATGATCACCCGTTGGTTCGTGATCGTCCAACCATTCGTGGTGCCGTCCTCGAAGCTGGAATTGTCAAAGGCTTCGCTCGTGAAGTTGATCTTGAGCGGACTGCCCCCGGTGCCATCGGCGGCGGCATCCACGGAGCCAATCCGGCCGGCGTTGACACCATTGCCGAGGTAAACGGTGGTCCCCACCACGGAAACCGCCCCTGCGGCGATGTCGGGCTCCTCCACGGTCGTGAGCGCGAGCGTTTCGTCCGCGTCGCCCGAACTCACCGCAAACTGCAGGTAACCGCCGCGGTAAGAAGTCCCCCCTGCAGCGGTGAAGTTCGGCGCCACGACGGCCGCCTCCCCGCCCTCGGTGTACGCGATCGCCGCATCGCTCGAAAGCACCGGCGGCGCGGACGTGGCCGCGGGGGCGGCCGCGGTGAAGACGGCAAGAAAAGCACCCAGCGACAGGCTGCGGAGCGACAAGAAGGAATGAAACATGATGCGGGTGTGTGGTGTGTTGTTGAGATGGAACGCAGCGCAAAGGCGCGCGGCGCCAAGGCTTATGCGGCGCACTTGCAACCCGCGTGAATAGGAAAATGCACGCAGTAACGGGCGTAATTACCCCACCCATTCGGGCCTATCCGAGCCCTCGGCCTGCTCGCGTGCGTACGCTTTCGTCCGCGGCCCGGCGGGACGCCTCGCCCGCTCCACGCGGCATGGAACACCGCGAAGAATCGCCAAGGGGTTTTCGATCCACCAGCGTATGACGTTGCATGAACGACCGAGACGAACTCTCGCGGCTGCTGCGCACTTGGCAGCACGATCCCGCCCCGTCGCCCGACTTCAGGTCTGGAGTATGGCGTCGTGTCGGTGCCGCCCAGACCCCTTCGGGCGCCGGCGCCCGCATCCTGCGTTTTCCGCTGCCGTTCGCCCTGCCGATTGCCGCCGGCTTCGCCGTGATCCTGGGCGTCAGCATGGGCCTGGCCGGCAGTCGCGTGGAGGCGACGGAGCGCATGGCAGGCGCTTACGCGCGCTCGATTGATCCCATCTTGATGATGGGCGGCGATTCGATGGGCCCCGGCACCGCGTCGTCGCATCCGTGAACGCAAAAAACGCCGCCCTTGCCGTTCTCGTTGCCCTCGTCGTGGGCTTCGGTGCGTATGGCCTCACGCGCTGGCTGGCCGCTCCGACCGCGAGCGACACCGATGAGATGACATGGCTGCGGCGCGAGTTTCACCTCACCCCCGCCCAGGCGGAAAAGATCGAGCAACTGCACGCGGCCTACGAACCGGTCTGCATGGAACATTGCATGCAGATCCTGACTGCCCGGAAACAACTCACCGCGCTGGCCGGCTCCGGCCGCGAAGACAGCGCCGAGTACCGGCAGGCGCAGGCCGACATGGAGCGGCTGAAGCGGGTCTGCACCGAGGCGACCCGGCAACACCTCGAGACGGTGGCCGCCGCGATGTCGCCGGACGAAGGGCGACGCTATATCGAACTCGTTGGTCCCAAGCTCTCGCAACATGAGCATGCCCAGCCCTTCGGGCTAAAGTGAGCGCATGAGCGACGCCGAGCTCGACGCCGCCGACATTGCCGCGCTCGCCGCGGGCGAGGATGCCGCCCTCGACCGGCTCATGATGCGCTGGCAGGCGCCGCTGCGCGGCTTCCTGTTCCGGCAGCTGCAAAACGAGCAGGACGCGCTCGACCTCGCGCAGGAGACGTTCGTGCGCATTTACCAACACCGCGAACGCTTCCGCCCCGGCGCACGGTTTTCGACCTGGATGTTTCAGATCGCGCTCAACCTCGCGCGCGACCACCTGCGCCGGCGCGGGCGGCGCCCCACCGCGTCGCTCGATGAGGCGCCCGAGCCCGCGGAAAGCGAAACCCCAAAGTCGCAGGCCGAGACGGCCGAGGCCGCGGTGGCCGTTCGCGCCGCCATCGCCGCGCTGCCGGATGACCTGCGCGAAGCGGTGGTGTTGTTCGAATACGAGGACAAATCGCACGCGGAGATCGCCGAGATCGTGGGAGCCACGCCAAAAGCCGTGGAAACCCGGCTCTACCGCGCACGCGACTTGCTTAGGCAACGACTGCGTCGCTGGCTGCGCTCTTGAACTGTGCTGGAGCGTGGAGGGCGACGCATTGTCGCCTCCGCCCTCCCGTGCAATCGTCCCGCTCCATGCCTCTCGTTTCGATCAATCCCGCCACCGGCAAGCGCTTGCGCAGTTACCGCGAGCACACGCCGGCGCAGGCGGCGGCCGCGCTTGCACAGGCGCACGCAGCCCAGCAGGCCTGGCGCGAGCTCGCCCTCGCCGACCGCGGGCGCCACGTGCACGCGCTCGCCGCGCAATTGCGCGAGGAACGCGAGACGCTCGCCGCCTTGATCACTGCGGAGATGGGCAAGCCGGTCACACAGGCGCGGACCGAGATCGAAAAATGCGCCAAGTGCTGCGACTTCTACGCGCTGCACGCCGCGCGGCTCCTCAAACCCGAGCGCCCGCTCGGCGCCCCGAAACAGGCGCGCATCGTCTTCGAACCCGTCGGCGTCGTACTCGCCCTGATGCCGTGGAATTTTCCGTTCTGGCAGGTGTTTCGCGCCGCGGCGCCCGCGCTCATGGCCGGCAACACCGTGCTGCTCAAACACGCCCCGAACACCAGCGGCTGCGCGCTCGCGATCGAGCAACTCTTCGCCCGCGCCGGCGTCCCCGCGGGGCTGCTGCGCGTCGCGCTCGGCGGGTCCGAATTGGTGGCGGGACTGATCGCCGATCCGCGGATCAACGCGATCTCGCTCACCGGCAGCACGGCGGCGGGCCGCAAGATCGCCGCGCTCGCCGGCGCACACCTGAAGCCGTGCGTCTTCGAGCTCGGGGGCAGCGATCCGTATGTGATTCTTGGAGACGCGGACCTGGCGCACGCCGCCGAGGTCTGCGCCACCGCCCGGCTCGTCAACAACGGCCAGACCTGCATCGGCGCGAAACGCTGCATCGTCGTCGAGCGCGTGCGCGCCGACTTCGAGCGGCTCTTCCTCGAGCGCATGCAGGCGCGGCGCACCGGCGACCCCGCGCTCGATTCGACCGAGATCGGCCCGCTCGCGCGCTCCGATCTCCGGGAGACCTTGCACCAGCAGGTCCTCAAGAGCGTGCGCCGCGGCGCGCGCCTGCTGCTCGGCGGCGAAATCCCCGCCGGCCGCGGCAATTTTTATCCGCCCACGGTGCTGACCGACGTGAAAAAGGGCATGCCTGCCTACGACGAGGAACTGTTCGGCCCGGTGGCCGCCGTCATCACGGTGAAGGACGAAGCCGAGGCAATCGCCGTCGCGAACGACACGGTCTACGGCCTTGGCGCCGCGGTCTTCACGCGGCGCAGCCGGCGGGGGCGCGAAATCGCCACCACGCAGCTCGAGGCCGGGATGGTGTTCGTGAACGAGCAGGTGCGCAGCGACGTCACCCTGCCCTTCGGCGGCACAAAGCAGAGCGGCTATGGCCGCGAGCTCGGCACGTATGGAATTCGTGAATTCGTGAACGTGAAGACGGTCTGGGTGCGTTAACCGTGCGTTAACCCCTCCCCTCAGGCTTCGCCGACGGCGCGTTTCACATGCGGTGAACGCAACTCCATCCGTGTAATCCGGCGCTGAATGCCTGATAAAGCCTCATGGCCTCACGCACGCCGCCGCGCCTTCTGACCGCAGTTCTTTTCCTCGCCCTCACCGTCGTCGCCCCACTCTTCGCCCTGACCTCGCCGAAGGAACATTTCGGCTTCACCATCGGGGACGACTACCACCTCGCCAACTACACGCAGACCGAGGCCTATTTCCGCAAGCTCGCCGCCGAGTCGAATCGCGTGCGCCTCGTCGACATCGGCCTCACCGAGGAAAACCGGCGGCAGTTGATGCTGATCGTCACCGCCCCCGGGAACTTCGCCAAACTCGAGCGCTACCGGGAGATTTCCCAAAAGCTCGCCCGGGCCGAGGGCCTCAGCGACGACCAGGCGCGCGCCCTCGCCGCGGAGGGCAAAGCCGTCGTGTGGATCGATGGCGGTCTCCACGCCACGGAGACGGTCGGCACGCACCAGTTGATCGAATCGGTGTGGACGTTCGCCAGTCGCGACGATCCCGAGACCCGCCGCATCCTCGAGGACGTGATCATCCTTTTCGCGCACGCGAACCCCGACGGCCAGGAGTTGATCAGCGACTGGTACCTGCGCCGCCCGAAGCCCGAGGAGCGCGTCGTCGATCTGCAGCCGCGTCTGTACCACAAATACGCCGGGCACGACAACAACCGCGACTTCTTCATGATGAACCTGCGCGAGTCCGCGAACATCGCGCGCCAGCTCTACGTCGAGTGGCTGCCCCAGATCGTCTATAACCACCACCAATCGGCCCCCGCCGGCACCGTCATCGCGGGCCCGCCGTATCGCGACCCGTTCAATTACGTGTTCGACCCGCTGCTCGTGACGAGCATCGACGCGATCGGGGCGGCGATGAACAACCGCTTCAACGCCGAGGGCAAACCCGGCGCCACGCAGCGCCGCGGCGCGGTGTTCTCCACCTGGTGGAACGGCGGCCTGCGCACCACGCCCTATTTCCACAACCAGATCGGCATCCTCACGGAAATCATCGGCAGCCCGACGCCGATGGAGGTGCCCCTGCTGCCCGAACGACAGCTGCCGTCCGGCGACCTCCCCAACCCCGTCGCGCCGCAGACGTGGCGCTACCGCCAGTCGATCGAGTATTCGCTGAGCGCCAACTACGCCATCCTCGACTACGCCTCGCGCCATCGCGACGAGCTGCTTTACAACATCTACCGGATGGGCCGCGCCTCCATCGAGCGCGGCAGCCGCGACCACTGGACCCTGTATCCAGGCCGTATCGACGCGATGCGCCGCGCCTACGAGCAGGACCGCAAATCCGGCCCGGAAAATCGCGATGCCACCGCGCCCGACCGGCTGGGCAATCACTTCAGGCCGGGGATTCCCGCCCGGTATTACGACCAGTTGAAGAAGCCCGAGCTGCGCGACGCGCGCGGCTACATCCTTCCCGCCGACCAGGCGGACTTCGCCACCGCGACCACGTTCGTCAACGCGCTCCTCAAGGGTGGCGTCGCCGTGGAGCGCGCCACGGCCGCCTTCACGGTCTCCGGCAGCTCGTATCCATCCGGCTCTTACATCGTGAAGACGGCGCAGGCGTTCCGGCCCCACGTGATCGACCTCTTCGAGCCGCAGGACCACCCCAACGATTTTCGCTACGAGGGCGGCCCGCCGATCGCGCCCTATGATTCCGCCGGCTGGACCCTCGCCTACCTGATGGGCGTGAAGTTCGACCGCGTGCTGGAGGGCTTTGACGGGCCGTTCGAGCGCATTCCCTGGGGCGAACTGCAGGCTCCGCCGGCCGGGCGGACCGCCACGAACGCTCCGGCGCCGCCCGCCGGCTATCTTCTGAGTCCGCAGTCGAACCATGCGTTCATCGCCGTCAACCGCCTGCTCAAGGCCGGCGCGGGGGTCTTCCGCCTGCCGGACGGCCTGCCCGGCGACGCCGCCCACGGCCCGGGCGCCTGGTATGTGCCCGCCTCCGCCGGGGTGCGCGAGCTCCTGGCGCGGGGCGCGGGCGAACTCGGCCTGGACGCGACCGCCGTGCGATCGGCGCCGGCCGGCCCCCGGGTGGAGCTCTTGTCACAGCGTATTGCCCTATGGGATACGTATGGCGGCTCGATGCCGTCGGGCTGGACGCGCTGGCTGCTCGAGCGTTTCGAGTTTCCGTTCGAGGTCGTGTATCCGCGGCAGATCGACGCCGGCAACCTGCGCGCCCGCTACGACGTGATCGTTTTCGTGACCGGCGCGATCCCGCCGCCGAAATCCCTCGGCCGCCCGAGCGACCGGAGCTACTGGCTCCCGGTACCCAAGCCCGAGGACGTGCCCGCCGAGTTCCGTGGCTGGCTGGGCAAGCTCACCGAGGAGAACTCGATTCCGGCGCTGAAGCAGTTTCTCGCCGAGGGCGGCACCATCATCACCATCGGCTCGAGCACCGCGCTCGCCTACCACCTCGGCCTTCCGGTGCGCAACGCCCTCCTGGAACAGTTCCCCGACGGCACGGAGAAGCCGCTCCCGGCGGAAAAATTCTATGTCCCCGGCAGCGTGCTTCGCGTCCGCATCGACCCAGCGCAACCGCTCGCCTGGGGCATGCAATCCGACGCCGACGTCTACTACGACAACAGCCCCGTCTTCCGTCTTGCGCCCGAGGCCGCCGCCCGCGGCGTGACGCCGGTCGCCTGGTTTGCCACCGAAAAACCGCTGCGCAGCGGCTGGGCCTGGGGCGAGGGTTATCTCGCCGATGGCGTCGTGGCGCTCGAAGCGCGCGTCGGCTCCGGCAAGCTTCACCTGCTCGGGCCCGAAGTCGCCTTCCGCGGCCAGACCCACGGCACCTTCAAACTCCTCTTCAACGCCCTCCACGGCCACACGCCCACGGACAACTGATTCGGCGCGCCGCAGGGCGGCGCGCTCATCGAGCGTCCAAAGTCCCGTCTCAATTACATGGATACCGCTCGCCGGCCGCTGGGGCCGGGGCGCTTACCTCGCGGCGCGGGAGGGAGCGCGACGCGGCGCGGATTTGCGCGCCGGCAGTGAACGGCCGTCGAACCACGTGCCGTCGACATACGTGGTCGTCGGCACCTCGGGCACGCCGCGCTTGTTGTGCTGCAACTGGCCCGAAAGGATTTCGACCGCGATCGCGCCCACCGTTTCGTGATTCTGGCGCACGCCGGCGGTCCTGCCGGTAAACTCCTCGAGGAAGACGTCGACAAAAGCGATGTCCTGCGGCACGCGCAGACCGAGCTTTTCGAGCTGGGGCAGAACGAACGAGCCTTTGCTGATGAGCACTTCGGGCTGATACTCCTTCAGCCAGCCCGCGAGCGAATCGAGCGGAACGATGACGTCGCTCTTGCCCTCGTTGAGCCAGTCGGCGACAGGCTCGGGCGGAGGGAAAATGTGCGCGGGCAGCCGATCGTCCGGGGCGATGTTCTGCTGCTCGCACAGAAAGCCCGCGGTCCACAGATGATCGACGCTGTGGTCCCAGCCGCGGTGCATCACGAAGCCGATGCGCCGGTAGCCGGCGGCCATCACGCGCTGGATCGCGAGCCGGATGATGCTGCACTGGTTGTTGGTCACGTTGTGCAGCCCCGGCTGGTGCGGAAAGTAGTCGATCTTCACCGCGCTCAACTGATCCCAATCGAGGCGCAGAGCCTCGTCGATCTCGCGCACATGCGACGCGACGATCACCCCGCTGATGCCGCGGGCGTGCAGGATTTGGTTGAGCCGGCCGTGCGTGAGTCCGGGTTCTCCCATCCAGAAATGCTCGAGATTGAACCCCAGCTCTTTCGCCGCGCTCAGCGCCCCCTGGTAGAAATCCGGATGCGCGGTGACCTGCTTCCAACCCCAACGGGTTTTCCAATTGGTCACGTAAGCGAGGGTCGGCGGGTTGCGACGCTCGGCGAGATTGCCGCGGTAGGAGACGAGCGCGCGCAGCCAAGGATCCGGCGCGTACCCGAGTTTCTTGGCCGCCTTATGGATACGCTCGCGCGTCTCGGCCGGCAGGCGCGGGCTGTTGCGCATCGCGAGCGAAACAGTGGTGACGTGGACGCCGCATTCGCGGGCGATGTCGGCGAGGGTGACGCGGCGTTCGCTCATGGGATGACTCAAAGCTTCGCTGAAGCTTTAGCGGCCCCAGCTCAAGTCTAAAGTTAGCACACCCACTCTTTTGCCACCACGTCGGGACCTGACACCTTTAATCCCACCCTACCCCGGCCCCGCCCCTGAATTTCCCGTTCTTACCCCGCGATCGGCGAACCCTGTCGTGATCCCTGCCGCCAACCCTTTGAGCGCGCCGCGATGCGACCAATTTCCTTACCCCTCCGGAAATTTGCCCCCATGAACCAAGCACTAAGCCCCCAACTATCCCGCGTGCTGATTCCGATCAGCCTCGCGTTTGCCTCCGCCGCGTTTGGCCAGACGGTCCCTCCCGCCTCCGGAGAACCGCCATCGGAAGAGGATATCACCGTCCTTTCCCCGTTCGAAGTGACCGCGGCCGAGGATCGCGGCTATCAAGCCACGTCCACGCTCGCCGGCACGCGCATCCGCACTGACCTGAAGGACGTCGGCTCGGCGATCACCGTCGTCACGAAGGACTTTCTCGCGGACATCGGCGCGACCGACACCAGCACGCTGTTACAGTATACGCCCAATGCCGAGGTGGCTGGCACCCGCGGCACCTATGCCGGCTTGGGCAACGGGCAGAGTGTCGATGAAACCAACAACCTTCGGAATCCCACCACCGCCACTCGCGTGCGCGGCCTGGCCTCCGCCGACAACACCCGCGACTTCTTCGTCACGGACATTCCGTGGGATTCCTTCAACGTGGATCGCATCGACCTCCAGCGCGGCCCGAACTCGATCCTCTTCGGCTTGGGCAGCCCGGCCGGTATCGTCAACGCCACGACACGCAACGCCGAGTTCCGCAACGTCGGCGAGGTCCAGGGGCGCTTCGGCTCCTACGAGAGCTGGCGCGCCAGCCTCGACTACAACCAGGTGCTCATCCCCAACGTACTCGCGATCCGTTTCGACGGCTTGTGGGATTACGAAAACTTCCAGCAGGAACCGGCGTTCGAGGATGACGAGCGCTACTACGGCGCGATTCGTTTCGATCCGCAGTTGTTCAAGAACCGCCGGGATTTCCGCACGAGCATCAAGGCGAAGTTCGAGCACGGCGAGATCGACGCCAACCGGCCGCGCATCATCACGCCCAACGACAGCATCACCCCATGGTTCCGGCCCATGCCCGCCGACCAGAGGAGTTGGACCATGAACAACGGCATGGGCAAGACTCCGGTCAACAATGGCTACGACGCCAACCGCAACGACCTGACCATTATCTCGCCGGGGAACGGCCTGGGCTTGCAGACCCGGAATCTCGATAATCCGAACTACCAACCCTGGCTCAGCGCGCCGGCCAACCAGCAACAACCCTTCTGGCTCGTGGACGGTGCGACCGGCGAGGCCTACCGGGTGGTGGGAGGCTACATCAATCCCGGAGCCCGGAATGCCGACGGCTCGCTGCGCGGCGCCGCGCAAGGCATCAACGGCAAGCGCTACGCAGACCAATTCTTCGGTCTCACCAACCTGTCGGCCTTCGCCAACAACGCGTCGCTGCCCCTCTCCGGGTCCGGACTCTACCGGACGGCGTCGCTGCTCGACTCAACGATCTTCGATTTCTACAACACACTGATCGACGGCCCGACGAAGTCCGAGTACGAGAAGTGGGACGCCTACAACCTCGATTTCAGTCAGACCGCGTTCGACGATCGTCTCGGCCTTCAGCTCACCTACGACCGCCAGAAATACTCGCGCGGCGGCGAAGCATTTCTCGGCGGGCAGCCAACCATCACGATCGATATCCTGAAGAA
>DASWVO010000028.1:0-31723 GCA_036406235.1 Opitutaceae bacterium
ATCGGCGCCGCGTCCGGCGATCCGACGGGCACGAGCACCAGCACGGCCCTCGGCAGCTATTACCTCGGCACGTTCGCGAAGAGCAAAGGCACGTCGTGGATGATCGGCGCCGCGTATGACGTCACGAAGGACATCACCGTCTACATCTCGCGCAGCCAGTCGTTCCGCCCCAATGGAAACTCCGGGGCGATCTACGTGATCTCCGCGCTCAACACGCGCGCCGCCACGCTGGGCCTCGATCCGATCGCCGAGCTCGAGCGCATCCGTAACGAAGGCGCGGATACGATCCTCGGCAACGAAACGGGCCTCAACACCGAGTTCGGCGTCAAGACTTCCCTCTGGGACAGCAAGCTCGTGAGCACGCTCTCGTTCTTTCAGCTGGACCGCGAGGGCGAAGCGCTCGAGGACATCCAGCGCCAGATGGCCGATCCGCTCAATTACACGGGTCCCAACCTCTCCGGCACCTTCGATCCCAATCCCAACAACGGCGGCGTGCGCTGGTATTCCAACACCTCGAAGCGCCGCGTCGAGGGCGCCGAGCTCGAGATCATCTGGACGCCCGTGCGCAGCTACCAGCTGGTCGCAAGCGGGTCATGGCTGTGGAAGGCGAAGACGCTGCTCGATTCGAGCATCAATCCCGACGGCACCGACGCCGCCACGCTCACCCGGAAATACTACACCTACGACTTCCGCATGCCCGGCACGCCCGAGTACCGGCTGAATCTGTTCAATACCTACACGCTTAACCGTGGTTTCGCCGACGGCCTGCGCGTGAGCCTCGGCGCTCGCTACAGCTCCGAGATGAACATCAACAACAGCCAGAACTACGACTCGAAGAACGGCGGCCTCACCGCCGGCGACTATGTCGTGTTCGACGGCAATCTCTCCTATCCGTGGCGGCTGTGGGGCCACGCGATCACCACGTCGCTCAACGTCACCAACCTCTTCGACAAGGAGTACTCCGAAGGCGGCGGTGACCTCACCGCGAGCGTCGCCGGTTATTCGCTCTCCCCGCCGCGCACCTGGATGCTGATCAACACGCTTTCGTTCTGACGCGCCCCGCTGGTCCGCGTTGGTACGTTGAGGCAATCAAGGTGGAGGCCTTCACGGCCTCCGCCTTTCCGCCGCCCACTCTTTGTTTGGCCCATGATCTCCCGCCTCTGTTTCCTGCCACTATTTCTCTCACTCGCGGGCGCATTGCCCGCCATGTCCGTCCTCGCCGCGCCTCTCGAGGGCACTTGGAAAATCGATCTCACCCGCGGCTCCGAGCTGAGCCCGTGGAAGGCCTACGAGCTCACCATCGTCGTTAAGGGCGACACCGTCACGATCGAGCGCCAGCTTGGCTGGGGACGCCGGCAATTTCGCGATCGCATGACGATTGACACCACACGCGCCGAAAACGTCGTCCCTGTCGAGATGTGGCCCGACAACCGCCACATCGGCGCCTACATCGGCGGCGACAAGACGAAGCGTGTCCGCGCCACGTGGCTCGACGGGCGCCGCATCCTCCGCCTGAGCAGCGACCTCATGCTCGACACGCAGCAGGGCTCCCGCGCCGTCAACATTCTCAGCGACTACAAGGTCTCCGCCAATGGCGCGCAACTCACGCTCACCGAACTGCGCAGCACCCGCAATCGCCCCGTCGTCCACGTCTTCACCCGCGCCGCCGCCCCCGCCTCGAACTCGCCATGATGCGTCTCCGATTCCTCTGCACGACCGCCCTACTCCTCGTTTCCACCGCAGCACTCGCGCAACCCGCGCCGAAGAAAGTCGAGCGCGCGCCTGCGACCGCAACGCTCATCCCACTCTCGGAAAACTGGCGGCTCGACGGCGACGTGCCGGTGCACGCGCTCCTCATCTCTCTGCAGGGTCTCGCCAACCGCGACCAGCCGCGGCTCTACCTCGAATATCCCGCCAGCTGGCAATGGGAGATCGTCCATCCGCTGCGCGACTTTCTCGCCCGCCGCCACGGCGTGAAGTTCGAGCGCCTCGCCACCGACGACGCGGACGCCGCGCTCGCGCGCTTCGCGAAACACGCGAAGGGTTGCGTCATCTGGGACAAGGCCGTGCGCTCCTCGCTCATCGTCGCCTTCACCATCGCCGGCGTGGAGGATGCGGTCGTCGTCAACGAGGACCTGCTGCCGCTCGCGCAGAAGCACGGACTGAAGCCGCTCGTCGATCTCCGCGGCAAGTTCACCGGACAGCCGGACCACCAGATCTACCAGTGGGCCTATGATCGCTACTGGGCGCGCTGCTCACGCGACTACTACGTCGTGCTCGGCGGACACGCGGGGATCGAGATGCAGCCCGGCATCGCCGACTTCGGCGTGATGCAGCGCGCGTTCTTCACCGATCTTTCGGCGAATCCAAAGCACACCGAGGAAATCGCGCTGCTCAAAAAAATTCTCGGTGGCCAAAACCCCGCGAGCATCGTGCTGGGCTGGCATTCCTACGGCAAGGACACCGAAGGGCAGCATACGACGCTCGTCGGCAACTACGGCCTGAAGATGGAAGGCCTGCACAACCTTCCGAACGTCTCCTTCACCTGTCAGATCCCGCTCACGCCGGACTTCAAGTTCACCAACCACCATAGCGTTCTTCCCGACGAGAAACGCACCGCGGAGAAAAAAGTCTACGTCGCCGCCGTCTCAACCGACGCCATGGGCATCGGCGCCTGGACCAAGACCGGCCGCGGCAAGATTCCCTACGCCTGGCAGGCCCTCATGAACTGGGCGTGGATGAATCCGCCCGTTCTGCAGTACTTCTATGAAGACAAGACGCCCAACGACTACTTCATCGGCGGCCTGAGCGGCCCCGGCTACTTGTACCCGAAGGCCATTCCGGCCGACAAGTTTCCCGCACTCATGGCCGACGCACGCACGCTCATGAAGCAGCTCGATCTGCGCGTGCTCGAGATCATGGACTACTCCGAGGGCAACCGCCACGTCGGCAACACCGACCTTCCGAAGGAGGTCGTCGACCGTTACTACGAGCAGTTCCCGGACGTGCTCGGTTTCATCAACGGCTACGGCACCGCCCGCACGTTCGACCTGCGTGACACGCGGCCTTTCATCAGCTACGACTACTACCTCGATGTCGCGCGCCCCACCGACGAGGCCGCCGCGGATCTCGAGGAGCTCATTCAACTCAATCCGCAGCGCCCCTACTTCCTGCTGATGCACGTGCGCGAAACCAACACCGTGGACAAAGTCGCCACAATCCTCGGCAGTCTCAGCGAGCCGGTCGAGATCGTCCCGCTCGACGTCTTCCTGAAACTGGCCGCCGGTGCCAAGACCTACCGCACGCGGTATCAGGAAGATGGTGACGCGGTCGACCTCAACCCGTAGTACCAGCAAGCGGTTTACATCCTCTCCATGCAACTCACCGAAGACGCCCCGTTTTCCGCACTGCGCCGCACCTGGCAGCCCGTCGCCCTCGCCTCGACGCTCCCGCCAGGCGGAGTGACAGGCTACCGGTTGCTCGATACCGAGCTCGTCGTCGCCCGTTTCTCCGATGGTCGGCTGCTCGCCGCCGACGTCGCCTGTCCACACAAGGGCGCCCGGCTCAGCGCCGGCTGCTTCCACGATGGCGCGCTCATGTGCCCGTATCATGGCTGGCGCTTCTCCAGCGACGGCGCATGTCTCGACATTCCCTCGCTCGTCGAGCCCAACCCTGAAAAGCTCGCGCTGTCCCATCTCCACACCTACGCGGTGCAGGAGCGCTACGGCATGGTCTGGGTGAAGCTCGATCCCGCCGGTCCGCACGCGTTGCCCGACGTGCCGGAATTTGAGGATCCGCGCTGGAGTTATCATCTCGGCCCGGCGACGCCGTTTTCCTCCGGCTTTCGTCGCGAAATCGAGAATTATCTCGATATGACGCACTTTGCCTTCGCGCATCGCACCACGCTGGGCAAAGCCGCCGACGTGAAGGTCCCCGAGATGAAAATCACCCTGCACGACGACGGTGGCTTTCAGATGGACGCGCCGTTCCCGGCGCTCCGCACGCCGCATGAGCAGCCGGGCAAGCTCCAGAGCGCCCACCACCGTCGCCAACGCTGCCATCTGCCAAACTTCACGACGATCCGCCAGACCTTCGCCGACGGCGACGAACGCGTTCTCGTCCACATTCCGTCGCCCAACACCCGGGAGACGTGCACAGTCTTCTGGTCACTCGCGATCTCTCTGGGCTTTGGCGGTCCGCCGCCAGAGTCGCAACTCGAGTTTGCGACCAAGGTGCTCGATGAGGACCGCCGGATGTGCGAGCTCCAGGTCCCGGCCGAGGTGCCAATCAACCCGGCGCGCGGGGGCTGGGGTGTGCTCGTCACGCCCGGCGACACCCTCGCCAACACGTTCCAAAAACAATTCCGCCGCTGGCTGCAGCAGGAGCTCGCCACCGTCGATACACCGGTGACAGCAATCCGCTAGCCCGTGCCGCAGCCTATCAGGCAGGCCCGGACCTCTGGGCGGGCCGCTTCGCCCCCGGCGGCTAGCGACCGGACCGCAGCAGCCGTAGTGCGTTGGCCACGACAAGCAGCGTCGCGCCGGTGTCGGCCAGAATCGCCAGCCAGAGACTCGAATAGCCGAGCAGCGCCAGCGCCAGAAAGAACACTTTCAGACCCAGCGCAAATGCGATGTTGAAGCGCATGATCGCAAGCACCCGCCGGCCGGCGCGGATCGCGGTCGCGATCTGCCGGAGGTCGTCCTGCATGAGCGCGATGTCGGCGGTCTCAATCGCCGCGTCCGTACCCGCCGCGCCCATCGCGATGCCCACACTCGCCGCCGCCATCGCCGGCGCGTCATTCACGCCGTCGCCCACCATGCCGACGAGGCCGCGCTCGGCGCGCAACGCCTGAACCGCACCGACTTTTTCCTCCGGCAGCAGGTCGCCGCGCGCCCGGTCGATGCCGGCTTCGCGCGCGATCGCATCGACGGTGCGCTGGTTGTCCCCGCTCAACATCACAATCTGTCGCACGCCGATCGCATGCAGCGCCGCCACCGCCTCTCGCGCCCCAGGCCGCAATGTGTCGCCGATCGCGATCACGCCGAGCACGCGGCCGTCCCGCGCCGCTTCGGCCTTCTCGCCGACCACGACCACCGAGAGCCCGCGCTCCTCCATGCTTTCCAGCCGGTGCTCGAGCGCCGGCGAGCATACGCCGAGCTCATGCGCGAAGCGGTGGTTGCCCACAAAACAGCGCCGGCCGGCCACCACCGCCTCCGCCCCGCGCCCTGCCACCGCGCGATAGCCGTCCGCGCGCGCCACCGTTACGCCCCGCTCCCTCGCGTGCGCCACGACCGCTTGCGCGAGCGGATGATTCGAATGCGCGTCGATCGCCGCGGCCGTCGCGAGGATTTCCCGCTCGTCCGCCGCCAGGTTCTCCACCTGCTGCACCCGCGGTCGGCCTTCGGTGAGCGTGCCGGTCTTGTCCATCGCAAGGGCGCGGAGGCTGCCGATCGTCTCGAGGTGCGCACCGCCTTTCACGAGGACGCCGCTCCGCGCGAGCGCCGTCAGCCCGGCGACAATCGTCACCGGCGTCGAGATCACCAACGCGCACGGACAGGCAATGATGAGCAGCACACACGCGCGGTAGAGCCATACCCGCCAATCGCCGTCGAACAGCAGCGGCGGCGCGAGAAACACCAGCACCGCCCCTGCTGTGACGGCTGGCGTGTAGACGCGCGCAAAGCGGTCCACGAAGCGTTGCGTCGGCGCGCGTTGCGCCTGGGCGTCCTCCACCAGGCGAATGATCCGCGCCAGCGTGGTGTCTTCGGTGGCCTTGGTCACTCGCACATCGAGTGAGCCTTCGCCATTGATCGTGCCGGCAAACACCGCGTCACCGGGCTCTTTCGCGACCGGCACCGCCTCGCCGGTGATCGGCGCCTGATTCACGGTCGATCGTCCCGCCACGATCGTGCCATCCAAGGGAATGCGCTCACCGCTGCGGACGAGCACCACCGCGCCTATTGCCACCTCCGCGACCAGCGTATCCACAGTTCCACTCGCCGTCTCCACGCGCGCGGTTTCCGGCGAGAGCTCGAGCAGAGCCCGCACCGCCCGGTGCGCGCGGCGGTCGGCCCAGCCTTCGAGCCACTCCGCCACGCCGAACAAGAACACCACCATCGCCGCCTCGGCCCACTCGCCGATGATCGCTGCGCCGACCGTCGCAATGACGACGAGCAGGTTGATGTCCGGGCGCAGCCGGCGCAGCGCCCGCCATGATCCCGGAAGCAGGAACCAGCCGGCCGCGGCGACCGCCGCAAAGAAGAGCGGACGCGTAACGGCGGTGCCCACCGCCTGCGTCCACTGGATACCCAGCCCCGCCGCCACAAGTACGCCCGCGAGCGCGAGGCTGATCGTTTCCGCGCCGAGTCCGCCCGCCGTTGCGTGCTCGCACGCGTGAGCCTGGTCGTGGCCACGCTCAAGGCCGTCGTGCTCGTCGTGATCGTGACTGCAACCGCAAGCGCTCATGGATTCACAAGCCTACCTTCTTAAACAGCCTTCGCCAAGGTGGACAGTCGCTGTCCGTCATCGGGGCGTTTTGCCAGTTCCATCGGCGTCCCTTCAATGCGCGTGTCCGCCCCCCTCGTGCCCTTCGCCCTCACACACGCAGGCGTATTCGGCACGCTGACACTCGTCGCAGATCTCATCGTGAAACACGACGCGGTAGTTTCTCGGTTTCGCGCCCGCTTCCTCGCGGATCTGCACCACGATCGTATAGCCGTCGCCATCAGGCAGCGGCTCACGCGACACAAAGCCGCTTGCGGTCTTCTCGAATTCCAATCGCACCTTGCCGCTCGGCGCCTCGGCGATCGCGCTCACCACTCGCGCCTCCGGTGCGAGCGGCTTCAGTCCGGCATCGTAGAACGTCACGGCCACCGTCCGGTCTTTTTCAACGAAGAACTCGGCATGCGGTGCTGACGCGGTCAGCACGCGGCCGCCCTTCGGACCGGCGATCGGCTTGGCGGCAAAAAGCGCGCTCGCGCCAGGGACGAACGCCAGCGCAGCGGCGAAACGGAGGAGTCTGAGTGTAGGGTTCATGGTCATACAAAATGCTCTCTTGCGGCCGGGCTTCACGTCTCATCGCGTTCGGCCCACGCATACAGCGCCGGCAGCAGCACGAGCGTGAGGAAGGTTGCGCTGATAATGCCGCCGATCACCACGGTCGCCAGCGGACGCTGCACCTCCGCCCCCGCCCCGGTGGCGAGCGCCATGGGCAGGAAGCCGAGGCTAGCGACGAGCGCCGTCATGAGCACGGGACGCAGGCGCGTGAGCGCGCCTTCGATCGCCGCCTCCCGCACGCGGCGGCCCTGCTCGCGAAGCTCGTTGAAATAACTCACCATCATCACGCCGTTGAGCACGGCCACGCCGCTCAGCGCGATGAAGCCCACGCCCGCCGAGATCGAGAACGGCATGCCGCGGGCCCACAACGCGAATACGCCGCCGGTCACCGCCAGCGGGATGCCGGTATAGACGAGCAACGCCTGCCGCAGGCTGCCGAACGCCGCGAAGATCAGCAGGAAGATCACGGCGAGCGCCACCGGCACGATCACCGTCAGCCGCGCGCGCGCCTCCTGCAGGTTCTTGAACTGACCGCCAAACTCGATCGTGTAGCCCGGCGGCAGCTTCACCGTTTCGGCGACCTTGGCCTGCGCCTCGCGCACAAAGCTTTCCACGTCGCGCCCGCGCAGGTTGACCATCACCGCCGCACGCCGCTGGCCCGCCTCGCGCGCGATGGCGTTCACCTTCTCGTTCACCACGAAGTCAGCCACCTGGCCGAGCGTCAGAAGGCCGCCGCTCTCGCCCGCGCGCAGCGGCAGGCGCTTCATCTCGTCGATCCTCGCCCGCAGTTCCTCCGGCAGACGCACGACGATCGGATACCGCCGGTTGCCGTCAACGATCACGCCGGCCTCTCCCCCCGCGAGCGCGGCGGCGACCGTCGCGTTCACCTCCGACGCGTGCACATTATAGCGAGTCATCGCGTCGCGCTTCAGCTTGATCTCGAGCAGCGGCGCCTTGCCGAGCGCGTCGAATTCCACGTCCGCCGCCCCGGGGACTTTCTCGAGCACCTCGCGCACCTCGGTCGCGATGCGTTCGATCTCGCCGAAATCGTCGCCGAAGACCTTTACCGCGATGTCTGCACGCGTGCCTTCGAGGATTTCATTGAAACGCATCTCGATCGGCTGGCTGAAAAGATACGCCTGGCCGGGCACCTGCACGTTGAGCGCCGCCGCCATCGCACCAGCCACCTCGTCCTTCGTCGGCGCGTCGCCGTGTGCGTCCGCTGGCCACTCCGCCAACGGTTTGTAAAAAATGTACGTGTCCGCCACGTTCACGCCCATCGGATCGGTCGCCACCTCTGCCGTGCCGATGCGCGAAAACGTATGCGTCACGCCTGGAAAGCGTTCGCGCAGCACGCGCTCGCTCCGCTCCTGCATGGCGATCGAGGCATCGAGCCCGATGCTGGTCGTGCGGATCATGTGCGCGGCGTAGGAGCCTTCGTCGAGCTGGGGAATGAACTCCGCGCCGAGGCGGCCGAACACCACCACGGCCACCACGAACAGCACCACCGCGACCGTCACCACGGCCCAGCGCAGGCGTAGTGCCCAGGTCAGGACAGGCTCGTAGAGGCGCTTCGCCAGCCGGATCGCGACGTTGTCCTTCTCGGAGATTCTTCCCTTCAGCACATACGAGCAGAGCACCGGCATCAGCGTCAGGGCCAGCACGAGCGCGCCGGCGAGCGCAAACATGACCGTAAGCGCCATGGGTTTGAACATCCTCCCCTCGATGCCCGTCAGCGAGAGCAACGGGATGTAGACGATCGTGATGATAAGCACGCCGAAGAAGGTCGGCCGCCCGACCTCCTTCGCCGCCGCGAGCACCGTGCGCATACGCTCGTCGCGCGTGAGCACGCGCCCGAGCTCGTGTTGCCTGAGCCCCAGACGGCGCACGATGTTCTCCACCATCACCACCGCGCCGTCGATAATCAGCCCGAAGTCCACCGCGCCGAGGCTCATCAGATTGCCGCTGAGCTTCGTCTGCACCATACCCGCGATCGCGAAGAGAAACGACAGCGGAATCGCGAGCGAGACGATGAACGCCGCGCGCCAGTTGCCCAGCAGCGCGAGCAGGACCGCCACGACAAAGATCGCCCCTTCGACAAGGTTCTTGCGCACCGTCGCGATCGTGCGGTCGACGAGGTCCGTGCGATCGTAAACCGTGATGACCTCCACGCCTTCCGGCAGCTTTGGCGCGAGCTCCGCGAGCCTCTCGGCCACGCGCCGCGCCACGATGCGGCTGTTTTCGCCCGAGAGCATCAAGGCCGCGCCGAGCACCGCCTCGCGGCCATTGTAGGTCGCCGAGCCGGTGCGCACGCTCGAGCCAATCGCCACCTCCGCGAGGTCCCCCACGAGCAGCGGTTCGGCCACCGCGCCACGAAACTTGACCGGCAGCTTCGCGATCTCCTGCGTGGTTTGCACGCGACCGTCGGTGCGGATCACGATCTGCTCGCCGCCGATCTGCACCGCGCCGCCGCCGGCATTCTCCACGTTCTCGGCCACCACCGCCGTCAGCTCGGCAAACGTCACCCCCGCGGCCAGCAGCGCCTCCGGCCGCGGCTGCACGAGGATCTGCTTCTCGTGGCCGCCGGACGCGTTGACCTCGGTGATCCCCGGCACGGCGCGTAGTTGCGGCTTAACGACATAGTCGTGAATGAGCTTCAGCTCCATCAGCTGTTCCGCGCGCGTTTCCGGCTTGTCCGGTGCGTCGGCTTTGTAGTCGACCACGTAGTAGAAAATCTCGCCAAGTCCGGTCGTGATCGGCGCGAGCTTGGGCGAGAATCCGGCCGGCAAATCGTCGGCCGCGTTCTGCAGGCGCTCGCTCACAAGCTGCCGCGCCCGGTAAATGTCGGCGCCCTCGGCGAAAACGAGCGTCACCTGCGACAGCCCGAACTTTGAGAGCGAACGCAGCTCAGTCATGCCTTGGATGCCGCTCATCTCCATCTCGATCGGAAACGTGACGAGCTTCTCGATCTCCTCGGGTGCGAGGCCTTTGACCTCGGTGTTGATCTGCACCTGCACGTTGGTGATGTCCGGCACGGCGTCGACGGGCAGGCGCAGGGCCGCCCAGATCCCGCCGGCGAGCAGCGCAATCGCAGCGAGGATCACAAACACCCGCTGGCGCAGCGAAAATTCCAGTATCCGATCGATCATGAGAGTGGGTTCAAAAGAGTGTTTCTACGGGCTGCCCGGGGCCGTAGCCGCAAACGCCGGCGAGCGAGCTGATGAGGTTCTTCGAGCGCGTCATCTGCCGTCCGGAATTTGTCGTCTGCCGTCGGGTCTCAGGTTCGGGTGTCAGTCTTCAGTCTTCCCTCAGTGGCTGTGCCCTCCGCCCTTCGTGAGGCGCAGTTCGGTGAGCCAGAGTTGCTCGACGGCGGAGACCACGACTTCGTCTCCCTCGTAGATTCCGTCGGTAATTTCCTGATACATGCCATCGCTAAGGCCGAGCGTCACCGGCGTCCGCAGCAGGGCGTCTCCATTGACTACATACAGGAATGTTCCGCCGGCGCTGCGCAGGATCGCACTTGCCGGCACGGCGACAGCCTCCTGAGCCGATCCGCTCAACGTGAGGCGCAGCGTCGCGCCGATCGCCGCCGGCTCCGGCAGTTCCAGGGTAAGCTCTACCTGGCCGCTCGCGGCAACGTGCGTGCGATCGACGCGAACGACCCTGGCCTCGCGTGGTGGATGCTGCGCAAGCGTGGCCGCCTTCTCCGTCGTAACCAGGGCGCTGGCCCGCGTCGGCGTCCCGGCCTGAAACACCGTCGCATGCACTGGCAGACGATACCCAATCGGTCGCGTGGTGATTTCCTCCGTGACCACGCCGAGAGCCCGCGTGGTCTCCGGTGAGAGGCGCAGTCCTTGCCCTTCCTTGAAAGTCGCCGCTGCGGCCTGCGCCCCGCCGTGTTCGTCATGCGCGTGTTCTTGCCCACCCCGCTCCCCACAGCCGGCGAGCGCAAGTACGAGCGCAATGCACACGACGGGCCATGACCGTCGGGGACGACCGCCGCTACTCGAAAGCCGGCTCGGGCGGGGTGGTTCTGCATTTCCACATCTGTTCATCGCATCGCCTCCACCGCGTTGAAGTCCGTGCCTGTAAGTACCTGAAGCTGCTGGCCGGCCTCGAGCGCCTCGCGTTCCGTATCGAGCAGCGCCTCGACGGCGTCGAGGTATGAGTCCTGCAACTCCAGATACGTCGCCAGCGGCACGGCCCCGAGCCGGTAATGCCGGTCCGCCAGTTCCGCCGCGTCGCGGAACTTTGCCACGGCGTCCGGTCGCCATTCGGCCCCCGCCGCCAGCTTCGCCGCAAATGTCTGCGCCGTCGTCACCACGTCGCGTTCGAGCGCGCGCTGCGCCATCACGAGCGCCGCCTCCGCCTGACGCCGCCGAGCCTCCGCCACATCGACCGCGCCGCGCGAGCGGTTCGTGAGCGGCAGCGGGACGGAGAGGCCGAGCCCAACCACCGTCTCCCGCTCCCCGGCCCTCTCCTCCGAATAGAAGGGGCTCAGCGCGATCGACGGGTAACGCTCGTTGCGCGCCAGCGACACCTCGAGCCCCTGCTGTGCCAGCTCCACCTGCTTGATGCGAAACTCGAAGTTGTTTTCCCGCGCCGCCGCGAGCAGCGCGTCGATGCCCGGTGCCGCGTGAAACCTAAAGCGCGCCCCTGCCACCTCCACCGTTGTATCCGGGCTGGCACCACGCAACTGGTTGAGTTCGACGAGTGCCGCCTGCGCCGCGAGCTCCGCCTCGGTTGCCCGCCGCTTCAGCGCCAGTTCCTGCGCCTCGATCACGCGCGTCTCCAGCAACGACGTGAGGCCCGCGGGATCGCGCGCCACAAACACCTCGCGCAGCGCCTGGTAGCGCGCCGCCACCTCCCGTGTCGCCTCCGCCTTCTCCCGCGCCGCATGCAAGCCCTGCGCGAGCACGCGCGCCCGCGCCTGCAGCTCCGCGCGAAACCGTGCGAGCCCCAGCTCGGCCAGCTCGATCTGCCGGTTCGCGATGCTCTTGCGCAGCGCGAGCCGGCCCGGCCATTCGAAGGTCTGCGTGACCGTCACCGACCACGCGGTCCCTTCGCCCGCGAGCGCGCCCGACGCCTCCCGCACGCGTTTGCGTCCGGCGTCGACCGCCAGTTCGGGATCGTTCCACGCGGCCGCGCTGCGGCGCCCGGCTTTCGCCGCGGCAAGCTCGGCCTCGTAGAACGCGAGCTCGGGATTGCGATTCACGATCTCGGCGACGAGCGCGTCGAGCGTGATCGGACTCGCCGGCGCAGCCACGGACGCAACCGGCGGCGTTTGAGCGCGCGTTGCCACGGAAACCGCAAGAGACGCGACGCTGAACAACAGGAGAGAAAAAGAGAGGTGTTTCATGGGAGGAAGGGCGGGCACATTACAGGTGGAAACGTCCGGGACAGATGCGGAACCGTGACGCGCGCACAGGCACGACGGATCGCCGCATGGTCTCAGGTCAGGTAGCGGCGGTCGTCTTGGCCGCCATCAATCACGCGTGGCGGCCGAACGACCGCCGCTACCGTGACCGCTTCACACCGCAGGCGCGCGCGAGACAGGCGCGGCCCGTCGCACGAAATGCCACCCCGGCACCCAATCTCGTGGTCGCTCCAGTGCCGCTGAAACGACGGCCACCTGATCCGGCTCGATCTCCGGCTCGTGCACGCACAGCAGGCACGCGCAGAGCGTCGCGACGGGGGGAGTAATTTTCAGGAACGTGAAAGCGGTCTTGTAGCGACCGCTCTCCACGATCTCACACCCGTCATGTCCGGCGGCGTGATCGGCGTCGCGATGCCCGTCGTGCTCCGTCGTCGTGGAAGAGTCATGACACGCGCCAAGGCAGCGCGCCGCGTCGACCTCCACGACCGCCTCGATCGTGCAATGCAGCGTCACCGGCAGCCAGAGGGCGGCCAGGACGAGCGCAACGAGGAAACGAAGGCGATGCATCGGTGGACATCCATCGCCGCGCGCACCGCCCGCTGTCAACTCTGGCGAACAAAGAGCCGCCGATCGCCTGGAGCTGCGAGGCCTCCGCATGTTGCGGTGCATGCCGGAATGCGCGGAGATCAGCGCTCTCTGTCCGCGGCTGTTTGGCCCAAGTCACAACCCACGCCCTCCGGCCCCCCATCGACCCAACTTTCTTTCAAACAACTCGTAAACTTCCTCCGCCCGAGGTTTTGGCGTGCGTTTTCCCGTCCCCCCGCCTAGTCCCACCGCTGCATGTATCAGAGCTTTTACGGGCTCGCGGAGATGCCGTTCAACATCACGCCCGACCCGAAGTTTCTCTACCTCAGCCCCACCCACCAGGAAGCGTTGCAGCACCTGAAGTTCGGCGTGCAGGAGAAGAAGGGCTTTATCGTGCTCGTCGGCGAGGTGGGCTGCGGCAAAACCACGCTCTGCCGGCGCTTCCTCAACGAGATCGACGGTTCGCATTTCGACACCGCGTTGATTCTGAACCCGCGCGTGAATGAGGAGCAGATGCTCAAGGCGATCCTCGTCGAGCTGGGTGAAACGCCTCACGCCCACGAACAGCCCGATCTCATCGCGCAGATGAACCACGTGCTGCTCGCACGCATCCACCAGGGACGCGACATCGTGCTCATCATCGACGAGGCGCAAAATCTTTCCTTCGACGTCCTCGAGCAGATCCGGCTCCTCTCCAATCTTGAAACCGACAAACAAAAGCTCCTTCAGGTCGTGCTCATGGGCCAACCGGAGCTCAAGGACATCCTCGCGCGCGAGGAACTGCGGCAACTGCGCCAGCGCATCTGGGTGCATTACGAGCTCAATCCTCTCACGTTTGGCGATGTACAACACTACGTGCAGCACCGCCTCACCCTCGCCGGCGGCGCGGGCCGGCCGTATTTCACGCGTTGGGCAGTGCGGGCGATCCACCGCGCGAGCAAGGGCATTCCCCGAGTGATCAATAATCTCTGCGACAAGGCGCTTCTGTCCGCCTTCATCCGCGAATCCGATGAGGTGAATTTCTGGGACGCCCGTCGCGCCATCAAAGATCTCCGCCGCCTCACCGCCTGACGCGTGTTTACCGAGACCCAGACTTAGTCATTCGTTCGTGAAACCACAGACGGCACGCCGGATTCAGCCATTTTCATATTCCCAAGTTAATCGATGATGTTACGGGTATCCCCAACGATAGTTCCTGAGACCGCTGCCTACTCCGCGTTGAAAAATCGATGAGCCTCATCAACGAAGCGCTCAAAAAAGCGCAGAAGCTGCGCGCTGAGGAGCCAACCGCCGTTCCTCCAGCGATGCCCGGCGGGCCGCCGCCGGCGCCAATCACGCCGCGGCGGCAGCCATGGTCCGCGCGTACCGTGGTGTGGAGCGTGTTCGGCGCGGTCTCTCTCATCATTTTTTCGATCGCGTTCACCATCCTGTTTCTCGGCGGCGGCGACAAAAACTCCGCGCCCGCGCCGCGCCCGTCGCAACCGACCCTCGCGCGCGCGCCGGCGATCTCTCCGTCTTCCGCTCCGGTAACCATCGCGCCCGCCCCGCCGGTACCGGCCCCTGAAATCAAGCCGGCGCTCGAGCCGCAACCGGCGGAGGTTCCCGTGCTCGTTCCGGCCCCGGCCCAGCAAGCGCCCTCGCCGACCGTCGACGCCCCGGTCGAGCCGGCTTCACCGCCGCGCTCCGATCCCGTGGTCATCAATCCGGCGCCGTCGCCGGCGCCCGCGCCTGCACCCACCCGCACTGCCCCGCCGCGGCCGGATCCACAAGTCTACCGGTTCATCGACACGCTGCGCATCACCGGTATCCGCGCATCGGCGACGGACCCCAAGGTGCTCATGAACGACCGACTTTTTCGCCTCAACGACATCGTTGACCGCGGCTTCGGCCTCCGCCTGACCCGGATCGAGCCCTCGAGCCTCACGTTCGTCGACAACACCGGCGCCGTTTACACGAAAAACTTTTGAGCGCGGTCCGGGACCGAGGCGCCGTACGCGCCGGTCCGCAAGCGCCCCGCTCCTCACGGCGGTTCGCTGAGCGTGTGCACGACGATGATTCGCCGTTCCCGCACCTCGACGCCCGGACGCGGCCTGTAGTCGCCCGTCACCACCACCTTTTTGCCGTGCAGGGAATCCACTTTTGCAGCCGCCTCGGGATTGCCACGCACATCGAGTTCGTAGGTCCCGGAGTCGGTCTCGAGATTGATCCCCGTCGTCTCGGCGCCGATCGCCATGACGCCGGTCCTCAGCGTTCCCGTGTAGGTCTTTTTCTCCATCGCTTTGGACTCTTTCGTCCCGTCGGCGGAACGAAGCGGACCGACCGCCACGTCCCAGGAATACTGTCCCGCCACCGGCACGAAAACCGGCCCGGAAAATTGCTCGCGATCGAAAACCACCGCACGCCCGGCATGGCGGTTCACGTTGGCGAGGCGGCCGCCGGCCGGAGCGAGGTGCGCCCGGAATTCCCGATTCGCATCGAGCGGCGGCGGATCGGGCTCATACATGAACTGCCGCCCGGGCATGCGGCCCATCTTCACTTCGTACTCCTTCGCCGCGGCCGCCCGCGCAGTGAGATCGATCGCATAGTCGATCAGCACGACGTCGCCTTCCGCAAGCGGCGCCGACGAGCGTTCCACCGCGACGATTTCACCGACGATCGTCACGCGCTGGCGCCCCGGCAGCCCGGCGGAGTCCGGTTCCACCACGCGCGCGATCTCGCGCAACCTCACGACGTCGGATGCGATCCGCTTGAATTCCTCCGGATTGACGGCCGCTTCGAGGCGAAGCCCTGCCGCAGCGGCCAGCACAAACGCAACGAGCATTCCGAGACGTGTCATGTCGCGACAATGAAGCGGATCCGCGCCGGAACGCGACCGCGCAAATTTCCGCTTCGCCCGTCCCCTTACAACGGCACCACGCCGGAACGCAGATAGCGAATGACGTCCTCCGCACGGTAGCCTTCCCGCTCCGCCGGCACGAGGCGGGCCAGATCGGACAACTCCCGGCCGGCGGTGACCAGCGCGAGTTCATCTCCGTCCCGGCGCCGCTGCCCCAGCCCGACCGTGGCGGCGAGTCCGTTGCACAGACACTTGCGTCCCACGGTGTCGGCCGCGACCCCGCCCTTGCGCACATAGTCGTCCACCGGTTCGGCGGCGCAACGGTAGCCGATGCTGCCGTCGCTCTTGCGGTAGGGCTGACGCAAATACCCGAGATCGCAGATGCGCGTGCGCGCCTCGAAGCGCGCCGGATCCGAGAGGGTCCCGGGCACCGAGACCACCTTGAAGGGGAACCCGGTGGGCGACGCCGCCGGATCGGTGAAGACCTGGACCTCGCCGGCACGGCTCGCGTTAATGACCTCGCGCTTCAACGCGGCGCTCACCCCCGACTCTTCGCAAAAGGCAAATGTCGTGCCTACTTGGATACCTGCTGCGCCGAGCCGGAGCGCTTCGTCGAGCTTCTCCGGACGCGCCTGCGCGCCGGCCAGCCAGAACGGCAGGCCGAGGGCGCGGATCTTGTCCAGATCGGGCGTGTCGCGCGGGCCGTAGACCGGCTCGCCGTGCGCGCTCAGCTGCATCGTCCCGCGTGGCGGGGCGTTATGGCCGCCGGCGGCCTCGCCCTCGACAACGAAACCGTCGACGCGCCCGTTCGATTTCTTCGCGAGCGTCTGGGCGAGTGTCGCCGAGGAAACGATCGCCAGGAATTTCGGGCGCGACAAACGCAGCGCCGCGCCGCCTTCCAGCTCCTGAGGATCAAACCGCGCCGTCCACTCCTCGCCCGGGAGCGCGCCTTCGACGTCGATCTTCAGCTCCGCCGGCTCGCCGGCCGCGAAACGATCCAGCACGCCGGGAATCGCGCGCGGAATCCCTGCGCCCATGAGCACGTAGTCGACGCCGGCGAGCATCGCGCCGTAGAGAGACGGCAGCGTCGCGAGCTGGATCTTTTCGAGCAGATTGATGCCCACGCGCCCGGAGTGTCCCTCCTTGGCCAGGAAGACTTCGACGAAGTTCGCGGCGACCATGAGCTCGTTGAGCGCCGGGCTCGACTGTAGGGTCGGCATCGGGACTGGTGGAAACGCCACACCGGTTCGAAGCCCGCCGGGCATGAAATAGCGGTCCAACACCCGCTCCGCCACTCCGGGAACCGGCAAATGCTCGAGGGCGCGGCGCATGTCGCCCTGCGGATCGCCCTCCGCCAGCCGGCGCGCGAGGATCACCGCCAGCAGCGTCCCCGAGACCACGCCGAGTTCGCCGAGCCGCGAGACCGCGCGCGCGAGGCGCCAGTTGGAGACGGCGACGCCCATGCCGCCTTGGATGATGACCGGATGTACCATGAGAATTTGAAAAACGATGCGCGAAATCCGGGTGGAGACGACGATGCGCGGGTGTCGTCGGGATGCGGTCCGCTGCGTCGCGCCCACCTCGAGGCTCCCGCGCAACCCGTCCGCTCGAACGCGACGCGCGGCGCCACGGTGGGTCGCCCGCCCGGGCAAAGAAAGCCCGATGCCCGTTTCAGCGCGGGGTATAAGCACAGCCACCACCCCTAAGAAGGGCCATCCGGAAGGGCTTACCATGCCCCAACCACTTCGCTGCGAACGACCTGACGGCGCGGGCCCGGCGGGGCCGCCGCTTCCCATCCACCCGGCCCCGCGGCAGCGAGTTCCCCTCCCCGGGGCCAACCTCTGCCGCGGCGTGGGTCGAGGGCCGTCGGCGGTGGTTCCGGCGACGGTTTCGCAAAAATGAAACCAAACCGGCGCGCAGGGGGTCTTGAATCCGCACCCGTTCCAACCCCGCCGCCAGCCTATCCGCCACCACCATGAAACCCGTCGTCACCCTGCTCTGGCGCGAATGGCTGCGCCCGTTCGCCCTGATCTTCGCCATCGTTGCGCCGCTGAAGTCGGCCGTGCTCGACTGGAACTGGGTGCCAAGCGGCTCGATGAAACCGACCATCCTCGAGGGCGAACTCGTGCTGGTGAACAAACTCGCCTACGACCTGAAGGTGCCGTTCACGACCCGGCATCTCGCAATCTGGAGCAATCCGCAGCGCGGCGACGTCGCCGTATTCTTTTCGCCGAGAGACGGGACGCGCCTCGTGAAGCGCGTGATCGGCCTGCCGGGCGACGTGGTCGAACTGCGCGAGGATGTTCTCCTCCTCAACGGCGTCGCCCAGCGCTACTCACAACTGGACGCGGCTCCGTTTCGTCGCGACGTGTCCGAGGACCCAAACCCGGTCGTCGCCATCGAGCATCTCGACGCCCGCGACCATTACGTGATGGCGCTGCCAGCCCGCCCGGCGCTGCGCAGCTTCGGCCCGCGCGTCGTGCCGCCGGGGCACTATTTCATGATGGGAGACTCCCGCGACAACAGCCACGATTCGCGCTTCTTCGGAGCCGTCCCGCGCGAGCAGATCGTCGGCCGAGCAAACGCCGTGGTGCTGTCGTTCGATCCCTCGCGTTACTTGTTGCCCCGCGTGGACCGTTTCGTGCACCCGCTGAACGCGACGCCCGCGGCCGAAGCACCGCTTTGAAAAAAGCGTCCGGCCGGGTTCACGCCCGTGCGCCGCTCACGGGCCCCGATGCCGGGGCCCGGGGCGCGCCACGGCTGGCGCGTGCTTTTCCAGGAACTCCACAATCGGCGCCGGGTTCGCGAGGCTGCGCGGATGGTGATCGACGCCAGGCTTCACGATCACCTGCATCGAGCCGCCGAGTGCATCGTAGCGCTCTTTCGCGACGCGCGTGTTTTCGGCAAAGGGCACAATCGTGTCCGCGTCGCCGCAGACGCTGAGGATCGGAACGCGCGCGCGGGCAAGCGGCTTCAGCTTGTCGACTGGACTGAGTGGATACGTGAGCGCCTGGGCTTCGGTGAGGCCATACGCCGCGAGGGGCTTGCCGGGCGGCTCCGACACCGCGCCCGCGGTCGAAGGCGACCGCCCATGACCAACGTCAACGACTCCTCCCTCAGACCGAGGAGGTGGTCCTCACGCCCCCGGCCCCGGGGGCGCGCCTCGAACGGCGGCTCAGGCGAGCCGCGCGTCGAGCGAGATCTCCGCGGCCTTGAGCAGCCGGGAGATCGGGCAGCCGGCTTTCGCGCCGTTGGCGATCCCGGCAAACTTCTCCGGCGTGATGCCGGGTATGGTGGCCGTCGTCTCCAGATGGATACGCGTCACCGTCCAGCTCGTCTGCGGGTGGTTCTCCAGCGTGACCGTCGCACTCGTGGAAATCTTCTCCGCCGTGAACCCCGCCTTTTGCAGCTCCGCCGACAGGGCCATGCTGAAGCAGGCCGCGTGAGCCGCGCCGATGAGTTCCTCGGGGTTGGTGCCCGGGCCGTTCTCAAAGCGGGTGCCGAACGAATACTGCGTGTCCTTCAGGACAGTGCTTTCGGTGGAGATCGTGCCGCGACCCGACTTCAGGTCGCCGCGCCAGACAGCGGAGGCTTTTCGGTTCATGATGATAACACGGATTTGAACAGAAGTGACGTTCGCACAGACTCCTTCGGCCGCAAGCGGTTCACTCCGAAAGTGCGGGAAATGCGCCCAATACGCGCACCGTTTGCCCCAGCCGCGGCGAGGCGCCGGGGCGCCAGCCTCCGCCGTCTTTAGCGTCGCGGCGGGACGGCGCGGCGGTTGAATCGCCATCGTCGCCCGCCATGAAAGCCAGGAAGATTCCTTCGTATCCACTTTCCGACTATGTGCCGCCCTCGATCGCCGAGCTCGGAATCTTCGTCGAACGCTTCGAGGTGCTCGAGACTCAGATCACCCGCCCGCCCGGCGCGCACCGCCACGAGCACTTCGAGTTGTTCTGGCTGCGGGGCCCGGCGGCGCATTTCAACGACTTCGAGCGCTATCCGCTGCCGGCGGACCGTCCGTCCTTCATCCTCATCAGCCCCGGTCAGGTTCATTTCTGGGACTGTACCGAAGCGATTCGCGGAACCTTGATTTCGTTCACCAGCGCATTCTTCGACGGACGCGAACCGCCGCCGAGCACGCTGCTCGACTATGGCTTCGTGCACCGCACGGAATTTCCGCCGGTCTTGACGGTCGACGCGGCGTTTGCCGCGGAAGCCGAGCCGCTCATCGCTCGCTGTGAGCGGGAATTCGCCACGCGCGACGAGGGCTGGATCGAGGTGATGCGCTGCCTCCTGCGCCTCCTGCTCGCCGGCGCCTCTCGCGCTCACCGGCGACTCGCCACGGCGCCCGTCACGACCGAACGCTCCCAACACCTGCTTCAGCGGCTGCGAGCCCAGATCGAGGCGAAGTTCCGCACGCACTCCTCGGTCGCAGCCTACGCGCGCGAACTCGGCGTCACTCCGGGACATCTCAATGACGTCGTTCGCGAATTGACCGGAGGCACGGCCGGAGAGTTGATCCGCACCCGCATCCTCCTCGAGGCGCGACGGCTGCTCTTTCATTCGGAGTTGAGCGTCTCGGAAATCGCCTACCACCTCGGCTTCGCCGACCCGTCGTATTTTGCCAAAACGTTCCGCAAAGCCACCGGCCAGGCTCCCGGCGACTTCCGCGCTGCGATCCGCAAATGCCACCAGACCCTCCGCGATTAGTGCCGGCCCCGGCGTTTGCGCCTCGCTCAGGCCAGCGCATGGGTATGCAGTCATGAATCTCGCACTCGAACAGAAGCTCGCTCTCGTCACCGCCTCCTCCGGTGGCATCGGCCTCGCAATCGCCCGCGCGCTCGCCCAGGAAGGGGCCCGCGTGATCGTCAACGGGCGCTCGGCCTCGAACGTCGACGCCGCTATCGCCGCCCTGCGTGGCGACCTGCCGGCCGCGAAGCTGGAGCGCCTCGTCTCCGACAACGGCACCGCCGCCGGCACGGAACAGACGATCGCGGCCTTTCCCGAGGTCGACATCCTCGTGAACAACCTCGGCATCTACGAACCGGTTGGCTTCTTCGACGAAAGCGACGCCGACTGGCTGCGGCTCTTCGAGGTCAACATCCTCAGCGGCGTGCGCCTGAGCCGCCATTACCTTAAGCGCATGCTGGAAAAGAAGAGCGGACGCGTCCTGTTCATCTCGAGCGAGTCCGGCGTCAGTCCCTCGCCGGAAATGCCACATTACGCCGCCACGAAAACCATGCAGCTTTCGCTCTCGCGCAGTCTCGCCGAACTCACCAAGGGCACGGGCGTGACCGTCAACACGGTCATGCCCGGCTCCACGCTCACGGAGGGTGTCGCAAAATTCGTCCTGGAGCTGTTTCCCGGTCTCTCGGTCGAGGAGGCGGGGCGGCGATTCATGCGCGAAAATCGGCCGACGTCGCTGCTCGAGCGGCTCCTCCAGCCCAAGGAAATCGCCGACTTCGTGACGTTCCTCAGCAGCCCGCTCGCGTCCGGCATCAACGGCGCCGCGCTGCGCGTCGATGGCGGACTCGTGCGCAGCGTGTTCTGAGGTTGCCGCACGGCGCCGGCGAACTGCGTCGCCTCCGCCGGCGGCGCTCAACGCGTCAACTCGCGACCGCCGTCGTCACTGGACGGAGCTCGGAGCACGTGAACCTTTCGGCAAGTTCGTCGATCGCACGGTCGGCGGCGGCGAGCGAATGCTGCAGCCGGTGGTCCTGATATTCGTCGTAACCTACGCGCACGAACGTCAGATCCGTCAAACCGATGAAACGGAAGACGGTCTGGAGGTGCGGCTCGAGAAAGTTGAGATGGGCAAGCGTTCCCCCCGGATGGATCGCGCCGTCGCCGGCCGATGTGATCACAACCACCGGCTTTGACGGCAGCAGCGGTTGATAGGGCTCCGGCGCCGACGCATCGAAGGCGAATGTCCGGCCGACGCGCACGACCTGGTCGATGTAGGCCTTCAACTGCGCCGGCACGCCGAAATTGTACATCGGGACGCCGAGCACGATGGCGTCGGCGCGGCCGATCTCGTCGATCAGCGTGTCGCTCAAGGCCAGCGCCTCGCGGGCCGCCGCGGTGCAGCCGGCGTCGTGGGCGAAGGCGGCGGCGATCCACGCTTCGTCGACGGGAGGCGGCGGGGTCCTGCCGAGGTCGCGGCGAACAATTTCGCCGGCCGGCTGAAGTTCGCGCCAGCGCGTCGCAAACCGGTCGGTGAGGCGGCGGGTGAGGGAGCGGGTGACGCGCCCGCTCGAATCGATGAGAAGCAAGGTTTTCATGCTCCCGTATCATCGCAGAAACCCGCCCACTTTGCTTCGTCTCAACTTCGTGAGGAACTCACAATAAAGTGAGCGTCGCGACACCGCGTATCCAAAGGTTTGATGCGCGAGTTCGTGCAAATACAGGGCCCTATTTTCCGTCCGTCCACGCGGGGGTCAGTCCTGCCGCGGGCGACTCAGCTTCCGGCCGGAGCCGTCGGAGCCACCCCTCACGAAGCCGGGGCGCGAGCGAGGGCTCCGCGTCGCGCAAGATAGCGCGCCCCCCAGGACTCCAGCTGGTCCATGACCGCGGACAACGACGCCCCGAGCTCGGTAAGCGCATACTCGACGCGCAGCGGGACCTCCGGATACACGACGCGCGCCACGATGCCGTCGGCCTCCAACTGCCGCAGTTGCACCGTGAGCACCTGCGCCGTGATCCCCGGCAGCGCCGCCTGCAGGTCCGAGAAACGCTTCGTGCCGGCGTGGAGTTCGAAGAGGATCGATGGCTTCCACCGTCCGCGGATGACGTCGATCGCCGCCTTGACCGGACAATTGTCCCGCAGTTTGTCGACCTTCTGACCGTAATCCGAAAGCGTCTTCATGACCCAGACCGTTCGTCCGATTCCCGCTTTTGCCAAGAAGAGATGAGCCCGGCGGCGCCGGCCGATGGCTCCCGCCAGGGGGCGCAGGCGACGGAAGGGCCAACCATTGCTCGGGCTTGGACAAAATATGCGCAGCTCCCGCGCCTGCGACCTGCGACGATGGGCACGCCCCACACCCACGATGGACCTCAAGCATCCTTCCCTGCCCCGTTGGATTGCCAGTCTTCACGCGCTCGTCGGCGCCTCCTGGATCGTCCTCAGCGACACCCTCGTTACCCAGTGGCATGGCCGGACGTTCGAAGACTGGCTGGTGAACAGCGGCAAGGGCCTGGCCTTCGTGGCGGTGACGTCGGGCGCGCTCTACCTGCTGCTCCGGCGGTGGAGCCTTCGCTTGCAGAAGGCCTGGAACGAGTTGGAGGCGGGCGAACAGCGTTGGGAATACGCCCTTCACAGCGCGGGCGACGGGCTCTGGGACTGGAATATCGTCACCGGCGACGTATTCTTTTCCCGGCAATGGAAGGCGATGCTCGGCCACGACGATCACGAGCTCCAGAACCGGCTCGAGGAATGGGAAAGCCGCCTTCATCCAGACGACCGAGACGCCGCGATCGCCGCCGTCGAGCGCTACCTCGGGGGCCATGCCTCCGTCTACGAAAGCGTCTACCGGTTGCGGTGCAAAGACGGCAGCTATCGCTGGATCCTCGACCGCGGCAAGATCATCGCGCGCACGCCCGACCGCCGGCCCTTGCGCATGATCGGCACCCACGCCGATATCACCGAGGCCAAGCTCGCCGAGCAACGCATGGCCGACGAGCTGGCGTTCAATGCCGCGCTCTTCAACAGCTCGCCGATCGGCATGATCACCTACGGAGCCGACGGCGCCGCCGTTAGCGCGAATGCCGCCGCCACCCAGATGCTGGACACGACCGCCGACCAGCTTTGCCGCCAGAACCTCCGGCAGACCGGCTTCTGGCGCACCACCGGCCTGATTGACGCCGCGGAGATGGCCCTGCGCACCGGAACGAAGTTCCGGCAGGAGGTCGAACTGATCACGGCCTCCGGCCGGCGCTCATGGATCGCCGCCCAGTTCGTACCGTTCCGCTACCGGGAGGAGGCCCGGCTGCTCCTGCTGATGTCCGACGTCACCGGCCGCAAGGAAGCCGAGCATCAACTCAAGGCGGCCGGCGAATTCACCCGCGCGATCCTCGACTCGCTGACGATCAGTATCGCGATCCTCGACCGGAGCGGCCGGATCCTCTCCGTCAACCGCGCCTGGCGCACTTTCGCGCAGGAAAATGGCGTGCGCCTCGAGGAGGTCTGCGAGGGCGCGAATTATTTCGCGGTGGCACGGTCCGCGACCGGCGCCGACGATCAACAGACGGCCGAACTTCTCGAAGGTATCCGGGCGGTGGCTACAGGAGAGCGGGAGGAGTTCTCGCACGAATACCCCTGTCACCTTCCCACCCGGAAGCGCTGGTTCCAGGGTCGCGTCAGCCCGTTCGCGGGCGGGGGGCCGGGCTGCGTCGTCGTCACGCACGAGGACATCACCGCGCGACGCGAAGCGCTGGCGCAACTGCACCTGATGCACGCCGCCCTGGAGGCCGCCCCCAACGGCTGCGTCATCACCGGCGTCGACGGACGCATCCAGTGGGCGAACAAAGGCTTCACCGACCTCACCGGCTACACGCTGGCCGAAGCGCGCGGCACGACGCCCCGGCTGGTCAAATCGGACCGGCATCCGCCGGAGTTTTACGCGGAGCTGTGGCGGACGATCAAATCCGGACACATCTGGTCCGGCGAGATTCTCAACCGCCGCAAGGATGGCGTCATTTATCCGGAGCAGATGACGATCGCGCCGCTGCGCGACGCGCACGGCGAGATCACTCATTTTGTCGCGATCAAGCAGGACATCAGCGAGCGCAAGAAGCTGGAGCAGCAGTTCGCCCGCACGCAGCGCCTCGAGAGCGTCGGCCTCCTCGCAAGCGGCATCGCGCACGACCTCAACAACATCTTCTCGCCGATCCTGCTCTCGATCGACCTGTTGAATGAGAAATATCCCACGGCCGACGCGCGGAAGACACTCGAGATGATCGCGTGCGCCGGCCGGCGCGGCGCGGCGATCGTGCGGCAGGTGCTGACGTTTGCCCGCGGGATCGGCGGCGAACGCGTTCCCGTCCAACCGAAATACGTCATCCGCGAGCTCGAGCACATCCTCCGCGAAACCCTGCCGCGCGAAATCGAGATCCGGCTCAACCTCGCCGCCGAGCTCAGCCCGGTGATCGGGGACGCCACGCAGCTCCATCAAGTGTTGCTCAATCTCGCCATCAACGCCCGGGACGCGATGCCCGGCGGCGGGCAACTCACCCTCGCCGCGCGTCAGGTGCAACTCGATGAAATCAGACTGCTCCACGACATGTCGCACCTGAAAGCCGGCCGCTACGTCGCGTTGATCGTGGCCGACACGGGCACCGGCATTCCGCCCGAGGTGATGGAGCACATGTTCGAGCCGTTCTTCACCACGAAGCCGAGAGGCAAGGGCACCGGTCTCGGCCTCTCCACCGTGTATGGCATCGTCCGCAGTCACGGCGGCACCGTCGAGGTAAACTCCCAGCTCGGCCGCGGCTCCGAATTCGTCGTGCTGCTCCCGGCCGCGCCGAAAGACGCGAGCGTGGCGGACGCCGCTCCGCCCACGTCCAGCCCCTTCGACGGCGACAGCCGTCGCGTGCTGGTCGTCGACGATGAGGAGTCCATCCGGCTGATTACCTTGCACGTGCTGCAGCGGCACGGTTTCGTCGTCGAAGTCGCCGCCGACGGGGTCGAGGCATCGGAGCGCTTTCACGCGAATCCGACGCGCTATGACGCGGTGATCACCGACTTGATGATGCCGCGCCGCGGCGGGCGGGACCTGATCCGCGAGATCCGGCGCTTCACGCCGACGCTGCCGATCATCGCCACCTCCGGCCTGTCCGACGACAATGCCCAGCAGGCCGACGACGAAGCCCTCATCGCCCTCGGGGTGACCACGCTTCTGCGCAAACCCTACACGGAAGCGGAGCTGATCGCCGCCCTGCGCAACGAACTGGCACCCGACTCCCCCACTCGCGCCCACAGAACCACGGCCCGCTCGGGCAGGGCCGGAGCCTGAGAATACACGACCCATATCCGCCTCTCCTGTTGACTTTCAACAGGAGCTCCTGTTGGTTGCCAACATGAGTCAGGCCGATCGCATCGATTTGCTCCAGGGCACGCTCGACCTCCTGGTGCTGAAAACCCTCGCCAGTCTCGGACCGCTGCACGGCTTCGGTATCGCGCGGCGAATCGAACAGGTTTCGGGCGACGCCGTGCTGCTGAACCAGGGCACCATCTATCCGGCCCTCGTGCGCCTCGAGGATCAGGGTTGGATCCGCTCCGAGTGGGGTGTGAGCGAAAACAATCGCAAGGCCCGCTTCTACGGCATCACAGCGGCGGGCCGGAAACAGTTGAAGGACGAGACGGCCAACTGGCAGCGCGTCGCCGCGCTCGTCAATGCCGTGCTCGCCACCGGCTGACGTTCCGCCATGAGACGATTTCTGCAGAAGCTCCGGCACATGGCCGGCCGCGGCGAACGGCTCCGTCGCCTCGAAGCCGAGATACAGACGCATCTCGACCTGATGACCGACGAGGGTGTCCGTCAGGGGTTGTCGCCCGTAGAGGCGCGCCGGCGGGCCCACCTCGCCTTCGGCAACGTCCTTGCGACGCGGGAGAAGACTGAAGAGGCGCTGGGCTGGCCAGCGCTCGAGTCGCTCGGCCACGATCTGCGCATCGCCGCGCGCAGCCTTCTGCGCCGACCCGCGTTCTCGGGCGGGCTGGTCCTCATCTTGTCGCTGGGCATTGGCGTGACCGCCGCCATTTTCTCGCTCGTGCGCGGCGTCCTGTGGGAGCCGCTCCCGGTACCGCGCCCCGCCGAGCTGCACCTGGCGGTGGATGCCTCCGGCGAGCCGTCGCTCCTCAGCGCACCAACGATTCGTCGCCTCGAAATGGATACAGCGCTTCAAGGCAGCGTCATCGCGTATAGTTATCTCACCAGCCTGGCCGCCCGCATCGCCAACGCACCCGCGGAGCGCCTCGACGCGCAATTCGTTTCCGATCGCTTCTTCCACGCGTTCCAGCTCGCCGCCGCGCGCGGCCGGCTGCTGAGCCCGGGCGACGATGAAACCGGCGCCCCCCGCTCTGTCGCTGTGGCCTCGTGGGCGTGGTGGAAACAAAAACTCGGCGGCGACCCGGGTGCCGTCGGTCGCGTCATCCACCTCAACGGCCAGCCGGTCACGATCGTCGGAATCGCCCCGGCGGCGTTCACCGGTCCTTCCCTCGGCTCCGACGCCGACTTGTGGCTTCCCACCGGCCTGCAGGGCTTCCTCCACACCCGGCCGTCGGCCATGACCGTCTCCGACGGCGAGCCGCCGGGGCTCGAGCATTGGATGAGCGATGATCGCGTGGCGTGGCTGCACGCCATGGTGCGTCTCCCGGCGGCCGCGGTCTCCGCGCAGGGAGCGCTCGAGGCAGCGTGGCAGCCGCAGTTGTCGACCGTTCTCGGACTCATTGGCGACCCCGTGGTGCACGCACGCATCAGGCAAAACGCTCCGCGATGGACGCCGAGCCCGCAGGGGTATTCGGATACGCGACGGGAGTTCCGCAGCGTCGGCCTGACGCTTTCGCTGCTCGTAGCCGCCGTGGTTGTGGCGACCGTCGCGAACACGTCCACCCTCCTGCTCCTGCGCCTGCTGTCCCGCGGCCGCGAGATCGGCGTGCGGCTCGCGCTCGGCGCGGGACGGTGGCGACTCGCGCGTGGTTTCTTGATGGAGGGCGTCCTGCTCTCCCTCGTCGGCGCAGCGGCTGGTCTGCTGCTCGGGGTCTGGCTGACGCCGCTGCTCGCCGGTTGGCTGGTGCCGAACGCGGCTGACGGCCTTCCCGGCGTCGACGGTCCGCTGGTCGTAGCGCTCGCCGGCCTGGCGGTGCTGTTGGGATTGCTGCTCGGCGCCGCCCCGGCGTGGTTGTGCGCGCATCTCGCGCCGCAGGCAATCCTGCAACAACGCACCGGGGGGCCGGGCGGGTCGCTGCGGCTTGGTCGGGCGTTGATCGTGTTGCAACTCGCGCTCTCGGTCCTGCTCGTCTCCGTCGCCGCTGCGCTCGCGCTCGATGTTCAACGCGTGCTGCGCACGGATCCCGGTTACGCGCGCGAAAGCGTGCTGTCGACGTCCTTCGACCTCACCGCCGCCGGCATCGCGCCCGAGAACCAACCCGCGGTGCTCGCGCACCTCCGGCAGGCGGCGGAATCGCTGCCGCAGGTACGCGGCGTCGGCTTTGCGGCCAACGGAGTACTCAGCGGCAGCCGCTCGAACAGCGGTGTCTATTTCCGCGGCGAAGGTGTCCGGCAGCCGACCGGTCACGTGCAGCATGAGGGCATCGACGAGCAGTATTTCGACGCGATGGGAATGACGTTACTGCGCGGCCGGCACTTTGCCGCCAACGACACCGCCGGCCGGCCGCCCGTGGCCATCATCAGCCAGCGTCTCGCCCGGCAGGTATTCGGCGACGCCGATCCGCTCGGGCGCCGATTCGGCTTCGACGAAACCGCCGACGCCGCCGAAGATTTTGAGATCATCGGCGTGGCCGGCGACGCGCGCATCAACACCGTGCGCGAGGCGCCGGCGGCGCTTTTCTATACTTCGCTCGCGCAGAGAAACACCGAGGCGCACTGTCTCGTCGTCCGCCTCGCGGGCAATGCGGCCGCGGCGCGCGAACAGTTGCGGAAAACCATCACCGCCGCCGAGCCCGGGGTGATGTTCACCCGCTGGATGACGCTCGACGAGCGGGCGAGGCAATGGCTGCGCAACGATCTCGCCACCGTCCGGCTCACCGCGGGCTTCGGCCTGCTCGCCATGCTGCTCGCCGGTATCGGCGTCTTCGCGGCACTGGGCTACCTCGTCTCCCACCGCTCGCGCGAGATTGCCGTGCGTCTGGCCATCGGCGCCGATCCCGCACGCGTCTGGCGCGGCATCGTGCGCGAGGCGTTGGTGCTGGGCCTGGTGGGTGCGACCCTCGGCTTCGTGCTCGCCGCAGCGCTGCCTCACTGGCTCAGCTCCTGGCTGATGACGGGATTGCGCATCGATTGGACCGCCATCGCCCTCGCCACCCTGGCCGGAGTGGCGGCCGCGGTGCTGGGCGGACTGGTTCCCGCGCGCCACGCGGCGAAGGTCGATCCTCTCGCACTGCTGCGCTCCCAGTAGAGCTCCGGGCGGCCCAGCGCAGGTCTGCGCGGCCTCGAAGCAATCCAACGCGTCCGTACTGAAGTTGCGGCTGTTTGGGTCGATAAGCAGCCAAACCTCCAGTTGCGCGGGTGTCACGCAATCCAGCTTCGTCATGTCCGTCCGCCTTCAGCTTGTTCTCGCATTCAGCATTGTAGCCGCGATCCCCTTGGTCGGCGGCGCAATCGGCATTTATGCCCACCACGACGCGATGCGCCGCGCCCGGGAGGCGCTCGCGATCTCCGAAGCCGCGCGCGCGGCCACCGCCGCCGCACATCACGCGCAGCTTGGTTTCAAGACGCAGCTCCAGGCGTGGCAGATGCTTCGGCCGCGCGAGGGCAACCAAGTCGTTACCGATGAAGGATTGGCGGATTTTGCCGCCGCCGAGCGGAGCGTCGGCTCCCACCTCGATCGCGTGCAGACCGGCGCGACGGCGCTCCGACTCGATTCGGCCGTGATCGCCACGCTTCGTCAGGCGCATGCCAAGCTCGGACGCGAACTCCGCGCAGCGCTTGCCGACGGCACCACAACCGAACCGGCATCGCCGGGCACGGTGAGCTCCGCCGCCGCCCCCAAAGCGGGCGAGCAAGCCTTCGCCGCCCAGCTCGAGACTCTCGTCGCCGATATTGCCCGCACCGCCGAGGCCCGGATGGCCGTCGAACGAGAGACGGCACTCGTACGCGATCGCTGGCTCGACATCATCATGGGCGGCGGCACCGGGCTGGGCGTCCTGCTCGGCGCCCTCTTCGGCTGGATCGTGAGCACCGCGGTGGTCCGGCACATTCGCGGCATCGCCACACGCATGTGGGAGCGAACCACCGAAGTCGCCACCGCGGCCCTCCAAGTGACCGATTCAAGCCAGAGCGTCGCCAGTACCTCCGCCAGCCAGGCCACCGCCGTTCAAGATAGCACCGCAACGCTGGCCGAAGTGAACGGCACCGTACAGAAAAACGTCGAGCGCGCACGCACCGCCCGCGAAGTCTCGCACACCAACCGCGTCGCCGTCGATCAGAGCGCCGTCGAAGTCGCCGAGATGCAGACCGCGATGCACGAAATCTCCACCGCCAGCCGCAACATCGCGATGATCGTGAAGTCGATCGACGAGATTGCTTTTCAAACCAACATCCTCGCGCTCAACGCCGCCGTCGAAGCCGCGCGCGCCGGCGAGGCCGGGGCAGGCTTCGCCGTCGTCGCCGAGGAGGTGCGTCATCTCGCGCGGCGCTCCGCCGAAGCCGCACGGGAAACCGGCACCAAGATCGAGGACGCCACCGCCAAGGGCGCCCGTGGCGCGGAGCTGGCCGACCGCGTCGGCCAGTCGTTGAAACGCGTGATCGAGAACACCCAGAAAGTCGACGGTCTCATCGGCGAGATCGCCGAAGCCTCCTCCGACCAGGCGCACGGACTCGGGCGAGCGGTCGTATCGATGACGCGCATCGACGAGCTCACACAGTCCAACGCCGCAGCGTCGGAAGAAACGGCCTCAGCCGCGCGCTCGCTCGGTGTCCAGGCCGGCCAGTTGCAGCACGAGCTCGCCGGTCTGCTCGATCGCCGCAACCCGCAAGCCGCTCGGGAGGGCGCCACGATTCCGGCGCGCGCGCCGGCGGCCTTTGTGAAAAAGACGCCCGAGCGCGCCGCGCTCGCCGTATAGCGCCGCGGGGTCCGCGGCGAATGCGTTTGCGTCTTTTCGTGGCGCACGCAAACGCTGACCCTCGGCCATGCTCACCGGATATACGCTCCGTCTCGCCACTGAAGCCGATCTGCCGGCCATCGCCCGCATCTATAACTCCATCATCGCCGGCCGGATGGTCACCGCGGATCTTGAGCCGGTGAGCGTGGAAAGCCGCCGGCCTTGGCTCGCCGCGCATACGCCCGACAAGCGTCCCGTGTGGGTGCTCGTCGACGACGCCAGCGACACCGTCTGCGCCTGGCTGAGCCTCGACACGTTTTTTCCGCGAGTCGCCTACGACGGTACCGCCCTCGTGGCGATCTACGTCGCCGAAACCCACCGGGGCCTCGGCCTCGGTCGAGCGCTGCTGCAGGAAGCCGTTCAGCGCGCGCCCGCCCTCGGCATTCGCACGCTGCTGGGCTACATCTTCGCCCACAACAAGCCGAGCCTGCGGCTTTTCTCCGCGCAGGGTTTCAGCCGCTGGGCGCATCTGCCGCGACTCGCGCAGCTCGACGGGGTCGAGCGCGATCTCGTGATCGTCGGCCTCCGCCTCGTCCCTTGATCATGCTTTCCCGCCTCCTGCCCGCCGCTTTGCTCATGACCACCGCCGCCATCGCCGCGTTTGACCTGTCCGCCCCGCCGCCCCTTGCGGAGAAACGGCCGAAGGACGTCACCGTCCACGGGGACAAGCGCGTCGACGATTACTTCTGGCTGCGCCAGCGCAACGATCCGGCCGTGCGGAGCCATCTCGAGGCCGAGAACGCCTACACCGAGCGTGTCATGGCCGCGACCAAGCCGCTCCGCGAAACCCTTTTCAAGGAGTTGCGAGGCCGCATCAAAGAGACGGATCGCAGCGCGCCCGCCCCTCACGGCGGGTGGCTTTACTACTCGCGGACCGAGGAGGGAAAACAATACAAGATCTACGCGCGCATGCGGCGCGGCGTGGCCGACGCGCCCGAGGAAGTGCTGGTCGATCTGAACCAGCTCGCCGAAGGCCGTGCGTTCCTCGCCCTCGGCGACTACGACATCAGCGATGACGACCACCTCCTCG
>DASWVO010000029.1:0-7768 GCA_036406235.1 Opitutaceae bacterium
CCGCTCCCCAAGCGCTCGCGGACCATGCCGGCAAGTACCTCACCGTCGTGATTGCCCGGGAAGCCTACGCGATCGCCGCCAGTGACGTCCGGGAGATCATCCGCTTTCAAAAGATCACGCCCGTGGCGCAAATGCCCGACGCGGTCAAAGGAGTGATCGACCTCCGCGGGCGCGTCGTTCCCGTCGTCGACCTGCGGGCAAGATTTGGCTTCACGGCCGACAGCACGGAGCGCATCTGCATCGTGGTGGTCCGGTTCGAAGCGGAGCCCGGGCTCTTCGTGCCGATGGGCTTGATCGTCGACGCCGTGGATGCGGTGGAGCATTTCACGGCCGAAGCGCTGGTGCCGCCACCGGCCTTTGGCTCGGCGCTCAGCCCCGACCATCTGCTCGGACTCGCGAAAACCAGGGAGGGCGTGAAGTTACTGATCGATCCGGGGCGGTTGCTGCGAAACGCGCTCTAGTGATTACTCCACGAGGGCTGCTGAAAGGTGGCGTAAGGAGACAGGGTGAAGGGCTTCTCGCGGATGGCGGGCTCGCGGTAGGCGTCGCGGATCACGGACTCGCGCAGGCGCTCGGTGCCGAGTGAACGCCACCAGCGGATCGGCAGCCGGAGGAACGAAAGCACCAGCGTCTCCACTGCCGCGCCGAGGGTCAGGTCGGACTTGACCCGGGAGACTTGGGTCGAGGCGAGTTGCAGGATCGGAAAGCCATGATCGTCGATGCCGTCATGCGTGATGGCCGGGAATAGCGCGGGGCGGTCGACGGGATCCTGGACCATGCGAATCAGCCCCCAGGCGAGCGCCCGACCGGAGTAAAAACAGTGCCCGCGGGAACGCAGCACGGCCTCGTGAATGAGGACGCGGTATTGCGCGGCGTGCAGTTGGCGCTCGGCGCGGCCGGTGATCAAGTCGCTCCGGCTGAAGCCGATCGCGCGCACTTCAATCCACGCCCGATAGACGTCGGCCTTGGTTTCGTAGGAGCCGTCGGGCAGCTCCGAAAGCAGCCAGTCGGGGGGCGAGATGCGGTCGAGAAGGATTCCAGGAAAAGTTGCATTCATTTACCTATAGAACGCGTGGAACCCCCCGATTCTTTCAAAAAAATGCATGCGAGGCGCAAAAAAACCGGTTCCCCACCCGACACTCAATAAGCTGGACGGCCTTCGTCCCACGACAAAGCGTAAGCCCTCGGCACGGGCCTATAGCTCAACGGTTAGAGCAGGGGACTCATAATCCCTTGGTTCTGGGTTCGAATCCCAGTGGGCCCACCATGGTCGCCGAGCGGACGAGATGGCGCCGCTGGGAGGGCCAAAGTCGATCGTCACTCTCGTGCCGGGGTGGCGGGCCACGCGAGCGCCTGCGCCGGCGCGCAACAGCGATGTGGCCCGCGGCGCCCGGGCAGGCGCGTAAATTCGCGGCCGAGGAGCGAGGTGGAGAGGACGTTTTCGCCGCGGACGAAAGGCGCCGGCGGCCGATCAAGGCTCAACGCATCGAGTCATTCGCGCGGAGGTGGCGCGCGATGTGACTTTCGATCGCCCGTTCGAGTCGCTCGGCCACGGCGCGCGTTTCGGGGGTGCCGTAGCGGTTGTGCGCCTCGGCGGGATCCGCACGGCGATCGTAGAGCTCGCGAAAAGCGGCGGGCCGGGTGGTCACGGCATCGCGAGCGTCCCACGTCTCGATCAGGCTCCAGTCCGCCGTCAACGCGCCGAGCATCGGCTTCGTGCCGCCGTAGCCGTCGAGGCACTCGTAAATGAAGGCCTCGCGCCACGAGGCCGCGTCGTCGCGGACGAGCGGCATCAGGCTGGTGCCGTGCATCGATCGCGCCCCGGAGTGGCCCCGGATTCGCGCCATCTCGAGCACGGTCGGAGCAAGGTCGAGGTTGAGCGCGAGGCGCGTCTCCACGCGCGGAGTCACGCCGGGACCGGCGATCAGCAGCGGCACGCGGATCGAGTCGGAATACGCGAGCACCTTACTCGTCATGCGATGCTCGCCGAGCAGCCAGCCGTTGTCGCTCATGAAGATGATCCAGGTGTTGTCACGCAGCTTTAGCCGGTCGACGGCGGCGAGCAGGCGGCCCACCATCGCGTCCAACTGCGTGACGACCGCGTAGTAATCGCGGATGTGTTCGCGGACTCTTGCCGGATCCTGGTAGCCATAGTGGTCGGCCTGCGTGCGGTTTCGCACGGTTTCGAGATACGGGGGCTTGCCGGCGAGGTCGCCCGCGACGGTCGGCGGCAACGGCAGTTTTCCCGGATCGTAACGGTCGCGAAACTCCGCCAGTGAAGGCCACGCGTGCTCCTCGTTCATGTGCGGCAGCTGCGTATTGTGGAAGAGCAGGAAAGGCTCCGGCCGCGTCGCCGCATTCTCGAGAAACGCGATCGAGCGGTCCACGCAGTAGTCGTCGACGTGTCCCGCCGGGCGCACCTCGCGCCCTTCATCCCAGACCTGGCGGCCAACGTACGCGCCGTTGGCGCGGAAGAAACAGGTGAAATCGAAGCCCGCCTCGGCCGGCGGGCCGCCGATGTGCCACTTGCCCGACATCGCCGTGCGGTAGCCTTCGGCTTTCAGGTGTTGCGCAAACGTGGTTTCCCCTGCGCGCAGGGGATCGTCGAGCGTCGTCACGCCGTTCGTGCTGCCGTAATGACCCGTGAGCACTGTCGCACGCGAGGGACTGCAGAGCGACATGACGACGTGCGCGTTGGTGAAGCGCACGCTGCGCCGGGCGAGCGCGTCGAGATTCGGCGTGTGGATGCGCGGATTGCCGCTCGCACCGAGCGCATCGAGACGCTGGTCGTCGGTGAGGATCACGAGGATGTTGGGGCGCGCGGCCCGGGTCGTGGCCGAGGCGGACGCAGCGAACACCGACACGAACGCAAGCGCCGAAAGAAGAATGGAAACACAGGGTGCCAGGCGGAGGCGCAGGATCATACAGTAACTATGGATTGGATACGCGTTTGATCGGACCAGCTCTAAAGCGGGTCGGGGTTTATCCCCAACATGTCAGGCGTGAAGCCCGGCCCACAATCGGAGGTTTCCGGCTTCAAAGGCTACTCCGCATAGCAGCGCACCTCATAAATCGCCGCCGCGGGGTCGCCGTTGGTCGCAGTGACGACGATACGTACCTTCGTCGTGCTCACGGATTGCGGCAGCGGGTGCCGGCGGTGGCGCTGGTAGTTGCCCGTCACCGTCAACGCCTCGCGCCACGCCTGGCCGTCCCAGGCCTGGATCGTGTAGTCGCGCGGGCATTGCGGGTCGCGGTAAAACGGCCCGTAGGCATGATACTCGCGCACGAGATGGCCGGGGAACGTGAGCTCGACCTGCGCGATGCGCTGCGACTGCGGCCACTCGAGCTGCAGCCACTGCGGCAGCGGCTGCGCGGGATCGGAACGCCAGAGGTTGGTCCAGCGGTGCGGGCGGGTGACGCCGGTGAGGACGTTGGCGGCGGCGAAGCAGGGCTGCGCCGGTGAAACGCGGAACGCGAGCGACACGCCGTTGCTGTAGCGCCGCATGCGTCCTCCACCCATCTCGACCGCCGCAACATGTCCGGGCACGATACGTTCGCAGACGTGCCACGCCACGGCCGGATTGGCGCCGAGGTCGAGCCGCACGTAGCGGCCGGGCGTCGTCGTGACGTTGAGCGTCCACGCGATCCACTGCCGTTCGCCGGGCGGGATCACGAGCGTTGCCTGCGCGAGAGGCGCACCGGTATCGACGCGGTAGTCCCAGATGTGCGCCACCGGCATGAGCCATACGGGCACCGGCTGGGGTTCACTGGAGAAATTGGAAACGCACACCTCGATGCGTTCAACGCGTCCGCCGGCCGCGGCGATCCACTGGCCGCGCCGCGCGTGCAATTCATCGCGTCCGGTCGACACGGCCTGGTCGCGCCAGAACGACAGCCCTTCGTGGTGCGCCTTCTCCTCGGGCGCCACGCCGCGGAGAAGATCCTCGCTGCTCGCGCTCGGCTGGGCGGCGCGGGCGAGATCGGCGGTGTCCGCGTGGGATACGTTCGGCAGGAAACAGCCGTCGCGCAACAGCCGCTGCTGCACGGCGCGCACGTCGTCTTTGGAAAACGAATACGGCATCCGTCCGGTGCGCAGCGCGTGCGCGCAAGCGGTGCCGGCCGCCTGGCCGAGCAGAGCGGTGGTGGCCATCACGCGGACGGTCCCGAGCGCGGCGCGGGTCACGCCGATGTTGCGGCCGGCCATCAGGAGGTTGTCGAGGTCGTGCGCGATCAGCGCGCCGAGCGGCACGCCATAGGGGCCGACGTAGCTCTTGCGCGCGTAGTCGCTGCTCGGCTTGTAGCCTTCGGCGCTCGCCGGCTCGCTCGTCGGCGCCAGCAGGCCGCCCGGCGTGTGCAGGTCGAGAAACCAGCCGCCGAACGCGATCTCATCGGGAAACACGGCGTTGTTCTGGACGTCGTGTTCGGTCATCAGAGCGCGGCCGCGGATGCGCCGGCTCTCGCGTTTGCCAGGCACCTGGCCGATCCAGTCGAGCGCGTAGTTCGCCGCGGCGTCGCGTGTGAGCGGGTCCTTGTTCTTGATCCAGTCCCACACGCCGAGGGTGTGCCGGGTGAGCTCGTGACGGATGTCCTCGGCGTCGTGAATCGTGTCCCACGGCACGCCAATCTCGAGCCACCAGTAGCCGCCGCGTAGATCCTTCGGCTTGCGGCCCTGGTCGTAGAAGTAGCGCGCATCCTCGTGCTTCACGGCCCAGTCCGGCGGCGTGAACGGCACGGGCCGGCCCAGGTCGCGCGCGCGAAAATGGATCGAGTTGCCCATCGTGTCGCGGCTCGGTTTCTCAGGCGCATGCGGCTCGCCGAACTCCTCGCGCCCCTCGCTGCCCATGCGCCACTCGCAGCCGGCGAGGTCCGCGACGATGCCGTCGCCCGTGCAGTCGATGAAGTAGCGGGCGCGCAAGACCCGCTCCGTCTCGGCATTGGCGACGCGCGCGACCACGGCCCCGAGCTGGCGGCGCTTGGCGCACGCGGCGCGAAACAGGTAGCCGAACCGTGCGTCGGGCAACGGCGTCTCGGTGACGCGAGTGCCGTCGTCGAGGATGACGGCGACCACCGCGCTGTTGAGCTGCACGGCGAGATTGGGCGTCGTCGTGGCGACATCGTAGAGCGCGAGGTCCCAAACGCTGTTGGTCCAGCCGTTCTCGAAAATCTCCTCGTGGTTGCGCGCGCGCTCCTCGATGAGCACTTCCGAGACGACACCCGTCTCGCGCGCGTAGGCGTGGAAGGCCGCCGCGCCGTGGGGCGTCACGCGGATCTCCGAGGAGCTGTTGCCGCCGAGGACCGGGCGGTCGTGAACGAGGCAGGTTTTGGCGCCGAGCCGCGCCGCGGAGACCGCCGCGCAGAAGCCGGCCAAGCCGCCGCCGCACACCACCAGGTCGAATTCGTGAGTCGTTGTTTTCAAGGGAAAGATTTCAGGCACGCGCCAGCACCCAGGGCCGGCGCGCGAAGCGCCACACCAGCGCGAACGCGAGCGGGTGCAGCGCCACCATCGCGTAGAAGCAGTAGTCGTAGGAAAAGTGCGCGATCGTCCACGACACTGCCTGGTTCATGAGAATGCCGCCGACGGCGCTGCCGGCCGCGATGAAGCCGAACGCGGTGCCAAGGATGGGCTTGGGCACCAGGTCGACGACGTAGGTGCTGATGCTCGCCAGCCAGGCGGTGTGCGCGAGCACGATGACCATGGAGATGGCGAACACGCCCACCGTGCCCGGCGAGAGCGCCACCAGCGGCGCCAGCGGCACGAGCACCGCGCAACCGAGCATCGTGCGCAGCCGGGCCTCTCGCGCCTCGCGACCGCGACGTATGAGGTATGCCGATACGAAGCCGCTTCCGACAAAGCCGATGTCCGCCGCGAGATAAATCATCCACAGGTGCGCGAGCTCCTGCTGCGTGAAGCCGCGCGCGGTGTGCAGATACTTCGGCATCCAGAACTGGAAGAAGTACCAGACCGGATCCGTCAGCAGCCGCGCCAGCATGAGCGCCCATACCGCCGGCGTGCTGAAGATGGCCTTCCACCGCGCCGCCTCGGACAACGCCGGCTCCGCGGGCTGCGCGGCCGCAGGCTCACTCTTCAAGATGAGATCCCGCTCCTTATCGGTGAGCCACGGATGCTCCTCGACCCGTCGGAAGAGCAGCAGCCACACCGCCACAAACACGAGGCCGAGGGCGCCGGTTGCGACGAACGCACCGCGCCACCCGTAGCGCGCGCTGAGCCAGAGCACCAGCACGGGCGCGATCGTCGCGCCGAGCGCGCCGCCGACCGAATACAGCCCGACGGCGATGCCGCGGTCCTTCGGCGGAAACCACTGGCTGACGATCTTGGGCGACGCCGTGTAGCCGCCGGCTTCGCCGAGCCCAAGTAGAAATCGGAAAGCGCCGAGCGAGAAGACGGAGCGAGCGAGCCCGGTCAGCATGTTGGCGACCGACCACCAGCCGACGAAGAGCGCGAGACTCGCGCGCGGGCCAACCGCATCCACGATGCGGCCCGACACGAGGTAGGCGATGGTGTAAGCGACCAGAAAGACGCTGACGACGTTGCCGTAGTGCTCGTCGCTGAGCGCGAGGTCGGCCTGGATCGTCGGCGCAAGGATCGAGAGCGCCGTCCGGTCGACGTAATTGAGGATCGAGGCGAGCAACAGCAGCCCGGCGATCCACCACCGCAGATTGGGAATCTTCATTTTGGAGCGAGGCGCGAGCGAAGCGGACTTTCCCGCGGACTTCGCCTCCAAAACCTCGGGCTCGACAGGCGGGCGGCGTGTCATTGCTCCTCCCAGAATTCCCAGCTCAGCCGCGGGAGGGTGGGCCGGATGCGCGCGCCCGATTGTTCACCGACCGGGACGCCGAGCGTGCCTTCGCCGGCCTCGTCGGGCGTGTACCGATAACCGCGCCAGGTCGATGCGGGCCGGCCCGTTGCGAGGTCAAATCCCCGCTCGCCCGCGGTGCGGTTGGACACGACCACCGTCAGTTTTCCGTTCGGCCGCTTGAAGGCGAAGATCCGTGCATCCGGATCGTAGCTCGCCTCGTCCACCGCCAGCGCCACGCTGTCCCACGGCATGCGCTTCACAAAGCTGCCGACGGCGTTCCAGTTGTAGCGATTGAACATCCAGTGGCCGGGCTTCAACTGTGCCGCCTCCCGCTCGAGCGCGAGATACTCCGAACGGATCTGAATCGGCGCGTTTTTACCGATCATCGCCTTGAAGGTTGCGGCATCGCTCGGCTCGACGAACGCCAGATGCGGCGCACCGAAGGTGCGGCCGTCGCTGCGCTGGCCAGTGTGTGCAGGGATGTCGACCGCCCCCGCCGGAAACCTGCGCCGATAGACGGCGTCGCGACCGCCGTCCCTAGTCACGCGCCGGCCGGCCGGCTCCCAGCCTTCGCCCGGCCTGTAGCCGCCGGTGTCCTCGACCAGCAAATACACGGTCACCGGCTGATTGATGCTGAAATCGTAGGCGATCCCGGGTTTTGCCGGATCACCGCGGGTGGCGTTGATCAGCTCGAACGCTTCGAACTCCTTCGGCAGCCCGGTGAGCTCCGGGCCGTCACGCCAGCGGCGGCGCATCTCATCCACCGCCTTGCGCGCGGGTTCTTCCAACGAGTTCCAGAAACCGAGCGAATAGCCACTCGCCTCGGCGTTCTTGAAGGGCTTGAGCGCATGGATCCAGAACCAGGTCGGGTTCTCCCCGAGCTGGAATGAGTTCATGATGTGCTGCACGGTGTTCAGGCAGCGTTCGGGCGTCGCGCCGCCGGTCAGATA
>DASWVO010000030.1:0-3556 GCA_036406235.1 Opitutaceae bacterium
CGGCGCCGATTTCAAACAGAACAATCTACTCATCGGCCCGTGGATCGACGTGTTCAGCCAGCAAGGTCGCGACCTCCGCTGGAAACACCTCAACGAGTCATTCTACCGGCACGGCACCGACGGCTGGTGGGGCGATGCCACGGAGCCCGCCGACGACGGCGAAGGCATCGCCGGCAAGCCGACCAGCGCGGGCCCCGGTTCGCGCCTGCGCAATGCGTATCCGCTCTTCGCCAGCCAGTCGCTCTACGAAGGTCAGCTTTCGAGCAATCCCGACCAACGCGTCTGCATTCTCACCCGCTCCGCCTATCCCGGCATGCAACGCTACGCCGCCGCCGCCTGGTCGGGCGACGTCAACGGCGACTGGATCACGCTCAAGCGCCAGATCCCCGCCGGCCTGAACTTCAGCATCACCGGCATCCCTTATTGGACCACGGACGCGGGCGGGTTCTTCCGCCCGAACGACCAATACGCAAACGCCGACTACAACGAACTCCTCGCGCGCTGGTTCCAGTGGAGCACCTTCTGCCCCATCCTTCGTATCCACGGTTTCAAGACGGAAACTGAGTTCTGGAAGTGGCCCGACCAGACCCAAAAGGTCCTCCTGGCCTACAACGAACTCCGCTACCGCATGCTGCCCTACAACTACTCGGTGGCGTGGAAGGTCACGAGCGAGGGTTACACCATCATGCGCCCGCTCGCGATGGACTTTCCGCAAGACCCGCGGGCGCTCGCTCTCTCCGACTCCTACATGTTCGGCCCGGCCTTCCTCGTTGCGCCCGTGACCGATCCCGTGGGCACGACCTCGGGAACCCGCAAGGTTTACCTCCCGGCCGGCACGGACTGGATCAACTTCTGGACCGGCGAAAAGGTCGCCGGCGGTCGCGAGCTCACCACGCCCGCGCCGCTCGAAACCCTGCCGCTCTTCGTGCGCGCCGGCTCCATCGTGCCCATGGGCCCGGTGATGCAATACGCCACCGAAAAGCCCGACGCGCCCTACGAGATCCGCGTGTATCCCGGCGCCGACGGACGCTTCACCATCTACGAGGACGACAACGAAACCTACGCCTACAAACAGGGCGCCCACGCCACCATTCCGCTTACGTGGGACGACCGCCGCCGGGAGCTCACCCTCGGCGCGCGCGTCGGCGAATTTCCCGGCCTCGTTCGCGAGCGCCTCTACCGCGTCGTCTTCGTCAAACCCGGCCGCGGTATCGAAGAACTGAATACAAAACTGGTGGATGTCGAGGTGCGCTACACCGGCACCGCGATCACCATTCCCGCCCCCCGCCAATAATCTCGTGCTCATGAGACTAAGAGGGCGTCTAAAAAGTCCAAAGGCATGGCGTTTGAGCAGAAACCGGCCCGCCGCAAGGCGCGCGTGGCATGGGGTATCCTCGCAGAGGCTATCCCTGCCATGCGCAACGCCGCGCCGGGCCGGTTTCTGCTCAAACCCTCCGGGCGGCGGCGCTTTTGCCCTTGGGCGGCGTTGCTCGCGCGGACCAAGGCCCTCCGGGCATTGGCACCCCACTCGCGCCTTGCCCAAGATCAAAATCACTCGCCGCGCCGTGCCTCCGGATCTTTCTAGACGCCCTCCAAAAGATTCTGGCCGACGATGCGCGTCGCGCCCTTCTCTAGCTGAAGGCGGATCGGACGATGGCCGCTCGCTTCGGCGAGCGCGTGGGTGAGGGCGTCGGAGTGCGTCGTGACCCAGATCTGGCTGCGCTGCGCCGCAGACACGAAGAGCGCCGCGAGCGGCGCAATCAGATTGGGATGCAGGCTCGACTCGGGTTCATTGAAGGCGAGCAGTGGCGCCGGCCGCGGACTCAGCAGCGCGGCGACGAGCGCGAGATAGCGCACGGTACCATCCGAGAGCTCGCGCAGGGCCAGCGGACGCAAAAGCCCCGGCGTGTGCAGGCGCACGTCGAGCCAGCCGTTGCTTTCGATATCGACGATCTCGAGCTGCGCGCCGGCTTGCATGCGGTCGATGGCGGCGTCGAGCGCAGCCGCGTCGCCGATTTCCCGGATCGTTTGAAGTGCGGCGGCAAGGTCGCCGGCGTCGCTTGCGAGGCTCGGGGTCAAGGTGCTTTGACGAGGCTGACGTAGCGGCGATTCGGGATCGACGCGGAAGTGATGATAAAAGCGCCACCGCAGAAAATGTGTCCGCATGACCTCGACATCGGGATACCGCCGCGCGTCCTGAATCTGCGCGAGCGCCGTTTCCGTGGACTCGATGTTCCCGGCGTAGTCCTGACGCTGCCCGTCCGCGGCGCGCAGCGAGGCCGACGCGTGATCGCGCTCGAGAAAAAGCATGCTCGGCCGCGGCTTGTCGCCGAGCCAGGCGCGCTCCGCTTTCACGTCGGGATCGCGTCTGAAAAGCGTCGCGCGGGGTATGGGCAAACCGCACTCCAGCTCGTAGCCGAAAGAGTCGGTCTGCACCGCGATCGAGAATTGCACGCGTGACGGCTGGCGGCTGGTGCGACGGCGTTGGCCCGACCAGAGCACGGACGGCATCCCGCCCTCCTCGACGATGGCCTTGGCGAGTTCGCCGCGCGCGGCCCGCGCGAGCAGCTGCAGGGACCGGTAGAGATTGGATTTCCCGGTGCCATTCGCGCCGGTGACGACAGTGAGAGGCGAGAGCGGCAGGCGGACATCCTCAAGCGAACGGTAACCGTGGATGCGCAACGTTTCGATCATGCCGAAGGGGAGGGGATCAACCAGCGACCGCGTTGATTCAGTCGGAAGTACACGGCGACGCAATCCCCGCTCGACCTACTCGCTACTCGCTTCTTCGAAACCGCATTTTCCTTTTGCTTATCAGCAACGATCGCGGCATCTCCGATCAGTCCCTCCAGCCAGCTTCAATCATCCATGCACACTCCCATCCCCGGTGTGACGAACGACGGCGGCCTGTGCGTAAAGTCCCAGGCGAAATCCGCTCTTTCATACCTCAGCGCGTGCCGCGCCCGAGCGTGGGCCTTCGCGGCAGGGCTCGTTGTCATGGCGCTCACGATGCCCTGTTTCGCGCAAACGAATCCAGGTCCGAACGCAGCAGGAACGGATTCGGAAGTCATCGCCGTCGTCCTCGATCGAGAGATCACCGCGGGCGAAAGGCGCCACGTGAGTGGCATCATTTTGCGCACCCTCTTTCATCAATATGCGGACGAGCATAAACTCCAACCGAGCGATGCGGAACTCGATGCGTTCACCGATGGCACGCGGAAGGCGGCAGAGCGAAGCCAGGCCGAGCTGGAGACACAGAGGGACAAATTGCAGACCGAGCTAACGTCGTCCGCCCTGAGCGACCGAGAGCGCCAGGACAAGGAGACCCAATTGTCCTCGATCGAGAAGGCTCTCCGTACTGCTGCACTGGTAAGGAAAGGGGTCGAGAACGACACGCTGTTCAGCGCCAAGCGTCGGCACGCGCTGGAGTGGGTCCGCGCGTGGAAAATAAACAAGGCGCTCTACGCGCAGTATGGTGGGCGCGTGATCTTTCAGCAGGCGGGCCCCGAGCCTCTCGACGCGTATCGAGAGTTCCTTAAGGAACAGGAGAGAAACG
>DASWVO010000031.1:0-14304 GCA_036406235.1 Opitutaceae bacterium
CCCCCCCCATTGCACACGAAAAACGGAGGTCGCGACCCACGCCCGCTTCGTGGCTGGCCATCGACCGGAACCGCCGTGCCGCACCCGCATCCCTTCGCGCGAACTCGCTCCATTCGTGGATTCCTCCCCCGAGTTTCGATCTTGAGAAACCCCGCCGCCCCGCGCACAACAGCGCGCAACGCAGCGTCTCGCGCCATGCAATCACCCGACGAGGCTCCGAAACTCCCGAAACTCCCCTTTTTCCTCGGCGACGCCGCTCTTCTGGCGACCGCCGTCGTCATCGGCCTCTTGAGCGACACGCCACTCACGACCGGCCCGCTCGTCGCGATGGTGGTGTGCGTTGCGCTTGGCGCCATCCTCGCCGCCGTACCGTTCCTAGCCGACTACGCGCGCCGGCAGGACGCCACTCTCACGGAGCGCCAGGAAAGCCTCGAAGCGCTCGTGCGCACGACCAGCGCCGCCGCCGAGCAGATCAGCATTGCCACCGCCGGCTTTCATGAGGTCGCCGAGCTCGCACAGAAAAACCTGAAAGCCGCGGAACACCTGCCGCACCGGCTCCAGGAAAAGATCAACGAGTTCAACCAGCAGCTCAACGAATCCGCTGTCGCCGAAAACGAGACGCTCCAGCAGGAAATCGCCACCTTGCGCGCCTCCGAGGCGGAAAAACTCGAGAGCGCGGCCGACAAGATCCACAAGCTCTCCGCCGAGTTTGCGAAACTCGATGCCGCCACCCAGGCGTCACTCGCCGCCGCCGCCGAAACGCTCTCGAAACTGCCCTCGCTGGCCGAGCAGGCGCGGGAACTGCTCGCTTCGCAGGTCGCCACCGTGGTGCCGGCCGCCACCCACACCATCGAGGCGTCGTTTGAGCGCACCCGTGAGGCGGCCATCGCCGCCATCGAGAAAAAACTCACCGAGGCCAGCAACGAAGCCGTGGCCCGCACGCTCGCCGAGATCGAAACCCGGCTCGATGTCGCCGCCGGACAACTCGCAGCGCGCGCCGAAGCCGCCGCGTCGACCCTGTCCGCCGCAACCGCGGAAGCCGCCGCCGTCATTCCGGCCCCAGCTCTCGCTACGCCGTCTGGCGTTGCTGAGCCAGCCCACGCGGTGGCGCCCGTCACCCCTAGCGTCAAGCCGGAGCCCAGGCGCAAACGCACCAAGCCCGAGGCCGGCGCACCCGACATCGGTGCCCCATCCGAGGTGGCAGCGGTCTCCTCGAGCATCTCCACCGGCACGCCCACGACGCCCCCCGTTTCCGCCGAACCGCCCGTCGCTACGCCCACACCCACGGCAGCCGCACCCGTGAGCGAGGTTGCGGTCGCGCCTTCGGCTCCCGCGGACGAGCCTCGCCCGACACCGCCTGAGGCCGAATCACCCGGCAGCGCCCCGCCGGACGCGCCCTCCGTTTCCGCCACGCCCACCCCGCTGGTGACCAGCGTCGAACCGCTTCCCGAGAGTGCGGCATCCGCCGCGCCGGAGGCGCCGACTGAGACGCCCGAGTCCGTCCGGAAACGCCCGCGCAAAGCCTCGACGGAGGCCGGCCCGCTCCTTTTTCCAGGACTGTTGAACGACGACGCTCCGGTCGGCGACGAGTTCGCGCAAGCGGCGCCCGACGAAGGCGGAGTGAAGTCCGCGCTCTCGACTGACGGCGCCACCCGCCTCATCGCGACGGCCTACATCGGCATTGGCAACAAGCTCTTCCTGCGTGGCGACGGGCCGGGCCTGAGCTGGGACAAAGGCGTGCCCCTCCAATTCGTCTCGATCGGCAAGTGGCGCTGGGAAACCGCCGATGCCGCCGCGCCGATCACCGCCAAACTCTACAAGAACGACCAAGTCGAATGCACGGGCCTCGGCACCGTGACGCTCGAGCCCGGGCACCAGTCCGAGGTCACCGCGAACTTCGCCTCGTAGCCGAACAGAACGCCGCCGGCTGCGTCGGCACGCCATCTCCCCTTGCGAAATGCGCGGGTGACCGCGCCGGACAGGCGCGGCCACACTGCCCCCGGGGGCTTAGCATACCGATGCAGTCGATAGTTTAGCCCCTGGAGTCCAGAGCGAGGACCAGTGAGGAGCGATATTCCTTCGTTTTCGGCGCCAAGTGCGACGGTCAGGCACTCAACTCTCAACGGAGCCCTTACGCTCAGGACGAAGCGGCGAAGGGCGGTCGAGATCGCGCGAAAGCCGGACGCGAGGTACTCTGCAGCCAGCGGTGAGCGCGACGCAGCGCAGTCATGAGATCGTCGAGTCGCACCGGTTTGCTCATGTAGTCGTGCATCCCAGCGTCGATGCAGGCGGCGTAGTCCTCCTTCCGTGCGTTGGCGGTGAGGGCGAGGATGTAGGGCGGCTCCTGTGACGAGACCGTTCTTCGGATTTCGCGCGTCGCCGACAACCCATCCATATCCGGCATTTGGATATCCATCGCGACCAGATCATAGGGCTGACGGGCGATGCACTGCAGCGCCTCGAGTCCCGTCATCGCACAGTCCGCCTGGTAACCGAGACGCGCAAGCATGAGAAGTAGCACCTTGCGATTCACGACGTTGTCTTCGACGACGAGCACGCGCAGCGGGTGGCGGCGCGAGAAATCTCCATCGAAGAGCGGTCCGGATTTCGACTCGACGGTCTGCTGCGCATTGCGGCTGCGCAGCACGCGGAGGATGCTGTGATAAAGCTCGCGCGGTTTGGCGGGCTTCGCCATCTGCAGCGCCAGCGCGTCGCCCCCATCGCCAACATGATCGTTGCGCGACGTGAGCAGGATGATCGGCGGCAGCGTCACGCCCGGCAGCTCGCGCAGGTGGACGGACGTCTGCACGCCGTCCATGCCCGGCATGTTGAAATCCATCAGGATCACGTCGAAGCGCTCGCCGCGCGCGAAACGCGCGATCGCGTCAACGCCCGCCTCGACGCTGACGACCGACATGCCCCAGTTCTCCAACTGGCGCTCGAGGATACGGCGGTTGACGATGTTGTCGTCGACGATGAGCGCGCGGTGACCATGCAGATCGACATCCGCGCCACCGACGGTTTCCGTCGCCGTGAATTCGGCCACCCCCGTGCGGATGTCGAAGCGGAACTCCGAGCCGCGCCCCACCTGGCTGGTAACCTCGATCTGGCCGCCCATCATTTCGACCAGGCGGCGGCTGATGGCGAGGCCGAGGCCGGTGCCACCGAAGCGTCGGGCCGTCGAACTCTCGGCCTGCGAAAACACCTTGAACAAGCGGTCCATCCGGTCGGACGGGATGCCGATGCCGGAGTCTTCGACGATAAACGAGAGCCGCCAGCCGCCGTCGGCGGGCATCGCCCCGACAGAAACGGTGATGCCGCCCGATTCGGTAAACTTGAGGGCGTTGCCCACGAGGTTCACGAGCACCTGCCGCAGCCGCGTGCTGTCGCCGGAGACGGCGGGCGGCACAGCCGCATCGCAATACAGCCCAAGCTCGACGCCCTTCTCGGTGCAGCGCGTGACGAACATGTCGAGCACCTGGCCGACGAGCAGCCGCACGTCGAACGGGTGCGATTCGAGTTCGAACTTGCCGCTCTCGATCTTCGAAAAATCGAGGATGCCGTTGATGATGTCGAGGAGCGCGTCGCCGCTGTTGCGGATCGTCTCGACGTACTCGCGCTCCTCGGGCGTGAGGGGCAGATCGAGCAGGAGCACGCTCATGCCGATGATGGCATTCATCGGCGTGCGTATTTCATGGCTCATATTGGCGAGGAACTCGCTCTTGGAGCGATTCGCGGCCTCAGCCGCTTCCTGCGCGGCGCGCAGGGACGCTGTCGCGGCTTCGGCCTCGTGGAGGGCTTTCTCGAGCGCGGCCGCGAGGGCCATGATCCCGCCTTCGGACGGCAGCGCCTCACCGCGCCGCGTGAGCCAGCCCGCCGCGACGTCGCAGAGCTTCGCGGTGGCGGCGTTCCGGTCGGCTTCGCGTTGGCCGGGCTGCGCTGCCTCGGCGGCATGCAATTCATCCGGGCCGGGATCCATCGACCGGTCGGTGAGTCGATGATCGTCGTCAAACTGTCGATACGTTTCTTCCACCAGTTCCAGAAGCCGCTCCATCTCGGGGGTGAGCTGGGGGTCGGATCCGAAACACTTGCGCAACTGGCGCTGGAGAAGCCGGTGCGTGAAGTGTGTTAACATTACGATTATTTCCTCCTTTCACAGGGGAACGTGCGTTATCTACCGGTTGTGTCCTGGCAGCTCGAGAGCTGCCAGTATCGAACGGCTGGAGACAAGGCTTCAGCCACGGGGGGGAGTTGGATGGGCACGAGCGAACCCTGCGCCCTCGCCAGCGGCCGCCACCGCCGACTTCTGCCCCCTGAGTTCCGAACGCGGGGTTCCGCCGGACGCCAGAGGATGCCAGACACCAACAACGAACGCCAAAAGCAAGGCAGGCGGACAATACAGTCCACGGGTATTTTCCAGTCAGCCTCGGGGCCGGACAGCCGCTGCTCGACTTTCATGGCCCGGCGAACCTAGCAGCGCAGGCCCCGCCGGTCTATCGAAAATCAATCAGACTGAATACGCATCAGCAGAATGAATGCAACTTTGCAGCAACGGGCCTATTCGTAATGGGTAAATCGATACACCCGATCCGGCGCTATTGATACTCTGCTGCGTCAGGGTCGGGAAATGGGCGCTGCCGGCGGCGCCCCCGGCCTGTTCGCGGGGAGGTGCTAGGTAAATTCAGGCCTCCACGAGGTCTTTCTCCACCTTGAGGTTGCCGATGATGAAATCCTGCCGCTCGGGCGTATTTTTCCCCATGAAGAAGGAGAGCAGCTCGGCGCTGTTGTGCAGGTGATCGAGCGTGACCTTCTCCAGCCGGATGTTTTCGCCGATGAAGTCCTTGAACTCGCTGGCGCTGACCTCGCCGAGGCCTTTGAAGCGCGTGATCTCGGCGTTCTGGCCAAGTTTGTGCAATGCGGACTGCTTCTCGGCTTCGCTGTAGCAGTAGATCGTCTCTTTCTTGTTGCGCACGCGGAAGAGCGGGGTCTCGAGAATGAAGACGTGGCCGTTGGTGATGAGCTCGGGGAAAAACTGCAGGAAGAACGAGAGCAGCAGCAGGCGGATGTGCATGCCGTCGACATCCGCGTCGGTGGCGATGATCACACGATTGTAGCGCAGCCCGTCGAGGCCGTCCTCGATGTTGAGCGCGCTCTGCAGGAGGTGAAACTCCTCGTTCTCGTAGATGACCTTCTTGGTGAGGCCAAAGGTGTTGAGCGGCTTGCCTTTCAGGGCGAAGACGGCCTGCGTCTGCACGTCGCGGCACGCGGTGAGCGAGCCGGAGGCGCTGTCGCCCTCGACGATGAAGAGCGTGCTGTCCTCGGCGCGCTTGTCCTTGGAATCGAGGTGCACCTTGCAGTCGCGCAGCTTGCGGTTGTGCAGCGACGCTTTCTTGGCCCGCTCGCGGGCGATGTTGCGGATGCCAGCGAGTTCCTTGCGCTCGCGCTCGCTGTCCTCGATCTTCTGCTTGAGCGCCTCGGCGGTGGCGGGGTTGCGGTGCAGCCAGTTGTCGAGCTGCGTCTGCAGGAAGTTGGAGATGAACTGGCGGATCGATGGCCCGCCCGGGCCGATGTCGTTGGAGCCGAGCTTGGTCTTCGTCTGCGACTCGAAAACCGGCTCCATGACCCGCACGGAAACCGCGGCGACGATCGACTGGCGGATGTCGGCCGCGTCGTAATCCTTCTTGTAGAAATTGCGCACGGTGCCGACGAACGCCTCGCGAAATGCGGCAAGGTGCGTGCCGCCCATCGTGGTGTGCTGGCCGTTGACGAACGAATAATACTCCTCGCCGTAGTGGCCCCCGTGGGTCAGGGCGATCTCGATGTCGTCGCCTTCGAGATGGATGAGCGGATAGAGCGGCTCGCCGGTGAGTTTCTTGGCCAGCAGGTCCTTCAGGCCGTATTCAGATTTGAATGACTTGCCGTTGAAGACGAGGGTGAGGCCGCGGTTGAGATAGGCGTAGTTCCACAGCATCTCCTCGATAAACTCGGGCTTGAACTTGAAGTCCTTGCCGAAGAGCGCCTCGTCGGGCGTGAACTCGATCAGAGTGCCGTTTTTCGGCGCGTCCTTCGCCGCGACGATCTTGCCGTCCTTCTTCAGCTTGCCCTGGATGAACTCGACCGCGCGGGTTTGCCCCTCGCGAAAAGCCTGCGCGCGGTATTCGTAGGCGAGCGCGTTGACGGCCTTCTGTCCGACACCGTTGAGGCCGATGGCCTTCTTGAAGGTCTCGCTGTCGTACTTGGCGCCGGTGTTGATGATGGAGACGCACTCGACCAGCTTGCCAAGCGGGATGCCGCGGCCGTAGTCGCGCACGCGCAGGCTGCGATCGACGAGCTCGATCTCGACCTTCTTGCCGAAGCCCATCGTGAACTCGTCGATGCAGTTATCAATGGTCTCCTTGAGCAGCACGTAGATGCCATCCTCGGGGTGGCTGCCGTTGCCCAGCCGGCCGATGTACATGCCCGGACGCAGCCGGATGTGCTCGAGCGGGGACAGGGTCTTGATGGAAGCTTCGGTATAGTTGGAGGCCATGCGGCGGAAATTCGTGTGGGCGACAGCGTCAGAGCGAAGTCGCGAGCGTCAAGGCGGCAGTTGAGGGGGGGAGGAAAGTTGAGAGTTGATAGTTGAGAGTTGAGAGACGGGAAGGCGTCGGTCTGCTCGTCTCTCAACTCTCAACACTCAACCCTCAACTCGCCGCGTTTGCGGCAGCTCCTTCACGTAGAGATCCCGCTGCGGATAAGGCACCTCGATCCCGGCGCGCTTGAGATGGTCCCACACCTGAAAGTTGACGGCGCTGCGCAGATTTTGAGGGCGGTTGAACATTGTGTCGGTCCACACCCAGATCTCGAAGTTGAGCGAGGACTCGCCGAATTCGAGGAACTTCGCTTGCGGCGGCGGATCACGCAGGACGTCGGGACACGCCAGCGCCGCCTCGACCAGCGCCTTCGCCACCGCGTGCACGTCGCTTTTATAATGTACGCCGACGGGAAACCGAAAGCGGACGCGCGTGTCGCGATGGCTGACGTTCGTGACCTGACTCGAAATGAATTCGGAATTAGGCACGACGATGTCGACATTGTCGTTGGTCCGCACCGTGGTGCTGCGCGCGCGGATCTCGACCACATCGCCATAGACGCTGCCCACCTGGATGCGGTCGCCGACCTTGATGGGGCGCTCGATCAGGAGGATGATCCCGCTCACGAAGTTGTCGGCGATATTGCGCAGGCCAAAACCGATGCCGAAGGAGATCGCGCCGAGCATCAGCGACAGCGTGTTCAGATTAAACCCCGGGATCATCACCGGCAGGATGATCAGCACGCCGACAAGAATGAGGCCGTAGCCCACGAGTGTGGACACGGCAATACTCACGCCTCGATTCAAACCGGCACGGGGCAGAAGGCGGTCGCGCAGGACGCGCTTGATCACCGCAACCACGACGATCAGCGCCACGATCAGGCCGACACCGACCAGCAGCGACAAGGGCGTGAAGCGCAGATTGCCCAACTCGAACGGCCGTTGCAGGAATTCGAGGATGGCTTCCATCTCGCGGGAAGTCTATCCGGCCGAATCCGCGGATCGAGACGGGAATGCACCCGCCGGCAATCACGACGCGAGCGTAGGCGCCGGGATCGCCACGTCCGGGGACAAAGGTTGTCACCCACAACCACCTGGTCACGACAACAGAAAGGGCGGACCAGAATCCGAGCTTGCCGCCGGGGCGGACCCGCGCCGCCATGAGTCCTCATGTCCAATTGTCCCTGCGGCTCCAACCTTGCTTTCGAATCCTGCTGTGGCCCCATCCTCGCCGGTGTCCCGGCTCCTACTGCCGAGGCGCTGATGCGCTCGCGCTACACGGCGTACGTACGGCACGACTACACGCATCTTGAAAACAGCCTCAGCCGCGAGCAGCGCGCCGATTTCAGTCTCTCCGACGCGCGCCGCTGGGCTGAATCCGCCGAATGGCTGGGCCTCACGATCGGAGTCACCGACCGCGGCGGTCCGGACGACGACGAGGGCACGGTGGCCTTCACCGCCCGCTTCCGCAGTGGCGGTCGCGAGCATGAGCACGTCGAAACCGCCCGCTTTACCCGCGAGGACGGAAAGTGGGTTTACGCCGGCCACGATTCTCTGCCGTCCGCCACCGTTCGCCGCGCGACGCCGAAAATCGGCCGCAACGACCCGTGCCCGTGCGGCAGCGGCAAAAAATACAAGAAGTGCTGCGGGGCGACGGCGTAGGAAGACCGGGGTTGGCGCAACGCTTCGAGCGCAGGGGCCGACTCCGGCGGCCGCAATGAGCCGCCAACGCCCGGCGAAGCGGCCAACGGTGCGAGCCCTACCCTTCCCGGCGGTAGCGGACCATTAACTGCACTGAGCCTGGCGCCGTGCCGAACGCGATCGGCCGGCGCGGGGTATCGCTGACCTCGTAGCAGAGCTGGAGCAACTCGCCACGCATGCGGAAGATCGCGGGGATTGTCTTGCCGGCGTTCGGGCCCGCCGTGCCCACAATGTCGATCGCAGCCGGTGTCGCCGCCGCGTCGATACGGAGAACCCCTTCGTCGCGCGCGTCCCCCGTTTCCACGACGTAGCGTGCGCCGGCGATGACAAAGCGGGCCGGCGGCAGCGGCAACGACTGGCCGCCGAATTCGGCGCCTTGCGGGATCCAAGTTCCATCAAGCATGCGCGGAACGTTGAGCAGGCGATCGCCGCCGCGCAACAACGCGGCGGATACGACGTTCTCTATGTTAACGAACCCGCTATGCCAGGGGCACTGAGACCCACAGATATCACCGAGGAAACACTGAGCCCGCGAAGTCCAACCCTCCGCAAGCTCTGTGCTTTGCGCTGCGTGTTCTGCGCCCTTCCCCTCGGAAGATTCAGCGCACCGCGCCCACCACCCGCGGCTCGACGGTCACCGTCGCGTGGGCGGCCCCATTGCCATTCATCAACGCGCCGCGCATGTCGCCCGTCTCGAGGAACTTCTGGTGGAAGGCGAAGGCCTTGCTCAGCGACTGCGGCGTCTGACCGGAGCGCGTGAGCTCGACGTAACGGCACAGCGGTTCGCGGAAGTCGGGGTGCGCGCACTTTTCCGCAATGAGTGCGGCCCGCTCGTGCGGCGACTTGCCGCGCAGGTCCGCGATGCCTTGATCGGTGATGATCACCTGCACCGAGTGCTCGCTGTGGTCGGCATGGCTGACGAGCGGCACGATCGTGGAAATCTTTCCGCCCTTCTGCAGCGACGGGCACACAAAGATCGAGATGAAGGCGTTACGGGTGAAGTCGCCCGAGCCGCCGATCCCGTTCATCAGGCTCGTGCCGAGGACATGTGTGCTGTTGATGTTGCCGAACAGGTCGGCCTCGATCGCCGCGTTGATCGAAACAATGCCCAGCCGGCGCACGATCTCCGGGTGGTTCGAGATCTCCTGCGGGCGCATGACGATGCGCTGCCGGTAGAAATCGAGGTCGCCATAAAACTCATTGCTCATCGCGGCGCTGACCGTGATCGCGGTGGTGCTGGCGTATTGGAGCTTGCCCTCGCGCATGAGCTTGAAGACCGCGTCCTGCAGCACCTCCGAATACATTTCGAACGGCGGGATGTCGGGGTGCTGGCCCATCGCGGCGAGCACGGCATTGGCGATGTCGCCCACGCCGGACTGGATCGGCAGGAACGGCGACGGAATCGTCCCGCGGCGCCGCTCGCCGGCGAGAAACTCGGCGACGTTGAGGCCGATGCGGCGCGTCACTTCGTTTGGCTCTTCGAAGCTGCCCGCCTCGTCCGGAAGATTGGTCTCGACGATGCCGGCGATCTTCGACGGATCGATTTTGACGACAGGAGAACCGATGCGGTCGCGCACGCTGTAAACCGGAATCTCGCGGCGGCGCGGCGGGTCGAGCGGCTCGTAGATGTCGTGAAAGCCGCGCAGCGCCGGCGCATGGGCGCGGTTGAGCTCGATGATCACCTTCTCGGCCACGCGGCAGAAGGTGGGCGTCGCCCCGACCGAGGTCGTGAGCACGATCTCACCGCCGGGGAACACCTCGCAGGCCTCGACGACGGCGTACTTCACCTTGCCCAGAAATCCGTAGCGCACCGACTGCGGCAGCATCGAGAGATGCATGTCGAAGAACTGGACCTCGCCGGAGTTGATCTTTTTGCGCAGGTCGGGGTTGGACTGATACGGCGTGCGGAAGAGCACGGCGTCGGCCTTGGCGAGCTCGCCGTCGAGCGACGGTCCCGTGGACGCGCCGGTGATCACACCAATCTTGAACGGCCGGCCCGCTGCGTGCTCGGCCCGCGCACGCGTGGCGATGGCGCGCGGCACCACCTTTGCGGCTCCAGCCGGCGTGAAGCCGCTGAAGCCGATGATGTCGCCATTCTGTACAAGAGCGGCTGCTTCGTCGGCAGTGAGTCTGGGAAATGGAAAGCTCATAGCGCAAAAAGTGAGGGTTGCAGTCTAGCGGTCGCATGCCGGGGCGGCTGCGCAGAGGTTGGCTTCCAAGGCGCATTGTTTGCCATTGCCGCGCGCGTGCCAAGCGCTTGCTGTGCGGCGCCGACAAATCTATAACTCCGATTCTCCGTCCAACCCTTCCATGAAAAAGCTCCTCGTTTTCCTCGGCGTCATCGTCGCACTCGTCGTCGTCGCCCTGCTCGTGGCGACCTTCTTCCTCGGTGGTATCGTGAAGAAGGGCGTCAACACCGTCGGTCCTCGCATCACATTGACCAAGGTCGAGCTCGAAGGCGCGCGGATCTCGCCGCTTTCCGGGGAAGGCACCCTCAGCGGTCTGCTCGTCGGCAATCCGCAGGGCTGGACGAGCGACCGGGCGTTCTACCTCGGCAAGGTCCACGTCGATGTCGAGCCGGGTTCGCTGCTCGGAGATCACATCGTCGTCAACGAGGTCATCATCGAACAGCCCCAGTTCGTCTACGAAACGAAGATCGTGAGCAGCAACATCAAGGACCTGCTCAACAACATTGAGAAATCGACCGGCAGCGGTCAGAAGCCGGTGGCCGAAACCAAAGAGGGCGCGCCGCTGAAATTCGAGGTGAAGACGTTTCGTCTCAGCGGCGGTCAGGTGACCCTCGGCGTCGGGCCCGCCGCGATCACGGTCCCGATGCCGCCAGTCTCGCTGGATAATCTCGGCACGAAAGAAGGCGGCATCACCGCCGATCAGCTTGCCGGCGCGATCATGCGCAACGTGCTCGCCAGTATCGTGAGCGCCGCCGCCGACGCGGCGAAGAAAGTCGGCGGCACCCTCGGAGCCACCGCAACCGACGCGGCCAGCGGCGCGGCGCAAAAGGCGGCCGACAGCCTGAAGGGGCTCTTCAACAAGAAGGAAGAGAAGGAAGCCCAACCTGCGCCAAAGCCCTGAAGCGACGCGAGCAGGCAGCCGGAGGGCCCGGCTTGGAGCCTGAAGCCCGGGCCAGCGAGCCAGGTTGCATTCGACGGCGTCTCAGCCGGCCTAATGCAGTTGATGAACCACGTTCCGGTTCCTTCTGATATTTTCCGGCTCAGGGCTGCCAGCCCGGCTCATCCCTGCGGCAATCGCTCGCCCACATCCTCGCGCGCACACGAATCGGGCTCAGCCCTCGAAATCCGCTCAGCGAAGTTCATGGGCCGCTGGCCCAGACTGGATGAGGCCGCGCCGTTGGCGCTATCGGACAGAAAAACGATCAGAGTATAAAGTCGGGTGTAGAGCCCGACCCACCATGGAAGGCGCAGCGCGGCCTCTCCGTTGAGAATGCTCGCAGCGTCAGCGCCGCATGCCGCGCATGAGGCGCGTGGCGGGCTTGGCCGGCGCCGCCGCGGCCTGGACACTTTCGTCGAAGAGCGCGGAGTAAATGTAGTCGAAACCTTCGAGCTTCTTGCGCTCGATCGCCGCGTTGATGAAGCGCTCGATCGAACGCGCATCACGCACGTCCTCCTCGGTCACGAGTGTGAACGCGTCGCCGGTGGCCTGAGCCCGCCCCGTGCGGCCGATGCGGTGCACGTAGTCCTCGGGATTCTCGGGGACATCGTAGTTGACCACATGTGACACGCCCGCGATGTCGAGGCCGCGCGCGGCGATGTCGGTCGCTACCAGCACCTCGAACTTGCCCGACTTGAAGCCTTCGAGGGCCTCGACGCGTTCGCGCTGGTTGCGGTCGGAGTGCAGCACGCCCACGGAGTGGCCTTCGCGCTGCAGGCGATGCGCGATGCGATCGGCGCCCATGCGCGTGCGGCTGAAGATGATCACGCTCTTGAAATCCGTGCGCTTGAGCAGCTCGAGCAGGAGATCGAACTTCTGCGAAGCGACCACCGGATAGAATGCATGCGCCACCGTTTCGGCGGGCGAACGGCGCTGGCCGATCTTGATTTCCATCGGATCGCGCAGCGCCCAGCCCGCGAGCGACGCGATCTCCGGCGGCAGCGTGGCAGTGAAGAACAACGTCTGTCGCGCCTTCGGGCATTTTTGCACGATCCGCTTCACGTCGGGCAGGAAGCCCATGTCGAGCATGCGGTCGACCTCGTCGAGCACGAGGATCTCGACATCGTCGAGACGGGCCGCGCCCTCCTCCATCAGGTCGAGCAGGCGGCCGGGTGTGGCGGCGAGGATGTCGACGCCGCGCTTCAGGTCCTCGCGCTGTTTGCCGTAGCCGACGCCGCCATAGACGATCGTCGTCGTGAGGTCGGTATATTTTGAATACTTCTGAAAAGCTTCCTCGACCTGCAACGCGAGCTCGCGCGTGGGCTCGAGAACGAGGCAGCGCATCCGGCCGTGGGCCCCGAGGCGGTGCAGAATCGGCAGCGCGAACGCCGCGGTCTTGCCCGTGCCCGTCTGGGCCGAGCCAATGACATCACGACCCGCCAGCACGACCGGGACGGCTTGGGCCTGGATCGGCGTGGGTTCCGCATAACCCATCTCCGCGACGGAAAACGCGATCGCATCGTTGAGCCCGAGCTTCGTAAAGGCGGTGTCCTGCGGTGGCACGACCACGGGCGTCACCGGCTTTACCGGCTCGCGGCGCGGATGCTCAAACGTGTCACGCTCGGCGCGCGCCGGACGCGAATCGCGATCGCGCTCGCGCTCCCGGCCGCGGCCGCCCTTCCCGCCACGTTCGCCCCGGCCTCCGCGCTGCTCGCCGCGGTCCCTGCGTTGCTCGCCTCGGGCTTGGCCGCCCGGCTCCTGCCCCCGGCTTTGACCGTGACCGCCGGGCCCTTGGGCGCGGGGTCCGCGACCCGGGCGCGGTTCGGAGGAACGGGGCTGCGATTTGGAAGCGGGTTTGCCGGCGTGCTTTGCCGGCGCTTTCTGGGACGAAGGTGCCAGCGTGCTGCGCAGCTTCGCGATGATCTTTCTTAACATGTGACGATTGGGAAAGGTGACAGGGTCGCGGAAACGCGGGGTATTGCAACCCCGGATAATCCGGTCCCGGCGCGCCACAGCCCGGGCGCGCCCGCGTCCGCCGGACCGGGAGTCGCGCCCTCACCGGATCTGTGCATCCTGGGGACATACGATGCGTTCCTTTGCCTTTACCGAAGCCCGGCTGCACGTCTCCTCGCTGGCGCGAGCCGAAGCCTTCTATGCGGGGATCCTCGGCCTTCACGCCAACCGGCCGCAGCCGGAAATCATGACGTTGCGCGCCCGCCTGGGTGCCGATCCGCTCCTGACCCTCATCGAAAAGCCGGATGCCGTGCCCAAGCCGGTCAACGTTCCCGGGCTCTTCCATGTGGCGCTGCTTTTGCCGAACCGCGCGGCCCTGGCTCGCGTGCTCCGCCGGCTCGCCCTGGCGCGCTATCCGCTTGAGGGTATGGGCGACCACGGCGTGAGCGAAGCCTTGTATCTGTCCGATCCCGACAGCATCGGCCTGGAACTTTACGCCGACCGGCCCCGATCGGTGTGGCCGCGCCCACCGGGTAACACCCAGCGCGTGGCGATGGGTACGACCGCGGTGGACGTCGACAACCTGCTCGCCGCCGCGCCGGATGGCGAGGCGCACGGTCTGCCACCCGGCACGATCATCGGCCACGTGCACCTGCGCGTCGCCGATCTCGCCGCGACCCGCGCTTTCTACACCGAACACCTCGGCATGGACGTGATGCAGGACGATTTCCCCGGCGCCCTTTTCCTCGGCGCCGACGGCTACCATCATCATTTCGGCGCGAATACCTGGGGCGGTCCGGCGCGACCCGCCACCACGCCCGTCGCAGGCCTCCTCTCCGTGCACGCCCGCATCGCCGATCTGGCGGCGCCGCGGTCATTGACCGACCCCGACGGCATCCAACTCGAACTCATTCCGGCGTGAGGTGCCGATTGCCGGCGACGCGCCACAAACC